>DASZSJ010000073.1:0-19682 GCA_035548675.1 Solirubrobacterales bacterium
TCCTGTGGGGGACTGTCGCGAAGCGGCCGCTGCACTCGTGGTTCTAAGCGCGCCCGCAGGGCGCGCTCATAGATCGTCGCCAAGCCCGCGCTGCGCGCGGGCGTGCGACATCAATTCCCCCACAGGAGGCCCGAGACCCCCGGGGGGTAGCACGGGGTTCACCCAACCCCGCCTAAGCAACCCGCGACCCCTGCCGTGCCGCCTTCTGCCGCCTCAGCTTGTCCAGCTCGAGCTTGCGCAGGCGCACCGACTCGGGGGTCACTTCGACGCACTCGTCCTCGCGCAGGAACTCGACCGCGGCTTCCAGCGAGAGGCGTTTGGGTGGCGCCATCCGCTCCAGCACCTCGGCGCTGGCGGCGCGCATGTTGGTCTGCTGCTTCTCCTTGGTCGCGTTGACGTCCATGTCCTCGGCGCGGGCGTTCTCGCCGATGATCATGCCCTCGTAGACCTCCTCGCCGGGGCCGATGAAGAGCGTGCCCCGGTCCTGCAGGCCGATCAGGGCGTAGCCGGCCGACTTGCCGCGGCGGTCGGCGACGATCGAGCCGGTGGGGCGCAGGCGCAGGTCGCCGGCCCAGCGCTCCCAGCCCTCGAAGACATGGTGCATGACGCCGGTGCCGCGGGTCTCGGTGAGGAACTCGGTACGCAGGCCGATCAGGCCGCGGGCCGGCACCAGGTACTCCATCCGCACCCAGCCGGTTTCGTGGTTGACCATCTGCTCGAGCCGCCCCTTGCGGCCGGCGAGGAGCTGGGTGACCCCACCGACGTGCTCCTCGGGCACGTCGATCGAGAGCCGTTCCACCGGCTCGCATTTCTTGCCGTCGATCTCGCGGATGAGCACCCGCGGCTGGCCGGCGGTCAGCTCGAAGCCCTCGCGTCGCATCAGCTCGATCAGCACGACCAGTTGCAGCTCTCCGCGACCCTGCACCTCCCAGGCATCGGGCCGGTCGGTGTCCTCGACCCGGATCGAGACGTTGCCGACCAGCTCGGCGTCGAGGCGGGCGCGGATCTGGCGCGCGGTCAGCTTGTCGCCCTCTTCGCCGGCCAGGGGCGAGGTGTTGACCCCGAGCACCATCGAGAGCGACGGCTCGTCGACCGTGATCACCGGCAGCGGTCGCGGGTCGTCCAGATCGGCGAGCGTCTCGCCGATCGTCACCTCGGGCAATCCGGCGACGGCGATGATCTCGCCGGGGCCCGCCTCCTCGGCGGCGGTGCGCTCGAGCGCCTCGGTGACGTAGAGCTCGGAGACGGTGGCGCGCTCGATCGAACCGTCGGCACGGCACCAGGCGATCTGCTGGCCAGCCCGGATCGTGCCGTGGCGGACGCGGCAGAGCGCCAGGCGGCCGACGTAGGGCGAGGCATCGAGGTTGGTCACGTGCGCCTGCAGCGGGTGCTCGGGGTCGTGCTCGGGCGCCGGGATCCTCGCCAGCATCAGGTCGAGCAGCGGCGAGAGGTCGCTGCCCTCGATGCCCTCCTCGAGCGAGGCCCAGCCCGCCTTGGCGTTGGTGTAGACGATCGGGAAGTCGATCTGCTCGTCGTCGGCGCCGAGGTCGAGGAAGAGCTCGTAGACCTCGTCGACGACCTCGCCGATGCGGGCGTCGGGGCGGTCGACCTTGTTGACGACCAGGATCACCGGCAGCCTCGCCTCGAGCGCCTTGCGCAGGACGAAGCGCGTCTGGGGGAGGGGGCCCTCGGAGGCGTCGACCAGCAGCAGGACGCCGTCAACCATGGTCAGGCCGCGCTCGACCTCGCCGCCGAAGTCGGCGTGGCCGGGTGTGTCGACGATGTTCAGCTTGACGCCCTCGTGGTTGACGGCGGTGTTCTTGGCGAGGATCGTGATCCCCTTCTCACGCTCGAGATCCATCGAGTCCATCACCCGCTCGGCCACGTCCTGGCCCTTGCGGAAGGCGCCGGACTGCCAGAGCATCGCGTCGACCAGCGTCGTCTTGCCGTGGTCGACGTGGGCGACTATGGCGATGTTGCGGAGATCGTCTCGGGTGGTCATGCGGCGCTCACCTTTTTCGCTGACTTCGTGGTTATGGGTGCATACGGAGTCATAACCGCGAAGTCAGCAGGGTTGGAAGCACAAGAAGGGCCCGCCTGCGCGGGCCCTTCACTGCTCAAGCTGGGGGCGCGACTACGAGGTCTGCTGGACGCTCGCTGCGGCCGGGCCCTTGGGGCCTTCCTCGGACTCGTAGGTCACCTTGGCACCCTCCGCCAGGGTCTTGAAGCCCTCGCCGAGGATGGCGCTGTGATGGACGAAGACGTCCTTCGAGCCGTCATCGGGCGTGATGAACCCGTAGCCCTTGTCGTCGCTGAACCACTTGACTGTTCCAGTCGGCATTTATTGCCTCCACTCGATGTGCTGCGAACGCGGAGGCTTCTTGGGTAAAGCAACGACGCGAGCGCTAGACACGACTTTTTGCCGGATATCCATCCGACCTAACGCCGGGGACCGTAGCAAGGATGGGTGCCGGGAGCGCGCCGCTCGGATCGCCGTCCAGGCGTGTTTGAGGAGACGAGGAAACCAGTCGATACCTTGACCTGAATGATGCGCGCGCACAGTTCTCGCGACCTGGCGGGTCGCGTTGCAATCGCCCTCCTGGCGAGCATGCTCGTCGCGTCGGCCCCAGCGCCCGCGATGGGTGAGGTCTCCAAGCGGGGCCCCCTCTCGCCGCGCCTTTCGCTGCTGGCGAAGCCGGCGGTGCGCTCGGGCTCCCAGAAGGCACAGGCCAGGCACCTCGGCGTCCCGGTCAGCGGTCCCGGGAGCCTGCTGCGCGAAGGGGATCGCGTCCTCACGGAAGTTCGCTTCAAGCGGGGGCCGGCGGCGGGTGCCACGGAGCTGCGAGAAGCCGGGGCGAAGGTGGTCGACGTCAGCCCGCGCTACAAGGTCGTCACCGCGGCGGTCAGGCCGGATCAGCTTCGGCAGCTCGCGCGCGTACCCCGCGTTGCCGCGGTCACCGAGGTCTTCACTCCGATCGTCGCTGGCGCCGGCGATCCGGTGCCGGCGGCCGTCACCCCGTCGTGCTTTGGATCCGAGACCTCTGAGGGCGACGCGCAGGTGCGCGCCGCCCAGGCTCGCGCCGAATTCGGGGTCGATGGGAGCGGGGTGAGGGTCGGCGTCCTCTCCGATTCGTTCGACCGCGATGCCTTCACCCCCACCGGTGCGGCCGAAGACACGGCGAGTGGAGACCTCCCTGGTATCGGCAATCCGTGTGGGCGCGAAACGCCCGTCGAAGTCCTCGACGACTCTGAAAAAAAAGGCGAGGACGAGGGCCGCGCGATGGTTCAGATCGTGCACGACCTCGCGCCGGGCGCCGATCTTTCGTTCGCCACCGCCTTCAAGAGCCTGACGAGCTTCGCCGGCAACATCGGGGCGCTGACTGAAGCGGGCGCCGATGTGATCGCCGACGACGTCTCCTATTTCGAAGAGCCCTTCTTCCAGGAAGGCCCGGTGGGGGTCGCGGTGAAGAAAGCGACCGAAGCCGGCGTCAGCTACTTCTCGTCGGCGGGCAACAACAACCTGAAGAACGGTGGCAGGAACATCGCCTCGTGGGAAGCGCCGGAATACCGCGATGCGGGTGGGTGTCCGGCCGCCGTCGTGGCGTTCTCCGAATCGCTTGAAGCGGAAGGGGAACCGGGGCTCGATCCCGCGCATTGCATGGACTTCGATCCCGACGGCGGAGTCGACGGGGCCTTCCGGATCACGGTCTCAAACCAGGCGACGTTGATCGCCGACCTGCAGTGGGCGGAACCTTGGGAAGGGGTCGAAACCGATCTCGACGCCTTTCTGCTGGGCCCGAAAGGTTCGGTGGTCAGCGCCAGCTTTGCCGACAACGTGCTCGAATCCAAGAAGCCCTTCGAGCTCGTTTCCTGGGAAAACGAAACTGGCGCCGCCGCCAACGTCTGGCTCGTCATCAACCGCTTTGCCGGCTCGGGCGATCCCCGGCTGAAGTTTGCGTTGATGCAGAACGGCGGCGGCGTGACCGCAACCGAGTACGAAACCAGCGCGGGCGGAGACGTGGTCGGGCCGACGATCTTCGGGCACAACGGCTCCGAAGGCGCGATCAGCGTCGGCGCGGTGCCTTACGACAACGACGGGGTTCCGGAGGTCTACTCCTCGCGGGGCCCGGTCACCCACTACTTCGGGCCGGTGAGCGACGCTGTGGCGGCGCCCCCGCTGGGCAGTCCGCAGTTGCTCGACAAGCCCGACGTAGTCGCGACCGACGGCGGTGCCAACACCTTCTTCGGCAGCTGCGAAGAAGACGCGTGGAGGTTCTTCGGGACGTCTGCGTCGGCCCCCCACGCCGCCGCCGTGGCGGCGCTCGAGCGCGAGGCCGCAGCGGGTGCGACCAACGTCGAAATCGAGGAAGCGATGGAGAAATCGGCGCGCCCGGTGGGCCTCTTTCCGCCGACGGCGATTGGGGCGGGACTGATCGACGCGGTGGGGGCGATCGAAGAACTTGGCGTCGTTCCCAGCAATCCCGGCGCGGAAGTTGCCGAACCGCCGCCTCCGGGGCCCTGCCTGCCTCCCCGCGAACCGGGCCACGTCCAACCGCAACAACCGGCCGAAACTCAGCCGACCCCGCCTCCACAGCCGCAAGTGACGCAGCCAGCGAGCGTCTCCAGGCCTCGCACGTTCTTCCGGCGGCGACCGACCAAGGTGGTGCGGACCTTTCATCGCCGGGCCAGGGTCGTCTTCCTCTTTGGCTCCAATGAGCCCGGCGCCTCTTTTGCCTGTCGCATCGACGGCGGGCCCTTCCGTCCGTGTCGCACCCGGCTGGTTCGGCGTTTTCCGCTTGGTTGGCACACCGTCAGGGTCGCCGCCCGCGACGCGGTGGGCAATGGCGACAAGACCCCCGCCAGCTATCGCTTCAAGGTCAAAAGAGTCCGCTGAGCAGGTCCAGCTGCGTGCCGAAGTAGACCGAGATCGCCGTTATCGGCAGGTAGCCGATGGCTGTGGTCCAGGTGAAGCGCCAGAGCGGCACCCGTGCCGCGCCGGCCGCGTAGGAGACGATGCTGAAGGGGAAGATCGGGATCAGGCGGGCGGCGATCAGCGCCTTGGCGCCGCCGCGCTCGATCCGCGCCTCGATTCGCTCGAAGCGCTCGTAGCCGAACCAGCGGTCGAGCAGTGGCCGCGCCACCGAGTGGCCGATCGCGAAGCAGGCGAGGCCGGAGAGCAGCCAGCCGATCATCATCAGCCCCAGGGCGGGGAGGAAGCCGTAGACGAGGCCGGCGGCGGCGTCGACGATCTCGGCCGGGTAGAAGACGACCGCGTGCATCAGCGCCAGCAACACGATCAGCAGCGGCCCCGCGATCCCCAGGCTCTCGACCTCGCTGCGGACCGTTTCGGTGTCGCCGTGGATGGCCGCGCTCGCCGCCTCGCGCAGGGCCGGGACGGCGAGCACGAGTCCCGCCAACAGCGCCACCCCGGCCAGGGTGATGCCGATCTCGATCAGCGGTGGGCGATTATCCACGCAGCCGCTCGGCGAGGCCGGAGTGACGGTCACCGCCGTCGTCGCGGCGCACCGCCGCTGCCATCACCGCCCGATCGCCGATCAACACGCAGCTGTTGCGGGCCCGGGTGATCGCCGTGTAGAGCAGGGGCCTGGTCAGCATGCGGGCGTGGGAGCGATGGCAGACGCCGACGACGACCGGCACCTCGCACCCCTGTGCCTTGTGGACCGAGATCGCGTAGGCGAGCCGCAGCGTCGCCGTCTCGCCGTAGGGGATGGTCAGGCTCTCGCCCTCGTCGGTCTCGGCGACGATCTCCTGCTCGGCGGGGTCGTCGCCCCGCAGGAAGACGATCGATCCGTTCATCAGGCCGAGCTCGTGCGAATTGCGCGTCTGGATCAGCCGGTCACCGAGGCGGAAGCGCTCGCCGACGGCGCGCTTCCCATCGGGGTTGAGCTCCTCCTGCAGCCGCTCGTTGAGCGCGTCGATGCCGAGCGGCCCGCGGTACATCGGCGCCAGCACCTGCACCTCGCGGATTGGGTCGACACCGAAGCGCTTTGGCGCCCGCTCGGCGACGACCTCGACGATTGCGGCCAGCGCCCGCTCCGGGTTGGTCCGCTCGATGAAGAAGAAATCGTGCTCCTGGTCCTCGCCCGGCGTGAGGTGCGGCTCGCGGCCGTGGTTGACCTCGTGCGCGGCGGTGGTGATCATCGAGCGCGCCGCCTGGCGGAAGATCTGGGTCAGCCGCACGACCGGTGCGACCCCCGCTGCGATCAGGTCCTCGAAGGGCTTGCCGGCCCCGATCGGCGGCAGCTGATCGGCGTCGCCGACGAAGACGACGTGGGTCGACTCCGCCAGACCGCCGAGCAGGACCTCGATCAGGCGCAGGTTGAGCATCGAGGACTCGTCGACGATCACCAGGTCGGCGGGCAGGGGGTGACCCGGCTTGAAGGCCGGCTCGCGCCCGGGGCTCCACTCGAGCAGGCGGTGGATCGTCTGGGCCGGATGCCGGGTCGCCTCCTCGAGCCGCCGCGCCGCCCGCCCGGTGGGCGCGCAGAGGGCGATTCGCATGTGCGCCCGTTCGGCCTCCTCGACGAGGGCGCGGGTGCAGGCGGTCTTGCCGACGCCGGGGCCGCCGGTGAGGACCGAGATGCGGGCGCCAAAGGCGCTGCGCACGGCCGACCACTGCTCGTCGGTGAGCTCGGTCTCGGCGGCGTCGCGGCTGGGCGACTCGCCGGGGTCGTGATCGAGGTGGGGTGGGGCGGCGCTGCGCGCGGCGAGCGTGCGGGCAACGGCAACCTCGCTGGCATGGGTGAGCCTGCGGTAGACCCGCCCCTCCTCCTCGACCAGCCCGTCGGCTGCGCAGAGCACCTCGGGGTCAGCCGCCAGGCCGAGCAGTCTCGCCGTGCGCGCCGTCAGCTCGGCGACCGGCAGGAAGCTGTTGCCCTGCTGCTCGGCCTCGCCGAGGACGTAGGCGGCGGCTGCCTGGGCGCGTCGGCTCGACTCCGGCGGCACGTCGGCGGCGAGGGCGATCTTGTCGGCGCGGGCGAAGCCGACCCCCTCGACCTCGGTCAGCCGGTAGGGGTCCTCGTGCAGGATCGCCATCGAGCGATCGCCGAAGCGGGCGTGGATCGGCGCCGCCAGGTGGGCGAGCCCGTGCGGGGCGAGCTGCACGTGCAGCTCGCGCACGGCCCGGCTCGCCTGCCAGGACTCGGCCGCGACCGCGGCCTGGTCGGCGCTGACGCCGCGCAGCGCGGCGAAGACCGCCTGCGGGTCGGCCGCGATCGCTCCCAAGACCCCCTCGCCGTGCTCGTCGACGAGCCTTTCGGCCCGCGCCTTGCCGATGTGGCGCAGCGTCGTCAGGTAGGCGATCCGCCCCGCCCGATCGGCTGGATCGAGCGGCAGCGCCCCGCGCGCCCGCAGCTGACGCCCGTAACGGCTATGGGTCTGCCACTCGCCGCTGACTTCGGCCTTCTCGCCGGCGTCGAGATGGGCGACCGGGCCGACCAGCGCGAACCCCTCGCCGGACTCGACCTCGCGCACCTCGAGCACCGCGTAGCCGTCGTCCTCGGCGCGGAAGATCACCCCCAGCACCTCGACCGTGGCCGAGTAGGCCGCAGCATCCGCGTCGAAGAGGGTGGCAGTGCCGTTCACAGACCAAAGCTAGCCGGAGCCAAGGCGGCATCGTCGTGAACCTTTTGCCCTTTTCCACGTAGTTAGGAGAAATACGAGGAAGGAGCGACGATGATCGAGAGAGCGATGCGGGCGGCGGGACTGCTGGGTATTGCCGGGGCCCTTGCCCTGGCTGCCGGCGGTACCGCCCAGGCCAGGCACGGCGCCGACGACCCGCCCGGGCAGCACCATGAGCACACGGGCAAGAAGCACCACAAGCATCGCGGCGAGCACCATCACCACCACGGTCACGGCAGCGACGACGGGCCCAATCACTCCTGAGAGTCCCTTCAGAACGCCCCCGGGAAGAGGCCGAAGCCGGGCGGGCTGGTGATTTGGGCGAGCTGCGGTGCTGGGTGTTCGATTGACCCCAAATACGGGGGCAAATCGAACACTCGACACCGAGCACCGCGCGGGCGGCGCCATCCGCGCACGCCGCATTCTGGAAGGACTCTGAGGTGGAGGTACGGTGCGGCCATGGGCGCGGCCGCACCGTCTCCGTCAACTGGCCTCTGTGGGAGCTGCGTGCACCAACAATTGGTGCCGAACACGCGCGGGTCGGTCTTCTCGCTCTGCCGGCGCTCGCGCGGCGACCCGCGCTATCCACGCTACCCGCGCCTGCCGGTGCTTGCCTGTCCTGGCTACGAGCGCAGCGGGGAGGAGGAAGATCCGGGGGTCAGCTCAGGCTGAGCTGGCCATCGGGTCCGGCACGCCGAGCTTGGAGATTTCCGGCGCCTCGTAGACGCCGCCCGGCACGCCGCCGACGATCAGCAGCCGCAGGCCGTCGCGGCCCGGCCAGACCTTGCGCTTGACGCCGGCGCCGACGCGGGCCATGTGCTCGGGGTCGAGCGGAAAGCGCTCGCCCTCGATCTCGATCTCGCCGCTGCCGCGCAGGGCGGTGAAGACCTCCTCCTGGCCGTCTTTGGCGTGGTCGTGCTCGGGGTAGTTCTCGAAGTCCGGCGGCAGGTCGATCACCTGGATGCCGAACGACTCGACTCCCAGCTCCGCCCGCACGCGCTTGAAGGCGCCGAGGTAGACGGCCTCCATGTCGTCGATCTTCTTCACCGCGTATCCAGTCATCTCTCCTCCTGTGACGTCGCTTTCTACTGACCCCGCCCGGGGTGGCGGCGCAGTTCGCGCAGCCTAGCTAAGTACGAACGTTCGTGCTTTTCTGTTGAGTAGGCTTTGACGATGGTTCCGGTACGGACAGAGACGGGAACGCGAGATGCCGGCAAGGGTGCGGACACCAGGGCCACGATTCTCGCTCGCGCCGTCGACCTCGCCTCGGTCGAAGGCCTCGAGGGTCTGACGATAGGTCGCCTCGCCGGCGAGCTGGAAATGAGCAAGAGCGGCCTCTTCGCTCATTTCGGCTCCAAGCAGGAGTTGCAGTTGGCGACGATCGAGGCGGCTGCCAAGCGCTTCAGGGCGGTGATCGCGCCCGCCTTCGAGGCAGCGGAGGGAGCGCCGCGCCTGCGGGCGATGTCCGAGGCCTACCTCGCCCATCTCGAGCAGGGCGAGTATCCCGGGGGCTGCTTCTGGGCGGCGACCGCGGCCGAGTACGACGACAAGCCGGGACCAGTCCGCGACGCGATAGCGGCCGCCCTCGACGCCTGGCTCGGTGAGCTGGAGCGCCAGGCGGGCGTCGCCGGGGCGGCGGACCCAGCCAGTTTCGCCTTCGAGCTCTACGCCGTCGTCACGGCCGCGAACTCGCGCTACCGGCTCAGCGGCGACCCCTCGGCCTTCGCCTACGCGCGGGCCGGTATGGACCGCCTGCTCGGCGAGCTCGAAGCCTGAGTTGCGCGCCGGATTGGCCGGGCTCAGTCGAGCAGGCCGACCTGGCGCAGGATCGAGACCGAGTCGGAGTAGACGTCCTTGCGTTTGACCAGGCCGTCCTCGAAGGGGATTACGTCGACGCCGTCCCAGCTGATCGTGCGGCCACTCGGCGGCGCTTCGAGCTCGCCGCGGCGCAGCGTCTTCGAGTGCGTCGCAGTTGCCGTCCACTCCTGCGTCACCACGCCCTCGCGCACGTAGAGTCGCCGCGTCTCGAACCTCATGTCGGGCCAGGCCTCAAAGATCTTTGCGATGTGCCCCCGCACGTCCGCGCCGCTGGCGCTCTCGCCCGCGGTGTGGTTGGCAAAGACCATGTCGGGCGCGTGCATCGCCACGATCGCGTCGAGGTCCTGCGCGTTCCAGGCCTCGTTGTAGCGGCCGATCGCCTCGCCCAGCGCCTCGACTCCATCGCGCTCGCTCATCGCGGCTACTCTAACCAGCGAACTCCACCTGACGATGAGCGAGAGCGCCCAGATCCCGGTCCGCCTGCGTCCCCGTGGCAGGGGGGACGAGCTGATGGGCATGCGCGAGGGTGTCCTGCAGGCGCGGGTTTCGGCCCCGCCCGTCGACGGTCGAGCGAACGAGGCACTGTGCCGCCTGATCGCGAAGGCGGCCGGCGTCGCCCCCTCGCGAGTCAGCGTCGTGCGTGGCAAGAAGTCTCGCGACAAGCTCGTCCGGGTAACCGGGGTGAGCGTTGCGACGCTTGAGAAAGCCCTTACCGACTGAAGGAGAACCTGGATGGACGTAGCGATCGGATTGCCAAACGCGGTGCCGGGAACCACCGGCGGACAGCTGGTCGAGTGGGCGCGCCGCGCCGAGGCCCGTGGCTTCTCCAGTCTGGGCACGATCGATCGCGTCGTCTACGGCAACTACGAGCCGCTCGTCGCGCTCGCTGCCGCCGCGGCGGTGACGGAGCGGATTGGGCTCTGCACCTCGGTCCTGCTCGGGCCGCTGCGCACCAACGCGACCGAGCTGGCGAAGCAGTCGCTCAGCCTGCACGCACTCTCCGGCGGCCGTTTCACCCTTGGCATCGGCCTCGGCGCCCGCGATGACGACTACGAGGCGAGTGGCGTTTCCCTCAGCGGAAAGGGGAAAGCGCTCGACGCGACGCTGGAGCGACTCAAAGAGGTTTGGGAGGAGGGGGAGGGGATCGGTCCCTCGGAGGCCGGCTCGCCCGGGCTCGTCGTCGGCGGCAGCGTCGAGGCCTCCTTCAAGCGCGCCGCGCGCTTCGGCGACGGCTAGATCGCCGGTGGGGCGCCGCCCGAGCAGTACGGCGAGATGGCGGCCCAGGCGAAGGCGGCGTGGTCGGAGGGCGGCCGCGAGGGCGAGCCGCGCCTGATGGGGCTCGCCTATTACTCGCTCGGCGACGACGCCGAGGCGGAGGCGGCCTCCTACCTCGGCGACTACTACGCCTTCCTCGGCGAGGAAGTCGCCGGCTACATCGTCGCCGGAGCCGCCAAGGACGCCGAGACGGTCCGCGAGCGCATCGCCGCCTTTGCGCGGGCCGGCTGTGGCGAGCTGATCTTCTTCCCCTCCTCGGGGGACCCGGGGCAGGTCGACCTGCTCGCCGACGCGGCCGGCCTCTGACCACCGCCGGGCAACCCCTCCCGTGCGGGTATAGGGCGCCGCCCCTACACTCGCCCGGTGGACCGCGCTCTGCTCGAGAGTACCCTCGCCACCGCCGGTGAGCCCGCCTACCGCGCCTCCCAGGTTTGGCAGTGGGTGGCGCGCGGTGCCCGGGACTACGGCGAGATGACCAACCTGCCGGCGGCGCTGCGCGAGCGGCTCGCCGCGACGCTGCCGCTCTCCACCCTGGAGGTCGTGGCCGAGGCGAAGTCCGACGACGGCACGGTCAAGGCGCTCTTCCACACCGGGGACGGGCGGGCGATCGAGGCGGTGCTGATGCGCTACCGCGATGGGCGTCGCTCGGTCTGCCTCTCCTCGCAGTCGGGCTGCCCGCTCACCTGCAGCTTCTGCGCCACCGGCAAGATGAAGTTCGGCCGCAACCTCAGCGCCGACGAGATCCTCGACCAGGCGCTGCACTTCCGCCGCGTCGAGGGGATCGACCACGTCGTCTTCATGGGTATGGGGGAGCCGACGATGAACCTCGACGCGGTGCTCGGCGCCTGCGAGCGGTTGCCCGACCTCGGGGTCACCCACCGCCGCACCGCGATCTCGACCGTCGGCTGGGTGCCGGGCATCGACCGCCTCGCCGAGTGCGAGATGCCGGTCAGCCTGGCGCTCTCCCTGCACGCGCCCAACGACGGCCTGCGCTCGCAGTTGATGCCCGTCAACGATCGCTACCCGCTGGCCGAGGTGCTGGCCGCCTGCGAGCGCTACCGGGCGCGCCGCCGCCGCAGGGTCTTCGTCGAGTACGTGATGCTCGACGGCGTCAACGACCACCCCGAGCACGCACGCGAGCTGGCGGCCCTGCTCGACCCGCGCGCCTACAAGGTCAACCTGATCCCCTACAACCCGACCGGCGCCTACGACGGTTCGCCGCCGGAGCAGATAGAGCGCTTCCGCGCGATCCTCGCCGAGCACCGCCTCACCGCGACCGTGCGCCTAACCCGGGGTCGCGATATCGATGCTGCCTGTGGTCAGTTGGCGGCGGCGGCGGGCTGACTGGAGGGGCGGCGGTTGTTGGTTGTGGACCCTGTGGTACCCCGCGGGGGTCTCCGGCGTCCTCCCGCAGAGGCACACCCGCCATGCCCCTGCATCTCCCCGAACAACAAGCATTTGGCCAGCCAGCCAGCCCAGTACGATAGGCCCGTGGCCGCAGGGACCGCCGCCAAGCCCAAACCAACCGCTCGCGTCGAGCCGCCGCGCCAGCTGAGCGCCAACCCGGTTGTGCGGGTGCTCGACGACGTGCGGGCCGAGGCGCGGGTTCGGATGCACGGCTCCTACCCGCCGGGACCGCAGGAGTTCAGCGCGGCGCGAACGCTGCAGGCGGCGCGCGATCCGCTGCCGCTGCTGCTCGGGCTCTACGAGGAGTACGGACCGATCTTCAGCGTCCGACTCCTCCACCATCCGGTGATCTTCATGCTCGGGCCGGAGGCGAACCACTTCATCACCGTCGCCCACCCGGAGAACTTCCACTGGCGCGAGTCGAGCTTCGGCGACCTGATCCCGCTGCTCGGCGACGGCCTGCTGACGATCGACGACGCCTACCACGACCGCGCCCGCGAGATCATGATGCCCGCCTTCCACCGCGAGCAGGTCGCCGCCTCGGTCGCGGCGATGGTCGCCGAGGCGACACCGGCGATCGAACGTCTGCACCCGGGCGAGATCGTCGACGTCTACGAGTGGATGCGCAACCTGGCGATGCGGATCGCGATGCGGGCCCTGCTCGGCCTCGATCCCGACGAGGCGGGCAAGGGCGCCGCCGCGGCCGAGCACTTCGAGCGGGCACTCGGCTTCTACGGCATCGACTTCCACCTGCGCCTGCTGCGCGGTCCGGGCTCGCCCTGGTCGAAGATGGTGCGCTCGCGCGCCGTCCTCGACGAGATCGTCTACGGCGAGATCGCCCAGCGCCGCGCCGCGCCCGACGCGAGCCGCATGGACATCCTCAGCCTGCTCGTCGGCGTTCGCGACGGGGCGGGGGAGGGCTTCACCGACAAGGAGATCCGCGACCAGGCGATGACCCTGATGTTCGCGGGGCACGACACCTCGACCTCGACCCTGACCTTCATGATGCACGAGCTCGCTCGCCACCCCGACGTGCTGGACAAGCTCTGGACGGAGCAGGACGAGGTGCTGAAGGGCGAGCCGCCGGACATCGAGCGGCTCGAGCGCGGGATGCCCTACCTCGACATGGTGCTCGACGAGGTGCTGCGCCTCTATCCGCCGGCCTGGATCGGCCCGCGCCGGGCGGTGCGCGACTTCGAGTTCGGCGGCCACCGCGTCGCCCGCGGCGCCTACGTCAATTACTGCTCCTGGGCCAGCCACCGCATCCCCGAGGTCTTCCCCGAGCCCGAGGCCTTCATCCCCGAGCGCTTCACGCGCGAGCGCAAGGCGTCGCTGCCGCGCGGCGCCTACGTGCCCTTCGGCGGCGGCCGGCGGATCTGCATCGGCAAGCGCTTCGGCCAGACCGAGGTGAAGCTGGTGGCGACGATGCTGCTGCAGCGCCTGCGCCTCGACGCGCTGCCGGGACGGACGATGACGGTGCGCCAGATGCCGACCCTCTCCCCCCGGGGCGGTCTGCGCATGCGGGTACTGTCCCGCCCGTGACGGCGGCCCCCGCGGCGCAAGAGCTCAGCCCCTGGACGCTCTGGTTCGGCGGGTTCGCCTTCTTCGCCTGCTACCTCGGTCAGACCGTGCTCGGCATCGTCCAGCCGACGATCGCCGCCGACCTCGACCTCTCCGCCTCGGAGGCGCAGTGGGTGGTCAACGCCTTCTTCCTCACCCTCGCCCTCTTCGCCGCTCCGGGGGGACGTCTCGGCGACTACTACGGGCACCGCCAGGTGCTGATCGTCGCGCTCGCGATCTTCGCCCTCGGCTCGCTCTCGGCGGCGGTCTCGCAGGGCTTCGCCTGGCTCGTCCTCAGCATCGGGGTGGCGGGGATCGGCGCCTCGACGCTCTATCCCTCGAGCGCCGCGATGATCGCCAACCGGGTGCCGGCCGAGCATCGCGGCGACGCGCTCGGCAAGTACTCGGCGATCGGGGTCAGCGTCTTCCTGGTCGGCCCGGTCCTCGCCGGTCTGCTCACCGAGGCGATCGACTGGCGGGCGATCTTCGTCTTCGACGCCGCCTTCGCGATCGGCCTGGCCGCGATCGGCCTGCTGCGCGTCGACAACCGGCCGGTCGGTGCGCCGGAGCCCTTCGACGCCCGCGGCTTCGCCGTCCTCCTGGTCGGCCTGACGGCGCTGCTGGTGGCGCTGATGCAGGCCCTGACCTGGGGCTGGCACGCGCCCCCGACCCTGCTGCTCTTCGCCGCCGGGCTGGCGATCCTCGCCGGCTTCGTCGCGCTCGAGCTGCGCACCGCCCAGCCGCTGCTCGACGTCGCCCTGCTGCGCCGCCGGGTGCTTGCCGGCATCGTCCTGGCGATGTTCGGCGCCCAGGTGGTCGTCACCGGTTTCGTCATCTACGGCGCCACCTATTTCCAGCACGTGCTGGGCTTCGGGCCCCTGGTCGCCTCGCTGGCGATCGCCTCGGCGATGTTTGCCGAGCCGCTCTTCAACATCCTCGCCGGCCGGGTCACCGACCGCGTCGGGCCGCGTCGCCCGGCGCTCTTCGGCTACCTGCTCACCGCCGCCGCCCTCGTCTGGGTCGCCGCCTTCGCCGACGAGGACAGCTACTTCCTCCTGCTGCCGGGCCTGCTGGTCATGAACGTCAGCATCGCGCCGATGTTCACCTCGCTGCTGACCGGCCTCAGCAACGCGGTCGCCGCCGAGGAGCGTGGCGACGCGAACGCCCTCGTCCTCACCGTGCGCTGGATCGGCGCCGCCGCGGGCACGATGGTCCTCGGCGTCGTCATCCACTCCGGCAACGGCGCGGTCGTCACCGACGCCTCTCCCTATGCCTCGGCATTCGCGATCCTGGCCGGCGCGGCCCTCCTCGGGGCCCTGGCCTGCGCGAGCCTGCTGCGCGGCCCCGCCGCCGCGACCGATCCGGAGCCGGTGAGCTGAGATTCGCGCCCTCGTCGTCTCCGACACCCACTTCGGCGCCTGGACCGGCCGTGACCTGCTCGCGGAGGAGTTCTTCCTCGAGCGGCTGGCCCCGCGGCTGGAGGGCGTCGACGAGCTGATCTTCCTCGGCGATCTCTTCGACTTCCTCTTCGGCGCGGTGGGGGAGGCGGTCGACGCCTCGGCCGGGCTGCTCGACCTGATCGCGGCCAAGCTGCCGGGCAAGCGACTCGTCTTCCTCGCCGGCAACCACGACCACCACCTCGTCCACCGCGATGCCGAGAACCGGCTCGAGGCACAGCTCGCGGCGGGGCGCTCGCCGCTGCTCGGCGGTGAGCCCGAGGGCGTGGGGCCGAGCGGCCCGGGCTACTTCCGCTCCTTCCTGGCCCGCCGCCTGCCGGGGGTCGAGGTCGAGATCGCCTACCCCACCTACGAGTTCGCCGGCGTGCTCCTCACCCATGGGCACTACCTCGACCCCCACGCGCGGTTGAGCGGCTCGCGCGGCGACCGCCTGCTGACCCGGGTGCTCTGGAGCATCGCCACCGGCGGCCCGGAGGACCCGAAGACGATCGCCGACTACGAGTCGACGATCACCCTGCTCACCGAGTGGCTCTACATCGCGGCCCAGATGCCGCACGGCACCCACGCCCAGCAGAACGTCTTCCATGCCGTGCAGCGGGTGGGCCGCCTCGCCACCGCGCTGGGCACGCCGGTGCGCGGGGCGAAGCGGATCGCCGCCGAGCTGCACGAGCGCGGCGGAGCGGACCCCGGCACGCCGGCGCTGCCGAGCGAGGAGCACTTCGATTCCGTCGTGCGGGCCGAGGCCGCGCGGCAACGCCGCGAGCAACCCGCACCGCACGCCGCCTGGCCGCATCCCGCCTACCCGTCCGCCTCGGTGATCTCGCCCAGCGACCCCTCTCAGCACGCGCTCGCGGCGTTCGCCAAGGTGGTCGCCAACCTTGGTTGGGATCGCGAGGCGGAGCGGATCGTCTTCGCCCACACGCACCAGCCGCTCGCCGACGTCCGCTGCGGCGACGGCCCGCCGGTCCGCTACTGGAACACCGGCTCCTGGATCTACGAGCCCGACCTGGGGTCGCGCCAGGCCTACGGGCGCTACCTGCGCTACGCCTGGCCCGGCACCGCGATCGTCATCGACGACGAAGAGCGCGACCCCCGCCTGCTCGAGCTGCTCGCCGACCTCAACCCGCTGAACGGCGGCCCCGGCCTGCCGGCGCCTTCTTCGCCGGCGGGCTGACCGCCGCGCTCTGCCCGTGCGGGGGGGGACCGGCGGCCCCGGTCCCCCCGCCCCGCTACTTGATGAAGAGCATCTCCTCGTACTTGGGCAGCGGCCAGAGGTCGTCGGCGACGATCTTCTCCAGCTTGTCCGCCGCCGCGCGCACCGCGTCGCTCTTGGCGAGCTGCTCGTCGCGGGCGTGAACCGCCCCCTCGATGCCCTCCAGCTCGACCGGCTCGGCGTTCGCCGCCGCCAGGGCGTCGAGCGCGGTCGAGAGCTCCTCGATTGCGCCGCGGACCTCGTCCTCGAGTGCGGACACGCCCGCCTCGGAGATCAGCGCCAGGTGGCGCAGCGCCGCCGGCAGGATCATCGTCTTGCCGATCGAGTAGGTCGTCTCCGCCTCGATGTTGGCCCGCAGCGCGTATTGCTCGGCCCAGACCTCGAAGCGCGACTCCAGCTCCCGCTTGGAGAGCACGTTGTATTTCTCGAAGGCCTCGACCGAGGCGGGGGCAATCACCTCGGGCAGCGCCTCCGGCGTCGTTTTGAGGTTCTTCAGGCCGCGCTGCTCCGCCTCGGCGTGCCACGCCTCGGAGTAGTTGTCGCCGTCGAAGACGATCGCCTTGCTGGCGGTGTAGGCCTCTTTGACGATCTCGATCACGGCGGCGGAGGCGTCCGTGCCGCCGTCGACCTTTGCCTTCAGCTCGTCGGCCAGCTCGTCGATCGCCTCGGCGACGATCGTGTTGAGCACGGTGTTGGGGAAGGCGAGCGACATGCTCGACCCCAGCGCCCGGAACTCGAACTTGTTGCCGGTGAAGGCGAAGGGCGAGGTGCGGTTGCGGTCGCCGCCGTGCTTGGGCAGCGGCGGCAGCACCGTGGCGCCGAGGTCGAGGAAGGAGGCCGGCGTGTGCGGGTCGCCTTCGCCGGTGGCGATCGCCTCGAAGACCTTTTCCAGCTCGGAGCCGAGGAAGATCGAGATGATCGCCGGCGGTGCCTCGTTGGCGCCGAGGCGGTGGTCCTGGCCGATGTTGGCGGCCGAGGCGCGCAGCAGCCCCTGGTGCTTGTTGACGGCCTGGATCACCGCCGAGCAGAAGAAGAGGAAGTGGACGTTGTCGGCCGGCGTGTCGCCCGGCTCGAGCAGGTTGCTGCCGGTGTCCGTCCCCATCGACCAGTTGTTGTGCTTGCCCGAGCCGTTGATGCCGGCGAAGGGCTTCTCGTGCAGCAGGCAGACCAGGCCGTAGCGGCGGGCGACGTTTTCCAGCACCCGCATCGTCAGCTGCTGGTGGTCGGAGCCGACGTTCGAGTTCTCGAAGACGGGCGCGATCTCGTACTGGCCCGGGGCCACCTCGTTGTGGCGGGTCTTGACCGGGATGCCGAGCATCCGCATCTCCAGCTCCGACTCCATCATGAAGGCGAGCACCCGCTCGGGGATCGTGCCGAAGTAGTGGTCGTCCAGTTCCTGGCCCTTGGGCGGCTTGGCGCCGAAGAGCGTGCGGCCGGTGGAGATCAGGTCGGGGCGCTCGAAGAAGTACTGCTCGTCGATCAGGAAGTACTCCTGCTCGGGCCCGACCGTGGTGAAGACGCGCTTGCTCTCGTTGTCGCCGAGCAGCCGCAGCGCCTTGATCGCGACGCCGGAGAGCGCGTCCATCGAGCGCAGCAGCGGGATCTTGGCGTCGAGCGCCTCGCCGGTCCAGGAGGCGAAGGCGGTCGGGATGCAGAGCAGCGAGCCGTTGGGGTTCTCGAGGATGAAGGCGGGGCTGGTTGGGTCCCAGGCGGTGTAGCCGCGCGCCTCGAAGGTTTCGCGCACGCCGCCGGTCGGGAAGGAGGAGGCGTCCGGCTCGCCCTGGATCAGCTCTTTGCCGGAGAAGCCGGCAAGCGCCTTGCCTTCGCCGCCCTTGGGCTCGAAGAAGGAGTCGTGCTTCTCGGCGGTCGAGCCGGTCAGCGGCTGGAAGACGTGGGTGAAGTGGGTGGCGCCCTTCTCCAGCGCCCAGTCCTTCATTGCCGAGGCGACCGCGTCGGCGACCTCGAGCTCGATCGCCTCGCCGGTTTCGAGGCTGCCCTCCAGCTTCTCGAAGACGTCGCCGGGAAGCCGTTCGCGCTGCACCGCCTTGGAGAAGACGTTGGCGCCGAACGCTTCGTTCTCGGGCAGGGTCAGGTCGATCGCGCCGAGGGACTCCCCGTTGGAGCTCCACTGCGCTGCGGTCACGTTCTGCTGGCGGATGCGGCTCATTGCTCTCCTCGTCCCTCGCTTGGCCTGCGCGCCCGCTCGCCGGGCGCGGTCGATTACCGGTCTACTCCCATCTAAAGAGCCAAAAGAGCCTAGTACCGATGTTTTGACGATGCCTTTGTACTCGGGTACAAGGATCGCCGAAGCGGCTTGTACCGGCTGGAGGTCGGTCCAGCCGAGGGGTAGCGGCTCAGTTCGAATCGCCCCCAGCCGGTCGATTCGACAGAACCCCACGAGCACAACAGAACCCACGAGCAAAGGGCGAGCGAGCTTGCGAGCCCTGTGGTGCCTGAGCCGCACCTTGGAGAAGCCCGCGCTGCCCTGCGATCGATTTTCCACCGTCTACGTGGGTCAATCGATCGCAGGGCAGCGCCTGGGCGACCCACTTAGAGCGGGAAGCTCTGAGCGGCGCGGCCAAGAACACGATCGCGAAGCTGCTGGTCGATCTCCCTTGCGGGAGTTGTCAAGCTGATCCGCTGCCCAGCCGACGTCCGGGGGGTGATGTCCCGATAGCCTTCGCCGCCCCCTAACCCCCCGGAGGAACCCAGCGAAATGTTCGTTTCGAAAGCCGCCGTCGTCGGCGGCGGCACTATGGGCGGTGAGATCGCGCAGGCGATCGCCGCAGCCGACATCCCCGTCGTCGTCAAGGACATCGACCAGAAGTTCGTCGACGCCGCCCTCGAGAAGGCCCGCGCGGTAACGGAGGGCCAGCTCGCCCGCCTGGTCAAGAAGGAGAAGCTGACCCAGGAGCAGGCCGACGCGCGCCTCGCCGAGGTCATGGCGAACATCACCGGCACGACCACCTACGCCGAGTTCGCCGACGTCGATTTCGTGATCGAGGCGGTGCCGGAGAAGATGGCGATCAAGCAGGCGGTCTTCAAGGAGATCGACGCCGCCACGCCCGGCCACGCGATCCTCACCTCGAACACCTCCTCGCTCTCGATCACCGAGATGGGCGAGGCGACGCTGCGCGCCGACAAGGTGGTCGGCTTCCACTTCTTCTACCCGGCGTCGATCATGCCGCTGGTCGAGGTGATCGTCGGCGAGGACACCTCGCAGGAGACCGCCACCGCCGCCTACAACTTCGCCCAGGCGATCAAGAAGCAGCCGATCGTCTGCGGCGAGGTCCCCGGCTTCGTCGTCAACC
>DASZSJ010000074.1:0-15516 GCA_035548675.1 Solirubrobacterales bacterium
GCGCCGACGTCGGCGCCGAAGCGCCCGGCGGCGAAGATCGCCGCCGCGGCCAGCGCCACCGCGAGGAAAGCCCCCGCCGTGCCACGGTCGCCGAGCCTCGGCGCGAACGCGGCGAGGCCGCTCCCGGTCCCGGCGAGGACCAGCACTCCAAGCAACGCCTCGAGCTCATTGCCGATCCCGTAGAAGCGCACCCCGAGCCCGGGGTTCGGCCCCAGCAGCGAGAGCGAGGTGAGCGGCGAGCCGGCGATCGCGTCGATCGCGTAGGCGAGGACGACGAGGGCGGAGGCGACCGCGAGTGCGCGCAGGCCGCCGAGGGCAAAGAGCGTGACCGCCGCGAGCAGCGGCGCCCCGAACATGACCAGGAGCTGTTCGGCTTCCTGACCCCCTTTGAGCGCCGCGCCGGCGAGCAGCAGCAGTGGCAGGTAGACGATCGAGAGGCCGAGCAACCGCACCGCAACCCGCTCCACCCGCGCCGCTCCGACCAGCGCCGCCAGGCCGAAGACGAGGATCCAGGCCAGCAGGCTGACCCCGATCACCGGCCCCCGCCGCGAGGAGATCACCGCCAGCCGCTTGCCCAGCGATTCGACCGCCGCGGCGTCGATTGCTCCCTTCGACCGGATCGCCTCTCCCGACATCTGCGACGGCACCGCGATCGCGAAGCGGGAGAGGATCGTCGGTGCGATGTCGGTGGAGAGCACGTACCCGTCCGTGCGCGTGCTGTCGGAGGTCAGGTTCCCGCCGAACCCTCGCCCCGCGATCCCAATCGCCAGCCCGTGATCCTCTGGCGGCGGCGCCCTCTCGATCGCGACCAGGAGGTCGTCCCCCCGCAGCCCACGCACCAGTCGCCCCAAGGCGCTGAGGCCGACCGAAACCACCCGGCAGCGGTCCCCGTGTTCCCCCAGCGTCGCCGCCAGCAACCCCGGGACGATCTCCGCCGGCGCCGATTCGGCGCGCTCGACGACCGCCCGCGAGTAGGAGGGGCCGCAGATGCCCCCGCCCACGCGGGCCGGCAGGTCCGAGGCGTAGAGCGAATCGAAGACCCGGTTCCCCTGGCTGATGTCGAGGTAGGTCTGAGCTGCCGGCACCGACCCCAGCCCCGCGCTCATCAGTCCCGGGGAAAGTCCTCGGGTCGCGAGCTCCGAGGGCGTCGTTGCCTTCGGCAGCAGCGCCACGGTTACCTGGGTCGATGGTGCCTTTGTCCCTGTGGCCTCAGGCGGAGCCGCCCGCCCGGTCCCCGCCATCGCCAGCCCAATAGCTATCGTCAAGCCAATGGCCGACCGCACATTTGCCAAGTTCACGATGTTCAAGGTCGATCCCGCCTGGCGCCGCCTCGACGCCGAACAGCGCGCCGCCGACAAGCAGGAGTTCCTCGCCGCCTGCGAGGACTTCGCCCTCGACCGCTCGCTGCGCGCCTACTCAACCATAGGAACGCGCGGCGACGTCGACCTCGTCCTGCTCTCACAGAGCCCCAACCTCGACGATCTGCACACCTTCCACGTCGTGCTCGGGCAGAGCGGGCTGGCGAAGTGGATGCAGACGCCTCACTCGTTCCTCTCGATGACCAAGCCCTCGCCCTACTCGGAGGAGCGGGCACGGCCGGAGATCTGCGCCTCTGAGCGCAAGTACCTCTTCCTCTACCCGATGGTCAAGCAGCGCCGCTGGTACGGGCTGACGCCGGAGGAGCGGGGCCGGATCATGAAGGGCCACATCGAGGTCGGCCGTCGCTACCCCGAGATCACGATCAACACGACCTACTCCTACGGGCTCGACGACCAGGAGTTCGTCGTCGGCTTCGAGGGCGATGACCCGGGCGAATTCCTCGAACTCGTCAACGAGCTGCGCCCGACCGAGTCGAGCGAGTACACAGAGCGCGAGACGCCGATCTTCACCTGCGTGGCGCTCTCCGTGCGCAAGGCGCTGGATGCCCTCGACGGGGTTCCCAGCGCCATCGCCGCCGGGGCATGACGACCCGGGCACTCAGCTACGTCATCGACGAGAACGACCGCCTGGTCCAGTGCGACGAGGGCTACTACCGCTTCGGCGAGGAGAACGGCTGGCCCGAGGTGGGCAACAGCCTCGGGCGCTCGCTCTGGGACTACGTGGCGGGCTCGGAGCCGAAGAAACTCCAGCGCCTGCTGCTGCGCCGGGTCCGCGACGGGGGGCTCGATATCGAGCTGCCCTTTCGCTGCGACGGTCCGGGCGTGCGTCGCGAGATGGACCTTCGCATCGTCGCCAGGCCGGGCGGTCGGCTCGTCCTCTTCTCGGCCAGCCTGCGCGCCCAGCGGGAGCGCGAGGAGGCACAGCCGCTGCTCGACCCGCGGGCGCCGCGCGGCGCGGAAGTGATCCAGATGTGCGCCTGGTGCGATCGCTTCGAGATCGATGGTGAGTGGGTCGAGGTGGAGGAGGCCGCGCGGCGCCTGAACCTCTTCGGTCGCAGCGAGCTGCCGGCGCTCAGCCACGGCATTTGCCCCACCTGCAACGGGCTGCTGCTCGCCGCGTGAGGCGCCCGGCCGGCCGAGTTCCCTATTCTTTCGCGCTCGCCATGAGCAAGATCGGAACTGAAGAGATCCCGCTGCGCGTCGCCATCGTCGGCGCCGGACCCTCCGGCTTCTACGCCGCCGAGCACATCCTCAAGGACGGTGACCTGCACGCCCAGGTCGACCTCTTCGACCGCCTGCCGACGCCCTTTGGCCTCGTCCGTGGCGGCGTCGCCCCCGACCACCCGAAGATCAAGTCGGTGATCCGCGTCTACGAGAAAACGGCGGCGCGCGAGGGCTTCCGCTTCTTCGGCAACGTCAAGGTCGGCCACGACATCGAGGTGCAGGATCTCGAACGGCTCTACCACGCGATCGTCTTCACGGTTGGCTGCGAGACCGACCGCCAGCTCGGCATTCCCGGCGAAGAGAAGCCCGGCAGCCACGCGGCCACCGCCTTCGTCGGTTGGTACAACGCCCACCCCGACTACGCCGACGACGAGTGGGACCTCTCCTGCGAGCGCGCCGTCGTGATCGGCAACGGCAACGTGGCGATGGACGTTGCCCGCATGCTGGCCCTGACCGACCACGAGCTGCGCCAGACCGACACCGCCGACCACGCGATCGAGGTGCTCGACCGCAAGGGCATCCGCGAGATCGTCGTCCTCGGCCGCCGCGGCCCGGCCCAGGCCGCCTTCACCAACCCCGAGATCAAGGAGCTGGGGGAGATGGAGGACGCCGACGTCATCGTCGACCCGGCCGAGGTCGAGCTCGACCCGGCCAGCGCCGCCTACGTCGAGTCCGACGAGGCCGACAAGACGACCCGGGTCAATGTCGAGACCCTGCGCGAGTTCGCCCAGCGCCAGCCCGAGGGCAAGAAGCAGCGGATCGTGTTGCGCTTCCTCGCTTCGCCGGTTGAGATCAAGGGCGACGGCAAGGTCGAATCGATCGTGATCGGCCGCAACGAGCTGGTCGAGGAGGGCGGCGCCCTGCGGGCCAAGGACACCGGCGAGCGCGAAGAGATCGAGTGCGGCCTGGTGCTGCGCTCGGTCGGCTACACCGGCGTGCCGATCGAGGGGGTCCCCTTCGACGAGAAGCGCGGCCTGATCCTCAACGAGGGTGGTCGCGTGCTCGATTCCCACGATGCTGGCCACAAGGTCGGCCACTACACGGCGGGCTGGATCAAGCGTGGCCCCTCGGGCGTGATCGGCACCAACAAGAAGGACGCGCTGGAGACGGTCCAGCACCTCCTTGCCGACGTCGAGTCGCAGACCCTGCTCGACCCCGAGAGCCCCGACCCCGGAGCGGTCGAGGCGCTGCTCGGCGAGCGCGGCGTGCGTTACGTCAGCTTCGAGGATTGGCGGGCGATCGACCAGGCCGAGGTCGGTCGCGGCGAGCCCCACGGGCGCCCACGCGTCAAGTTCGTGCGCGTCGACGAGATGCTCGCCACCATTGGCGAGCGGGTCTCGGGCTAACCGCCAACGCCCGATTTCGCCGCATACAGCTGTCTGCAACGGACCGCTCCTGACGGTGCGGCGGAGAGTCGCCTTTTCCAATAGGGTGCTTAACGCTGACGGCAGTTTCTTGAGAAGGCGTTTCCAATACCAAAAAGCTCACGATGCATGCCGACAGCAAATCGCCGCCTGCCCGGGTCCGCGCCGGTGGCACGGTCCTAACCTTGATCGCGAGCCCCCTGAGCGTGCCGATCCTGCGCGCCCATATCGACGGCCCGCTGCGTCTCCCCGACCTGCGCGAACGGATCGGCGGCGCCGCCCAGACCACCCTGCGTGGCCAGGTGGGGAACCTGCGTGGCATCGAGGCACTGGAGCGCCATATCCGTGGCGGCATGCCCTACACCGTGGAGAACGAACTGACCGACGTCGGCAGGGGCATCCTCGCGGTCGCGGACGTGGTCGAGGAATGGTTGGCCCGCGCTCCGCAGGGTCCCCTTGCGCTTGGCAGCGAGCCGGCAAAGGGAGCGATCAGGGCGCTCGTCGGCGGTTGGGGGTCGACCATGCTGCGCGCGCTCGCGGCGCGACCGCTCTCGTTGACCGAGTTGAGCAGCATCATCAGCGACCATTCCTATCCTGCCCTCGAGCGACGGCTGAGCGCGATGCGCGCCGCTCGCCAGGTCGAACCGAGGGAGGGGGGCGAGCGGGGTGGCAAGCCCTACGGCGTGACCGAATGGACCCGCCAGGCGGTCGCCCCGATCGCCGCCGCCGGGCGCTGTGAGTGCACGTATCTCGCCGACACCACTGAACCGCTGACCCGCATCGACATCGAGGCCGCCTTTCTCCTCGCAGTCCCCCTGGTCGACTTCGACGTCACCCGCTCCGGGTCTTGTTTGCTCGCGGTCGACACGAGCGGCATCGGTGACGGGGCGCCGGCGGAACGGCTCGCCGGAGTTCACGTCGAGCTCGAGCACGGTGCCGTTACCTGTAATTCCCGTTTGGAAATGGAACCGAAGACCTGGGCGCTGGGGGCGGTCGAACCTTGGCTCGACGCCATTCTCGAGGGGCGTCTGGAGCGGTTGCGCATCGGTGGCGAGGACCCCGGGCTGGCTGCCGCGGTGATAGAGAGCATCCATCGGTCGCTGTAGATCTGCTTGCGCGTAAATGCGCGCGCGCACCTCTGTCTTGTAGCGATTTGCAGGGGAAAGATCCCGAAATTTCAGATAGGTAAATTGCTAATAGTGTAAAAATGTGTAGCGCTTGACCACGTAGTGGCGGCCTGTTATTCATGCACCCGCCTGAGGCCACGAAGGGGAGCCAGCGAGTGGCGCTCACCGAACGGACTCGGGTGAACTCTTACCCCCGGACGAGTGTGACCGGGGCCGATGGCGATCAGCCAACGATCGACCCCCCATCGTCGTCAGCAGGGGGGCGAGCGGCGGGCGCCGGGGGCGGAGCCTGTCGGTTTCGTCCCCCCCGCCGCGCCATAAATCGGGCGTGGGAGGGCGATGGGCGAGCATGGACGAGACGATTGAGTGACGGTGATTGCGGCGCCGGACTGTCGCGCCGGGGTCCCAAAGTGAGAGGAAGGGACCCCGGCGCTAACCGTAACTCAATACCCCGTGGTCTAAGCCACAAGGCTTTGAGAGCATAGAACGCAGGTAAGGAAGTTTCCAGCCGGCAGATAAAAAGTTGCCTACTTTGCTGGCTCCTTGGATGTCAGGTCACCGCCCCGCTCGGTTCCCGCGATGAGCTCGTCGGGAACGGTTTCCTCCGGGATGAACCCCGATTTCATCCCGAAGTAAACCGCCTGCGGATGATGCGAGACGATTGCAACCGTGGACTGCTCCGGCATCACTGCATACCCGCCTGACAGTGTCATTCCGATCTCGTTGAGGTCGAGCAGGCGCCAAACCTTCTCGTGCTCGGACTGGTCCGGGCAGGCTGGGTACCCCCACGAGTAGCGCCGACCCTGGTCGAGCGGTATCGCCAGCTCCCTCCTCACCTCCGAATGCAGCCACTCGGCGAGGCCCTCAGCCGCCTGCACGCCGAGGCCGTGGACGAAGAGCTGCTCGGCGAACTCGCCTTCGCGCTCGAGGCGCTCGATCAGCTCGGTCACCTGCGGCCCGACCGTGACTCCCTGCAGGGCGACCACGTCGCGTTCCCCCGAGTCGAGGGGGCGGAAGAAGTCGGCGAGACAGATGCGGTCGTGCTTGGGCTGGCGGGGGAAGACGAGCCGCTCGAGCTCCCGTTCGGGCTCCTCCGGGTCAAAGACGATCAGCTCGTTGCCCGTGGCGTTGCAGGGGAAGTAGCCGAGCCGCGCCCGCGGGTGAAGGTAGTCCTGCTCGCGCCACATCCGCTCGAGCCGGTCGGCAAAGCCCTCCTCCTCGCCGCCGCCCTCGACCAGCTCGCGCCAGGCCTCGCCCTTGACGCCGCGGCCGCCCCAGTGGAGCTTGAAGAGGACGTGGCGGTCGAGGTAGGGGAAGACGTCGTCGAGGTCGACCGCGATCTCGCGAGCACCCCAGAACGGCGGCGAGGGGATCGGCACGTCGGTGCGGGCCGAGGAGCGGACGCTGTCGTCGCTCGTCGGCGGGGAATCGTCAACCACGGCCGGCTTCTCGCGCAGCTCGCGCGCCTCGCTGCGGATGCGCTCGGTCAGCGCCTGGCGGGCCCCCTCGTCGACCAGCGCATCCATCGTGTCGAGCCCTTGGAAGGCGTCCTTGCAGTAGAAGACCCCGGGCCGGTACACCTCATCCGACTCTTTGCCGTGGGGGTAAAGGGTGCGGCGGCCGAAGTCGCGGTTGATCGCGGCGCCGCCGATCAGGACCGGGAACTCGAGCCCACGCTGGTGCAGCTCCTGCACGCAGATCGGCATCTGCTTCGAGGTGGAGACGAGCAGGGCCGAGAGGCCGATCGCATCGGCCTCGTTCTCGACCGCCGCCTCGATGATCGTGTCGACCGGGACCTGCTTGCCGAGGTCGACCACCGTGTAGCCGTTATTGGTGAGGATCGTGTTCACCAGCGACTTGCCGATGTCGTGCACGTCGCCGAACACGGTTGCGATCACCACCTTGCCCTTGCTGTGACCCTCGATCCGGTCGAGGTAGTTCTCCAGCTGGGCGACCGCCCGCTTCATCACTTCGGCCGACTGCAGGACGAAGGGCAGGATCAGTTCGCCGGCGCCGAACTTGTCGCCGACCTCCTTCATCGCCGGCAGCAGCACCTCGTTCAGGGTCGGGACCGCGCCGATCTTCTCCACCGAGCGGTCGATCCAGTCCTCGACCCCGTCCTTCTTGCGGCGCAGGATGTGCCAGTGCAGCGCCTCCTCGGGCGCCATGCCCTCGGTCGGGTCATCCGCCTCCTCGGCCGTGGTCTCGCCCTTCGACTCGAAGTGGGAGATGAAACGCTCGAGCGCGTCGTCGCGGCGGTTGAAGACGAGGTCGTCGGTGAGCTCGCGCTCCTCGGCGGAGATCTCCGAGTAGGGGGTGATGTGGTTGGGGTTGACCATCGCCAGGTCGAGGCCGGCCTCGACGCAGTGGTGCAGGAAGACCGAGTTGAGGACGGCGCGCGCGGGCTGTGAGACGCCGAAGGAGACGTTGGAGACGCCGAGCGATGTCTTCACCCCGGGGATCTCGGCCTTGATCCGGCGGATGCCCTCGATCGTCTCGACCGCCGAGGGCCGCCACTCGGCCTCGCCGGTGGTCAGGGTGAAGGTGAGCGCATCGAAGATCAGCGCCTCGGGGTCGAGCCCGTACTCCTCGCAGGCGAGGTCGCGAATCCGCTTCGCGATCTCCACCTTGCGCTCGGCCGTCTTCGCCATGCCGACCTCGTCGATGGTGAGGGCGATCAGCGCCGCTCCGTGCGCCTTGGCCAGGGGGACGACGACGTCGGCCTTCTCGCGGCCGGCCTCGAGGTTGATCGAGTTGACGATCGCCCGGCCCGGAATCCGCTCCAGTGCCGCCCGGATCACCTCCGGTTCGGTCGAGTCGACCTGGATCGGGGCCGGCTGGGTCAGCGAGATTCGCTTCACCACCGCTGCCATCTGCTCGTCCTCGTCCTGGCGCTCGGTCAGGGCGACGCAGACGTCGAGCACGTGGGCGCCGCCTTCGACCTGGTCTTCGGCGACTTGGACCAGGCCGTCGTAGTCGTCGGCCAGCAGCAGCTCCTTGGCCTTGCGCGAGCCCTGCGAGTTGACCCGCTCGCCGACCAGGGTCGGGCGCGGCTCCTGGACGAGCGGGGTGGAGGTCATCATCGAGGAGACCTCCGGCGGTCCCGGCTGCGGCCGCTCTCGCGGCGCGCGCCCGTCGACCCGCTCGCGGATCGCTGCGATGTGCTCGGGGGTCGTACCGCAGCAGCCGCCGACGATGCCGACGCCGTAGCGCTCGACGAACTCGCCCAGGGTGGCGGCCAGCGGCCCCGGTTCTTCGGGGAAGATCGTCTCGCCGTCGGGTCCCTGCAGTGGCAAGCCGGCGTTGGGGATGCAGTGCACCGGCAGTGGGCTGTTCTCGCCCAGGAAGCGGATCGCGTCGCGCATGTCCTCGGGGCCGGTCGAGCAATTGAGCCCGATCACGTCGACCTCGAGCGCGGTCAGCGTCGTCAGCACCGCCTGGATGTCGGTGCCGAGCAGCATCTTGCCGCCCTGGGGCAGCAGCGAGACGCTGGTCTGGATCGGCAGCGCTCGGCCGGTTACCTCGAACGCCTCACGCGCCCCGAAGATCGCCGCCTTGACCTCGAGGATGTCCTGCGCGGTCTCGATGATGATCAGGTCGGCACCGCCTTCGACCAGTCCCCGCGCCTGCTCCTCGAAGACCTCCACGAGCCTGCCAAAGGAGATGTTGCCCAGGGTCGGGTCGGTGGAGGCGGGCAGGAATCCGGTGGGGCCTATAGAGCCCGCGACGAACCTGTCGGGGCCAGCTGCCCTGCGCGCAATCTCCGCCGCCTTCGTATTGATCTCCAGCGTGTGCTCGCCGAGTCCCCACTCATCCAGCTTCAGGCGCGAACCTTGGAAGCTGTCCGTCTCGACCACCTCGGCGCCAGCGTCGAGCATGGACGCATGAACCCCCTCGATCACATCCGGCCGATTGAGCACCAGCGCCTCATGGCACTTGCCCTCGAGCCCGCCGTAATCCTCCTGCGTCAGCTCGAATTGCTCCAGCGTCGCGCCCATGCCGCCGTCGAAGACGACGACGCGCTCGCGCGTTGCGGCTAGGAAGTCTCGCTCAGACATGGACATAGGAGGGTAAGGGGTCGGGCACCCTCCCCCGGAGACCGTCGCGCAGCTGGATCGTCTTCGGCGATTCGGGGTCGTGGAGCTGGAGCCTCCGGGGGAGGGTGCCCGACCCCTTACGTCCTACGGCACGGTCAGCCGCGCATGCCGAGGCGGCGGCGCCAGTCGCGTGCGTGGAGAGCTTGTGAGAGGCGATCGATGAAGCCGCGCCGCGCCTTCGTATACGGGTACCAGGACGGTTCCCGCTTGCCGGCGAAGCGAGTGACCACCAGCGACTCGCTACGACAGTACTTCTTGATCCCCGGCTCGCCATGGCGGTAGCCGATTCCGGACTCCTTCCAGCCGCCCATTGGGACGCCCAGCGCCGCCATGTTGATGACCACGTCGTTGACGTTCACCGAGCCTGCCTCGACCCGGCGGGCGATCGTCTCAGCTCGATTCTTCTCGCCGAAGACCGATGCCGCTAGCCCGTAGCGGCTGTCGTTGGCGAGGCGCACGGCCTCCTCGGAGTCGCGCACTTTCATCACCCCGACCACCGGACCGAAGGTCTCGTCCCGCATGACCTTCATCGAGTGGTCGACGTCCACCAGGACGGTCGGTTCGAAGTAGTCGCCTTGGCCTCCGGCTTTCTTGCCGCCGGTGAGGGCGCGGGCGCCGTTGGCCAGCGCGTCGTTGACGTGGTCCTCGACGATGGCCGATTGATTCGGGGAAGTCATCGCGCCAACGTCCTTTTCGGGCTTGCGGCCGTCGGCTCCCTGGCGCAGCCTGCCCACCTCCTTGGTCAGCTTGGCGACGAACTCGTCGTAGACGGGCTCCTCGACATAGACCCGCTCCACCGCGATGCAAAGCTGACCGGAGTTCACCATGCCGCCCCAGGCCGCGGCGTTGGCGGCGCGGTTGACGTCGGCGTCGGCGAGGACGATCATCGGATCCTTGCCGCCCAGCTCGAGGCTGACGGGTGTGAGTGTCTCCGCGGCGCGGGCCATCACCTTGCGGCCGGTACGGTCAGAGCCGGTGAACTGGATGCAGTCGACGTTGTCGATCAGGGCAGCGCCCGCCTCGCCGGTGCCGTGCACGCAGTCGAAGACGTCGGGTGCGCCGATCTCCTCCTTCCAGGCTTTGATCACTTCGATCATGCTCAGGGGGGTGAACTCGGAAGGCTTGACGACAACCGCAGCGCCGGCCTGCAGCGCCGGAATCGAGTCACCCAGCCCCATCGCCAGGGGGAAGTTCCATGGAGAGATCACGCCGACGACGGGATGGGGCCGGTACCTGACCGTCAGCTTCTTGGAGGCGACGAGGGGAGAATGGGGCCGGACTGTTTCGTCGCCCAGGAACTTCTCCGCGTTCTTGCCGTAGAAGTTGATCAGGTTGGCGACGTAGCTCAGGTCCATGAAGATGTCGCCCCGCACCTTGCCGGTTTCCGCCTGCATGGTGTCGGCGATCTGATCCCCGTTGTCGAAAATCCAGTCGCGCAGCTTGCCGAGCCAGTGGTAGCGTCCCTCGAAGCCCATCGCCTCCCACTCGGCCTGGTTGGCGCGAACGCGGGCGACGGTGGCGGCAATGGTCTCTGGGGAGTCGACCGAGATCGAGTCGACGAGTTCGCCGTTCGCCGGGTTGAGGACCTCGATGCGCTCAGCGGCTGGCGCCGCGCTGCCCCCATTCGAGCCGTTGATCGCCGCCGCGCTCGTCTCCATGGTGCCGCTCTCCACTGGAACTCCCTTCCTCGACCCTTTGGCTGGTCAGCCAACTGTAACCGCTAGCGAGCGACGAGTCGGAAAACTTCTCCTTGCTGAGAGCAGACGTAGATGCGTCCGTGGCCGTCTTCGCCGAAGGAGGTGGGGGAGGGGACCTCGAGCCCGGTCCGCCTGTCGTCGCCCGCCCGGCGCAGGTGCGGGACGAGGCTGCGGATGACGCCCGAGCAGTAGTCGGTGTAGACGTAGCGGCCGCGCAGCGGCGCGGGGCCACCCGGCCCGACCGCGTAGCCGCCGATGATCGTGCAGCTGCCGCCGTCGCGGTCGCGGCCGTAGGCCATGATCGGCTTGGTCGTGCCGCCGGGGTCCGGGGTGCCGCCGTTCTCTTCTTCGTAGGGGTGGTAGCCCTCGAAGGCGTCCCAACCGAAGTTGGCGCCGCGGGCGGCGGCGACCGTGGTGTAGTCGAGCTCCTCGAAGCGGTTCTGGCCGACGTCGCCGATTGCGATGCGTGGCTGGGACGCGCTTGCCGTATCGAAGGAGAAGCGGAAGGGATTGCGCAGGCCGTAGGAATAGATCTCGTCCCGACCGGGTCCACCGACGAAGGGATTGTCGGACGGCACCGTGTAGGACCGGCCTCCGCCGGGTCGCGGGTCGATGCGCAGCAGCTTGCCGAGCAGGCTCTCCCTGTTTTGGGCGTTGTTGGGTGGGTCGCCGCCGGAGCCACCGTCGCCGGTGCCGAGGTAGAGGAGGTCGCCGAGGAACTGCAACTGGCCGCCGTTGTGGTTGGCATTGACGGGGTGGGCGATCTCGATCACGGCGCGGCGCGAAGAGGCCCGCGCTCGGGTCGGGCTGCTGCGCTTGAACTCGTCGACCCTGATGTTGCCGTTGCGGTCCGTGTAATAGGCGTAGAAGCGGCCGCTGCGCCGGTAATTGGGCGGGAAGGCGATCGAGAGCAACCCGCGCTCGCCGCCGGCGCTGACCAGATCGCGGATGTCGAGGAAGGGGCGCGGCAGCTTGCGGCCTCCGTGCAGAACGGCGACCCGGCCCGCCTGTTCGACCACGAAGACGAGGCGAGGGTAGGCGGGGGAGCCGGTGACGTAGGTTGGGTCGTCGAAGCTGCCGATTCGCTTCAGCGCCAGGCCGCCGCCGCGCTTCGCCCGCGACGATTCGGCGTCGCGCTGCTGAGCAGTGCCGCAGGCGGGCAGGGCAACCAGCGCCAGGCTCGAAAGGACGATGCTCGCCAGGACGCGTCGCTGCATACGACCCACGCTACCCGGCGTCGCCTATTTCTTTTCGACGACTTCCCCGCTGCCGGTGACTTCGGTGCCGTATTCCGCCGCGCTGATGTCGACGGCGAACGAGCCGCCGGGCGCGCCGCCGCCGCCGCCGGTCTCGGCCTTGGCCTTGCCGCTGAGGCCGGCGTCGACCGCGAAGAGAAGCGTGTACCCGCCGGCCTTCACCGCGCTCAACTTCCAGACGACGTCGGCGCTCCTGCCGGCTTTCAGCGGGCCGAAGTCGAAGGTCTTCTGGTTGGAGGTTTCGGCTCCGCCGGGGGCGGTGTCGCCGGCGAATTTGGGGTAGTGCTCGGCCAGCACCCAAACTGGTCGGTCCGGCTGGGCGAGTTCGGGCTGGGGATCGTGGATCGCGAAGGGCAGGGTCGAGTTCTGGCCCTGCTTGCCCTTGATCGACACGTTTACGGTTAGCGCCGGGATCGTCTTCTCGCTCTCGTTGCGCAGACCGAGCTTCAGCAGGTAGGTCCCACCGAGTTTCTGTTCGGTTGGGAAAGAGGCGTCGGTGACCTTGACCCGGTAGCTCCCTTCCGCCTCGTTGGCGTCGGAGGACGATCCGCCGCCGCAGGCGGTGACGAACAGAGCCAGCATTGCCGTCAGGGCGGCGGTAATCGCCGCCCGCCGGCGGTGACCCGAGGCCTGTCTGGCGTGCCCCCCCAAAGCGGCCGCAACATAGCACGGGGTTTCGCCTGCTCCGGAGCGGGTTAGCCCGAACTCAACAGAGGCCGCTGGAACATCGCATAGACTCGCCTGAGGAGGAGGACGATGGTCGGATCCGCGGTCAACAGGGCGTTCCTGCCCGCAAAGTCTCTGTTCGAGCAGGTGGGGGACATGATGATCCTCACCGCGCGCACGCTCGTTTCCGCGGTCAAGCCTCCTTATCCCTATGGCGAGGAGTTCATCGGCCAGTTCCTCTTCGCCCTGCAGCTCTGCTGGTTCCCGCTGCTGATCTCGACCGTCGCCTTCGGTTTTGGTGCACCGGGTCTGCAGGCCTCCAACTTCCTCTCGCTCTTCGGCGCGCTCGACCGGCTCGGCGGCTTCTTCGTGCTCGCTTCGATCCGCGAGTTCGCCCCCTTCGTCACCGCCGTCGTCGTCGCCGGCGTCGCTGGCACCGCGATCACCGCCGACCTCGGTGCCCGCAAGATCCGCGAGGAGCTCGACGCCCTGCAGGTGCTGGGCGTCGACCCGATCAAGAACCTGGTCGTGCCGCGCTTCCTGGCGCTGATGCTGATCACCGGCCTGCTCGACATCTACGCGCTGGTCTTCGGGATCTCCGGCGGCATCGGCGCCGAGCTGCTCTACCACCAGTCGCTCGGCGGCTTCTTCGCCACGCTCTTCTCCAACGCCTCGGTCACCGACCTCTGGGGCTCGGTGATCAAGTGCACGCTGTTCGGCGCGATCATCGCCGTCGTCTGCTCCTACAAGGGGATGACCGCCTCCGGTGGCGCCGCCGGCGTCGGCCGCGCCGTCAACCAGGCGGTCGTGATCGCCTTCATGGGCGTCTTCGCCTTCAACTACGCCTTCACCCAGACCCTGCTCGCCACCAACCCGGAGCTGCAGACGATCCGATGATCGCGGAGCGACCAAGCGTCCATCTCTGTCTCTTCGCGCCGGGAGCGCAGCGGAGTCGTTTGTCATGAACGCCTGGCTCGAGGTCCCGCGCGGCTGGCTCGACTCCTTCGGCGAGATTGCCCGCTTCGGCTCGCGCGTCGCCGGCCTCGTCTACTCCGGCCGCGTCCTGCGCTTCTTCGGCGAGTCCCTGCGCCAGGCGGGCATCCTGATCCTCGGCTCGGCGCTGATCATCTGGGGCCTGGTCTTCATCCTCGGCCTGCAGTGCGGGATCGAGGGTGCCTACCTGCTGCGCGCCCAGGGTGCGCCCGCCTATGCCGGCGTCTTCTCGGCCTGGTGCGACCTGCGCGAGATCATGCCCTACGCCTTCGGCTACATGCTGGCGGCCAAGGTTGGCACCGGCATCGTCGCCGAGCTGGGGGCGATGCGGATCTCCGACGAGATCGACGCGCTCGAGGTGATGGGCGTGCCGCCGGTCACCTTCCTCTGCGCGACGCGCCTGCTCGCCGCCTGGATCGCCTTCCCGTTCATGTACCTCTGCGGGATCGGGATCATGTACTTCGCCAGTTACCTGGCCGTCGTCCAGCAGATCGGCGACGTCTCCTCCGGTGGCTACCTGCTGATCTTCTGGATGTTCCAGAACCCGCCCGACCTGGTCTACAGCTTGATCAAGGGCATGTTCATGGCGACCGCCATAGTCATGGTCGGTTGCTACTACGGCTACACGGCTTCGGGCGGCCCCGTCGGGGTGGGTACGGCGACCGCGAAGTCGATGGTCCTCAACATCGTCTTGGTTCACATCATCGGGATGCTGGGCACCCTGGTCTTCTGGGGAGCCAACCCGCGGGCGCCGATAGGAGGCTGAGTACCCTTATGTCAGTGGACGAGCAGAGCCAGAGCGGTCCTTACGTAAGCGACGACGGCGCGGTCATGGGCCGCGACTTCGTCATTCCGGGCGTCGACCCCGCCGAGTCCGATCCCTATCGCTTCCACACCGGCCGCAAGCGCGACCACGGTGGCGAGGACGCGATCGAGATCATCGACCTGGTCAAGCAGTTCGGTCGCGCCCGCATCCTCAACGGCCTCAACCTCGGTCTGCCCGAGGACCAGGTCTCGATGGTGCTTGGCCCTTCGGGGACCGGCAAGAGCGTGCTGATCAAGCACATCGTCGGCCTGCTCTACCCCGACTCCGGCGACGTGCTCGTGCACGGCGAATCGATTCCGAACATGACCGACGACGAGCTCTTCGAGGTGCGCAAGAAGTTCGGCCTGCTCTTCCAGGACGGCGCCCTCTTCGGCTCGATGAACATCTACGACAACACCGCCTTCCCGCTGCGCCAGCACACCGACAAGAGCGAGGAGGAGATCGGCGAGATCGTCAACCGCCGGCTCAAGGAGGTCGGCCTCTCGGAGGCGATCTACAAGATGCCGAACGAGCTCTCCGGCGGCATGCGCAAGCGCGCCGGCTTCGCCCGGGCGCTGGTGCTCGAACCGGCGATCGTGATGTTCGACGAGCCCGATTCCGGGCTCGACCCGGTGCGCACGGCGCTGCTCTGCGAGCTGGTGCGCGAGGTGCATGAGGAGAACGGCGGCTGCTACCTGGTGATCAGCCACGACCTCAACACGGCGCGGCGGATCTCCGACTTCATCGCCGTCCTCTGGAACGGCAAGATCGTCGAGTCGGGGCCCAAGGAGGAACTGTTCGACTCGGAAAACCGGTTTGTGTCGCAGTTCCTCAATGCGGACGTGACGGGTCCGCTCTCGATGGATTGAACCGGCTCGGCGCGCGGGTCCTGGCATGGGGTGGGGGGG
>DASZSJ010000075.1:0-2145 GCA_035548675.1 Solirubrobacterales bacterium
GCGCAGGACGTAGACGCGCTCGATCCCCGAGCAGGTCTGGCCGGCGTTGGCGAAGCCGCCCCACAGCGCGCCGGCAACCGCGTGGTCGAGGTCGGCGTCGGCGCAGACGACCATCGGGTCCTTGCCGCCGAGCTCCAGCACCGAGCCCTTCAGCTCCGCGGCGCAGACCTGGCCGACGTGGCGGCCGACCTCGACCGAGCCGGTGAAGAAGACCTTGCCGACGCTGGAGCGGGCCAGCGCCTCGCCGACCGGGCCGCCGCCGTGGACGACGCGGACGAGCCCCTCCGGGACCCCGCCCTTCTCGAAGACGTGGCGGATCTTCTCGCCCAGCAGCGGCGTCAGGCTGGCCGGCTTCAGCACCACGCCGTTGCCCGCCATCAGCGCGATCGCGACCTCGCCGAAGGGGATCGACCAGGGGTAGTTCCAGGGGGCGATGACCCCGACCACCCCGATCGGCTCGTAGCTGAAGCGGGCGCTCTTGGAGAGCACGATCGCCTGCCGCATCGCCAGCTTCTCGTCGGCGAGGATCTTCGGCCCCGCCTTGGCGCACCAGTGCAGGGCGTCGACGGTCGGCAGCAGCTCCATCGTGTAGGCCTCGGTCCGCGGCTTGCCCTGCTCGCGCACCAGCAGCTCGGCGATCTCGTCGATCTCGTCCAGCAGCGCGTCGGCAGCGCGCCGCATGTAGGTCGCCCGCGTGCGCAGCGGCAGCTCGGCCCAGGCCGGCTGGACCCGGGCGACGTCGTCGACCACGGCCTGGACCTGCTGCGGCGCGATCGTCGGCACCGAGCCGACCAACTCGCCGGTCGCCGGGTTGAACGAGTCGAGGGTGGACAGGGACTCAGTTACCTGCGTGGCGCTCTCCATGGAGCGAGTTTAGGGGTGCGGGGAGGGGGGGATGGGGGAGAGATGGGTGCCGCTCGCTCCTTTCACCCTCATCAACCCCAGCCGATCGAGAGCCCGCGGTATGCCTTGGCGCGAGACCTTTCACGAGGTTCCGAGCATTCCCGCCGCCCATATCCGCTTTCGCCGCAGCGAGGCGCCGCCCCCTTTCTCGTACGCCATAACGCTCGAGCTGATGATCGGCGACGAGTTGCACACCGTGAGGCTCTGGGACAACGCCGACGGATTGGACGAGCACCATGAGCACGCCTACACCTGTTCCGGGGGAAAGCAGGACCCGGTCATCCTGGAGTTTCGCTCCACGAATGAAGCGATGGCCGCAGCGATCGACAAAGGCAGAAAAAGGGCAGGTCAGATCGTGAGACAATGGAGCGCATCATGAGTTACGAGGAGACGATGGATCTGATTCAAGAGCGCGTGATCGCGTGGGGGCAGGACGACGAGGTGGCGAGCCGGTACCCGAACCGCGCTTACTTCATCGCCGCCGACAGCCCTCACCACGCCGAGCACAGCCGCTGGGCCTTCGCCGAAGGCCACCCCGTCGTCCTCGTCTTCCCCAACGGCGACGAGGTCGTGATCGACCCCGGCGAAAACGGCACGCCCGCTCGGGTCGAGGTCCGCGACTCCGCCGGCCAGCCGCTCGCCGCCTAGATCACCCAGCCCCGCCACTCGCTCCTCCATACTCCGACGCAGTGGCCGAGCAGCTGTTCGACACCGGGCCCGAAGAGAGCGCCACCGGCACGGCGCCGCAGGCGCCGCCGCGCGACGCGCCGCTGGCGGTGCGGATGCGGCCGCGCTCGCTCGACGAGATCATCGGCCAGGAGCACGTGGTGGGCGAGGGGTCGGCGCTGCGGGCGGCGATCGAAGTGGGTCGCCCCCACAGCGCGATCCTCTACGGGCCGCCCGGGGCGGGGAAGACGACGCTGGCGCGGATCGCGGCGGCCGGCGCCGCAGGCGCCTTCGAGGAGGAGTCGGCGGTCAACGCCGGCAAAGCCGAGATCCGCGCCGTGATCGAGCGGGCGCGGGAGCGGCGGCGGGCCAACGGGCGGCCGACGATCCTCTTCCTCGACGAGATCCATCGCTTCAACAAGGCCCAGCAGGACGCGCTGCTGCCGGCGGTCGAGGACGGGGTGCTGACGCTGATTGGGGCGACCACCGAGAACCCCTTCTTCGAGGTCAACTCGGCGCTGCTCTCGCGCGCCCAGATCTACGAGCTGAAACCGCTCGAGCCGGCCCAGGTCGAAG
>DASZSJ010000076.1:0-25450 GCA_035548675.1 Solirubrobacterales bacterium
CACGCTATCCGTGTCCGCCGACGGAGGGGAGGCGGGCGAGCTCCTCCTCGGCCAGGCCGAGGTAGGTGCTGCGGCGCAGTGCCGCCTCGTTCGGCTCGGCGGCCATCTCGGCGTGGCTGTGATCCGAGTGCGAGTGGACGATCCAGGTCAGCAGGCGCAAGCGGGCGTAGTCCTCGGCGGAGAGGCCGAGCGCTGCGCAGTAGCGCTCGGTGCACTGCTGGGCAATTGCACCCGGCGGGCTGGATGGGTCAAGTAGGCGGGCGTAGCTCTCGCGGGTTCGCCCCGAGTCGAGCGCCCCGTCGAGGACGAAGGCGCAGTTGGCGAGGAAGTAAGCGAGGTCGAGGCCGGCGAGGCCGCGCGGCTCGGCCGACTCCCAGTCGAGCAGGGCGGGGGCGCCGGCCTCAGTCAACACGACGTTCCAGGGCGAGCAGTCGCGGTGCTCGCAGGCAGCCGGCGGCGCTGCGAGCGCGGCCAGCTGCCCGCGCGCAGCGGCGACGGTTCCCGGCTGGGCGACGGCGCCGAAGTTGCGCTCGAACTCGACCAGCCGCCGCTCGACCAGCCGCTGGCGCCAATCGCCGCCCACTGGGGTCGGCTTGCCGGCGAGCCCGAGCAGCCAATCGCCGACGCGTTCCGCGAGGAGCTCGAAGCTCGCCGGCGTCAGCGCGTCAATCAGCGGCTGGCCGAAGATCGCGCTCTCGGCCAAGCCGAGGCCGCCGCCCCGCCGCCCCCGGGCGAGCAGCCGCGGCACTCCCCGCAGGCGCGGCAGCTGGCGCTCGACTGCCTCCAGGGCACCGGCCTCGCGCTCGAGCGCCGCGTCGGACTCGCTCAAGCGGGAGAACTTGACCACGACCGCCGGTTGCACCTCGCCGGCCCGGAAGGGCAGGGCGACGACCTTGTTGATGCTGCGCCTGCCACCGCTCAGCAGCAGGCAGGGCCCGCTCGGCGGGAGGTAGGGGGAGAGATCGTCGGCCTCCGCAGCGCCACTGGGGAGGCGAGCGAGGGCGACCACGGGGGCGAGCAGGCCGAGCCGCGCTGCCAGGCGCCAGAGCGGCCGCAGCGCCGCCTGCAGGGTGGAGCCGGCCGGCCGGCCGGCGAGCAGGTGAGCCGCAGCAGCCGGCGCTTCGGGCGGCAGCCAGAACTGCGGCGGGCGGTGGGGGAGGGGACCGGGCCAGAGCAGGCGGACGTCGGTGAAGCCCTCCGTCCGCAACCGCCGTCGCGCCCGTTGCGCGCCCAGCGGCCGCGGCACCCGCCAGCTGCAGACCAGCTCCCCGCCGGCGGTCATCGAGCCGCGTGCGCGGGCCAGGGCACTCCGACTGGGAAAGCCGATCCGCACCGGATCGGTGCTGCCGGGGAAGCCCTGGCTCCGCAGTAGGAAGCGCCAGTCGATCGCCCTCAGCAGGCGATTGCGCTGCTCCTCAGGCAGCGCCTCGATCACGCTCAAGTCACTCGTCGAGGAGGTCCGCATAGATGCCTTCCACCCGCCGTCCCATCGCCGCGCTGCCGAAGTGCTCGGCGCGCTCGCGCGCCCCGGCGCCGAGGCGTTCGCGCAGCGCCGCGTCACCGACCAACCGCTGTAGGGCGGTGGCAAGGGCGGCGTCGTCGCCGGGCGCGACGAGCACCCCGTCGACGCCGTCGGCGATCAGCTCCGCGGTGCCGCCGATCGCCGAGCTGACCACGGCGCGCCGCGCCGCCATCGCCTCCAGCACCGCCAGCGAGGACCCCTCGTACAGCGAGGGCAAGGCGAAGACGTCGCAGGCGGCGAGCAGCTGCGGTACGTCCTCGCGGCGACCGAGGAACTTGATCCGCCCGGCGACCCCGAGCCGCGCCGCCTCGGCCTCCAGCTGCGCCCGCAGTGGCCCGTCGCCGGCGAGCGCGAAACGCACTTCGGGCAGCGCCACGGCGGCGCGCAGGAGGACGTCGTGTCCCTTCTGCTCGTCGAGTCGCGCCGCGGTCAGCACCAGCGGCGCGGCGGGATCGTCGCTGAGCTCGGCGCGCAAGCCAGCTGGAGCGGGGCCGCCGAAGCGGTCGAGCTCGACCGCGTTGTAGACGACCTCGATCTTCTCCGCCTGGTAGCGGAAGCGCTCGGCCAGCTCGCCCGCGATCGCCTCCGAGACGGCGATGTAGCGGCCGACGCCGCGGGCGAGCAGCCGCAGCTGCAGGGCACTGGAGCGCTCCAGTGCCATCGCCGGGATCAGCTGCACCGTCGCCACGCTCGGCACCCTTGCTGCAACGGCCGCCGCCAGGGCCCACTTGGCCGCCAGCGGCCAGCTCAGGTGAGCGTGGAAGAGCGCCGGCTGCTCGCGGCGCAGCTGGCGCGCCAGGGCGGCCCCGTTGCGCGCCCCGGCGAGACCGAGCGGCATCGCCGCGACCCGGCGCGAGGGTACCTCGAGCGCCGCCGCGCGCTCTTCCAGCGGCCCCGTATCGCCGCCCGCGTCAAGCAGCAGTGCCGGCGCCCAGCGCGCGCGGTCGAGCTGCTCAAGCAGCATCAGCATCGCCTTCTCGGCGCCGCCGAGTTCGCGGCTATCGGTGTAGAAAAAGATCGATCGGGCCACGGTGAAGCTCTTTCTCCAGGCGCGCCAGGGCGCCCTCGTCGGTGGATTCGGCCAGCGCGACCTCGACCCCTGCCCAGAAGGCGTAATCGAGGGAGGCGCGGTAGAAGAGCGGTGCCCGCCAGAGGCCCGCGCGCTCCAGCAGCGCCGCCGCCCCCAGCACGCGGGGGGCGAGCGCCGGTTGCGCTCTCGTCGCCCGCAGCAGCAGCGCCCGCGCGGCGAGCCAGGGGCGCGAGCCGTCCCAGGGGTTGGCCAGGCGCAGGTCGGCGAAGGCGTCGGGGTGGCGCTGGGCGAGCAACACCGTGGTGCGACCCTTCTCGTGCGTGTCGCCGGCCAGCCCGGCGAAGTCCTTGTCGTATTCCTGGCGCGCCAGCGCTTCGGGCTCGTAGCCGAACTCGGCCCCCGCCTTGGCGAGGCGCAGCGAGAGCTCGACATCCTCGTTGCCGTAGGGGGCGAAGCCCTCGTCGAAGGCGCCGACCTCGCGCAGCAGCGCGGTCGGCAGCGAGACGTTGCCGGAGTAGAAGTCGCGCGGGACGAAGCGGTGCCCGGGCTGGGCGAGCTGTTCGAGGTGCTGGTCGAACTTAACCCGGACGTAGCGTGCGGCGTGGGGGCTGGCGCCGTCAAGCTCGACCGGAACCGGGCCGAGGACGCAGCTTCGCGACCCCTCGGCGTGGCGGGCGAGGTGGCGCTCGACGAACTGAGGTGCCGGCTCCATGTCGTCGTCAAGCAGGATCGTAACCGCGCCGCGAGCGCTGGCGAGGGCGACGTTGCGGGCCGCCGCCCGGCCCCTGCCGGCACCCTCGCAGGCGCGCAGCGCGTAGGGCACCCCGGCGGCCAGCTCGGCGAGGAGCTCGCGGCTGCCGTCGGTCGAGCCGTCGACCGAGACCAGCACCTCGAAGCTCTGCGGTGCCGCCGTCTGCGCGGCGAAGGCGAGCAGGGCGCGCCGCAGTGCCTCGCGGCGCTGGTGGGTGGGGATGATCACGCTGGCCCGGGGGCTCTCGCTCACTGGCGCCCCCTACTGCTCGTCGCGCCCGCCGCGCCGCAGCTTCGCCCGCAGTCGCGGCAGCAGGTCGGCACGAGCCTGTTCGGACGCCATCCGCAGCTTCGTGCGCGGATAGGCGGCGCCGCGGGGCACCAGCTTGACCACGGCCATCTCGTCGCGCTCGTCGGCGAGGCGTTCCTTGTAAGCCTGCCCGCCAGGCCCGAGGTTGAAGCGGGCATTGCCATGTTTTGCCGCCTCGGCGATCGCCTCCAGGGTCAGCTGGACGGCGGGTGCCAGGCTCTTGGTCGCTTCGTCGAAGCCGCCGCTCCAGCCAATTGCCTCGGGGCCGGCCGCGACGATGATCTGCACCGCGATCGTCTTCCCCTCCAGCTCGAGCAGGTGGACGCGGAGGCGGCCGCTGGGCAGCATCGCCGCTGCGGCCTCGGCGAGCATCTCGCGCACGCCTGGCACCAGCGCGGTCGAGCCACCGCGCAGCTGCCAGCGCGCTCCGTGCAGGCGCATGAAAGCGTCGATCGCCTCCTCCGCGTCGTCCAGGGTGGCGAGGCGGAAGCTGCCGCCGGCCTCCTCCAGCTTGCGCCGCCGCCGCTTGGCCTCGTGGCGGAACTTGCTCCGCTTCTCGCCGAGCCACTCCTCGTAGCTGCGACCCTCGATTCTCACCATCGGCATCGGCACGACTTCGGTGCGCTGCGCCTCCGGCCGGATTCCAGGCCAGGCCGCAACCAGCTGCTCGGTGGTTAGGGCGTGCATCTCGCGACTGCCCTCGATCCGCAGCAGGGCCGGCTTCGGCCGCGCCCGGCCGATCGCCCCGGCCAGCGCTGGGATCGCCTCCGCCGCGTGCTCGGGGTCGACCAAGACCGGGGCCGGTGGGGCCAACCGCGAGCTCAGCAGCTGGTAATGGGCGCTGCGCCCCTCGCCGCCGTTGGCGAAAAGCGGTGCAATCCCCAGCAACCGCTCGCCGTCTCCGACGGTGACGACGCGCATCGCTGCGCCTGCGGGGGCCGCGTGGTGCCACCAGGCGAGCATCCAGGCGGGCGCCGCGTAGGGCATGCCCAGCCGCACCGCGAGCTCGTCCCACTGCTCGCGGAGGGGCTCCAGCTGCTCCTCCCGTTCGAGTATCCGGGCCTCGACCACCGCCGCGAGCCTAGCCATGGCTGCCGATGACCTCGCCGTAGGCCTCTTCGAGGCGCTTGGCCCAAGCTCCCGGGCTGTAGTGGGACTCGGCGAAACGCCGCGCCGCTTCGCTCACCCGCCGACGCCGCTCCGAACCGCCCAGCAGGCCCGCGACCGCGGTGGCAAATCCCGTCGCGTCGTCGGCCAGGGCCAGCGGCGGCGGCTGCTCGAAGCAGTCGAAGCCCTCGCCGCCGCGGCTCGTCGTCACCACCGCCTTGCCGGCAGCCATCGCCTCCAACACCTTCATCCGCATCCCGCCACCCGTGCGCACCGGGGCGACGACCACGGCTGCCGCCGCCAGCAGGGGCTCGACGCTGGGGGCGTCGGCGATCACCTCGATCGCGGGGCCGGCGAGGGCGAGGATCTCGGCTGCGGCGGCGCTGCCGACGATCCGCAGCCGCGCCGCCGGGCGCTGGGCGAGCAGCGCCGGCATGATCTCCGCCGCCAACCAGCGCGCCGCGTCGCGGTTGGGCTGGTGGCTGAAGTTGCCGACGAAGAGCAGCGTGTCGGGCTCGACCCCGTCCGGGTCCGCGGCCGGCGGCAGCTCGAGGCCGAAGGGGCTGACCCGCACCCGCTCCGCGACCTCGGGGGCGAGCTCGGCGATCGCCGCCGCGTCGCGGCGGCCGAAGGCGAGCACGCGGTCGAATTCGCGCCAGGCGGTGCGCTGGAAGGGCGGTCGCTTGCGCCAGTCGAGCTCGGCGAAGGCCCGGGCGGGCCACTGGCGCGGGTCGGCGCCAGGGCCCCACTCGGGCGGCCGCGGGCGCAGCACCTCGTGCTCGGTGAGGAGCGCCGGCACGCCGGCCGGCAGGCGGTAGCCGGACATCGCGCTGTCCTCGACCACGGCGACGTCGAAGCTGCGCTCGGCGGCGAGACGGTCGAGGATCGCCTGCACGCCGGGGTCGGCGAACCAGATCGCCCGCCAGGGCCGCCGGCCGAAGGCCCACTCGCTCGCCATCCGTGCCCGCCGCCGCCAGCGCCGCCGCCCCGGCGGCGGCTGCCGGCGGTCGGCGAAGTGGACATCGAGCCCGGAGGCGCGCAGGCGCTCCGCCGCCTCGGCTTCACCCGGGTCGTCGCCGACGGCGCTGACGAGGGTGAGCTCGTTGCGCTCGCGCAGGCCGGCCACCTGGGCCTCGAGCAGGATCGGGATCGCCCCCGCCCCGGAGCGCTGGGGCGGCACCGGGGCGACGATCAGGATCCTCATCCCGGGCTGCCGTCGGCGGCGGCGATCGTGCTGCGGTAGGCGTCCTCGAAGCGGGGCAGGACGTTTTCGGCGCGAAAGGAGCGCGCCCGCTCGGCCGCGGCGCGACCCATCTCCTCGCGCAGCGCCGGGTCGCCGATCAGGCGTTCCATCGCCGCGTGCAGGGCGGTGACGTCACCCTGGGGGACGAGGATGCCGGCGGAGTCGGTGAGCATGTCGGCGTGGCCGCCGGGCGTCGTGCCGATCACCGGGCGGCCGCGGCTCATCCCCTCGGCCACGGTGGCCCCCAAGGGCTCCGGCCACAGCGACGGCATTACCCCGAACATCGCCCGCTCCCAGGCCGCCATCACGACCGCGTTGGGCACGTCGGTCAGCACCGTCACCTCGGGCGGGAAGTCGGCCGGGGAGTCGCGCTCGTAGGTCCCCATCAGGACCAGCGGCGGCGGCGAGTCGAGCGCCCGGTAAGCGTCGAAGAGCGTCTCCAGCCCCTTGACCTTGCGGAAAGCGCCGACGAAGAGGATGAAGGGCTCCGACGGCAGCCGCGCCAGCCAGCCCTCGACGTCGATGCCCTCGCTCGACGGGACCTCCTGGAAGCTCGGGATCGTCACCTCGAACATGCCCGCGGGGGCGTGCATGTGCTCGACCGTGACGTCGTGGACGTAGTTGCTGACGCTGTGCAGGCCGGTCATCTTGCGCGCCAGCAGCGGTTTGGAGACGGCGACGCCGGCGGCGGCGAGCCAGCCCTTCGGCCGCCCGTAGTACTCGCCGGCGCAGGCGAGGCACTTGAGCGGAGCCGGGCCGCTGCAGGGCTCGCCCTTGCGCAGCAGCGTTCGCGTCGCGCAGAAGTAGCCGTAGTCGCGGGCGGAGACCAGCATCGGGATCCGTTTGCGACCGAGCGCGACGGCGACCGAGAAGGCGAGCCAGCCGTAGGCGTGGATCACCTCGGGCTGGAAGTCGGCGATCAGGCCGTGCAGGCCGGCGACCGTCACCGGGTCGGGGAAGGGCGGCTGGTGGCGCTGGCGCTTGTCGCGGACGAGGAAGCCGAAGAGGGTGCGCAGCTGGCGCACGCGGTGGACAGTGACCCCATCGCGCTCTTCGACCCGCGGCAGGCCGCCGTGCCAGGGCGTCGCCACGGCGACCTCGTGGCCGCGCTCGGTCATCGCGCGGGCGATCAGCTGCGCCTGGCGGTGGGCGCCGCCGATGAAGGGGGGAAAGTGGTCGGTGGCGATCAGGATCCGCATCAGGCCACCGCCGCGCTGGTCCCGCGGCCCTGCAGGCGGCCGAGCAGGCCGTTCAGCGAGCGCCGTCGCTGGGGGATCGTGAAGAGCTCGCCGAGCCAGCGGGCGAGGCCCCGCGGCGCCACCGCCATCGCCGCGAACCAGGCGAGGAAGCCGGCTCGCATCGCCGCCGAGACCCCGCGCCGGCGTCGCAGCGCCCGCGCGGCGTCGGCCACGAGGCCGGCGGGTCGGTCGGCGGCGAGCGGGTGCCGGGCGGGTTCCAGCTTGAGCGAGATCATCCGACGGGCCAGGTCGGCAACCGAGAGGATCCGCTCGGGGCGCGCGAGGCCGAGCTCACCGGCGAGGCGCAGCAGCTCGCGCGAGGTCGTGGCGGCGAAGCCGATCGCCTGGCGCAGCTGTTCGAGGTCGAGCGCTGCCGTCGCCGCTTCGTAGCTGTTGGCGCCGTGGACGCGGTAGTCGGCGCCGACGAAGTCGAGCGAGGCGACCCGCCCGAGCAGGGCGGTGAGGTGGACCAGGTACCAGTCCGCCCCCGTGCGCGGGTACCCGTCGACGGGAATGGGCAGGATGCGACGCACGGCCTCGGCGCGGAAGGCGTTGCCGCTGGTCGCCATCCAGACCAGGTCGTAGGGGTAGGCGAGCTCGGCGGCGCGCACGTCCCCGTTCGGCAGCGGCAGGTGGGGGGCGGGCTTCACCTCGCCGGTCGGGTGCCCCGCGGCGTCGATCGTCTCCATTCTGTATTGCACCTTGCTCAGCCCTTCGTCGGCGGCGAAGGCGGCCGCGGCGCGCGCCGCCGCCTCGGGCCTCAGCACGTCGTCGGCGTCGAGGAAGATCACGACGTCGCCCTCGCAGCGGGCCATGCCGGCGTTGATCGCCGCCGCCTGTCCGCCCTGCTGCTGCAGCACCAGGCCGATCCGGTCGCGGTAGCGGGCGAGCACGTCGCGCGAATCGTCGCTTGAGCCGTCGTCGACGGCGAGCACGTTGACCCGCTCGTGGGTCTGCTCGCAGGCGCTCTCGATCGCCTCCGCCAGGAAGGCGCCGTAGTTGTGGTTGTTGATCATGATGTCGACCACGAGGTCGCTCGCGCGGGGGCTCATCGCGTTTCCCCTGGGCTGGAAAGCGAGCCCCTGACCCTTCGGTAGACGGCGAAGGGGCGATTGTGACGCAAGAGGGTGGCGACGACCGGCACTTCGCCCTCGCCGCCGGTCGGCGCCCGCAGCCGCACCTGCCGTCCTTCGCCGGGCGCCAGCCGGAAGCTGCGCCTGAGCACGCGCTCCGTGCCGATCCGGATCCGCAGGTCGAAGTCGGCGCTCCGCTGCTCCTGGCTGCGCACGCCAACCACGGCTTCGCTGCCGCCGGAGCCCGCCTTGGGCAGGATCCAGAGCTGGGTGTAGCCGAGCGCGTCCCCGGCGGGGACGGCGCTGGCGGAGAGCACCAGGGCGACAATTGCCGCCGCCGCGGCGCCGAGCAGCATCGCGGCCTCGACGCCGCGCGGGCGCGGAAGGCGCCAGCGGGGTGGCCCGCCGGGGTTTCCGCGGCGCACGGCGGCGACCCGGCAGGAGGCGAGCACGACGAGCAGCTCGAGCAGCGCCCAGGAGAGCGGATGGATGCCGCCGAGGTAGTTGAGCAGGAGGCTGCCGAGGGTGAGCACCGCGAGGCTGAGCGCGATCGCCAGCAGCAGCATCTGGGGCCGCTCGAGCTGGCGGCGCCCAAACGCCGCCGCCGTCACCGCGTAGCCCGGCAGGAACAGCAGCAGGGGGGCCGCGAAGACGAGCGAGGGACCCGTCCAGGGGATCGCCAGCGCCAGCAGCGCGCAGGCCAGCGCCAGGGCGCCGACGAGGCGCAGGTCGCGATGCCCCCTCATTCGGGGCGCTCCAGTTCGTAGACGGAGATGTCGCCGCTCGAGTAGACCCGCCTCGCCCCGGGCAGCTGCCCGAACTTGGTCACGGTCGCCAGCGGCAGCAGGCGCTCGTCTTCGCCGCGGGTGGCGAAGAAGTAGCCCCGCGTCGCGTCGGAGGCGATCTGGCGCCGGTCGGCGACGACGTAGCGGACGCCCTCGCGGCGCAACAGCGGCAACTCCCAGTCCGAGAGCGCGTTCTCCTCGAGGATGTCCTCGATGTCGGGTGTCTTGCCGGCTAGGGCGACGTGTTCGCCCGGGGCCAGCAGCAGGCGGGCGTCGGCGATCGTCGCGCCGAAGCGGGCCCGGGGCGGGATTTCGCGCCGGGCCCATTCGGCCAGCGCCAGCGGCGGCGAGGAGATCGTGCGGCCCTCGGCGCTGACCCGCATCGGTGAGGAGAGCTGCAGGTCCCAGGGCCAACCGGCGATCGCGCCGCCGACGACGATCACGCCGAAGGCGGCGGTGAGGGCGCCGCGGCCGAGCCAGCGTTGCCCGCGGGGGCGCCACTCCCGCGCGGCGGCCAGCGCGGCGACGAAGGCGAGGCCGATGAAGAGGTACTCGCTGAGCCGGTTGCCCGTCTCCCAGGCGGCCGGCGCCAGGCGCAGCAGCAGGGTGGCGAAGAAGGAGATCGCCGCGGCGGCGAAGATCAGCGCGTAGGGCTCGCGCCGGTAGCGGTCCCAGAGGCGCTTCAGGCCGAACGGCATCGCCGCCGCGAGGACGACGACCGCGAGCAGCGCGATCGCCCGGGCGGGGAGGGGGGTTGCCGGGATGCTCGGTCCCTTGCCCTGGAAGAGCCCGCGCGGCGGCGCCTCGCCGGAGGCGGTGTTGAAGATCGCTTCGAAGGCTTCGCTCAGCACCGGGCTGAGGTAGCCGAAGGTCGAGCTGGCGACGAGCAGCAGCCAGCCGACAGCGAGCACGGCGGCGAGCACCGCGTAGGGCCAGGGATTGGGCCAGCGCCAATCGCGACGCAGGGCCCAGTAGACGACGGCGAGCGCGGCGAGGAAGACCGCCGTGGCGTAAGAGGTGAGGTGGTGGGTGACGACGATCGCGGCGATGCCGAGCACGATCGGCACGGCCCACTCGTGCGCCCACTGGCGCGGCGAGGCGCCGCGCTCGGCGACCGCCATCAGGACGACGACGAGGAGCGGCAGGGCGAGCGACTCGTAGGAGAACTGTGCCCCCCAGAAGAGGAAGTTGAAGTTGGCGGTGTAGATCGCCGTCCCCAGCCCGGCCGTTCGCGGTGAGCCGCTGATCCGGGTGAAGAGCAGGAAGAGCCCGATCATCAGCGAGAGGCGGGCGGCGGCGACGACGAGGACGCCGGCCCAGTAGCTCGAGATCCCGGTCAGCTCCATCAGCGCCGAGGTGGCGCCCTCCAGGCCGGGGTAGTTGGGCGTCACCGCGAGGATCGGGTTGGCGCGGAAGAGCTCGCCGTGGTGGGCGATCTGGTCGGCGTTGAAGGCGTGGACCAACTCGTCGGAGAAGGTGAAGAGCGGCGCGTCGCGCACCACCTTGACCCCGTAGAGGGAGAGCCCGAGCAGGCAGACGAGGGCGAGTCGCTCGCCGAGGGAGGCCTCGCGCGAGGTCAGGCGCCAGAAGACCGGCAGGGCGATCAGCAGCACCCCGGCCCAATAGAGCAGCATCGGGTCCGAGCCCCCGCGGGCGAGGGCGTTGGCCAGCGAGCAGGCCAGCAGGCCGAGGCCCGCGGCGAGCGCGATCGGCGCTAGCAAGCCGGTCGTCGGTTTCGGGCGAGCCATTTGAGCTGCCCGGTACTCAAGCAGTAGTGGCGGCGGCCTTCTCTTTCCGCGTGGCGGCGTCGACGGCGGGGCGCTCGGTCTGGATGCCGCGCCGCCGCCGCGCCTCGCGCAGGATCGTGCCGAGCACGCGGAAGCCGTCGCGGAAGGTATTGAGGTTGCTCTCGCCGTGGATGCGGTCGAGCTCGTAGCTCGGGACCTCGGTGATCTTCATCCCGGCGCCGGCGATGCGCAGGTTGATCAGGGTCTCGACCTCGAAGCCGGGCACGTCGAGCGAGATGAAGGGCAGGCAACGCGCCCAGAAGGCGTTGTAGCCGTAGCAGAGGTCGGTGAAGTGGGTGCCGTGCAGGAGGTTGGCGGAGCCGCTCAGGACCTTGTTGCCGAGGCTGCGCAGGCCGGTGATGTCGGTGCTGCCGCCGCCGGGCAGGTAGCGCGAGCCCTTGGCGAAGTCGGCGCCGGCCTCGAGCGCTGCGACGAAGCGCGGGATCTCGGCCGGGTCGGCGGAGCCGTCGGCGTCGAGCATGACGATCAGGTTGCCGGTGACGGCGGCAAAGCCGGTGCGGAAGGCGTCGCCCTTGCCGCGGCCGCTCTGGACCAGGACGCGGATCCCCGGGTAGGCCTGGCGAGCCGCCTCGATCGTGCCGTCCTCGGAGTTGCCGTCGACGAGGATCACCTCGTGCAGGCCCTCGGGCAGCTGCTCGAGCACGTGGCCGATGTTGCGCGCCTCGTTCATCGCCGGCACGACCACGCTGACCTTGGTCTTGCGGTTGCGGCGCCGGTCGGGGCCGGTGTAGGGAACGGCATCGCGGGAGGCCAGTTCCTCGACCTCGATCAGCGGCACGCCGCCGACCCGGCTTGGGGTTGCCGCGGGTGCCTCGAGCAGGTCGAGCGGGCGGGGCAGCATGCTGACCGGGACACCGATCGACTTGAAGGCGCGGACCAGGTCGAGCAGGCTCTCGTCATCGGCGTGCTGGGTGCCGATCACGACGCGGTCGGCCTGATAGCGGTCGACTATCTCCAGTGCGGCAACGCGATCGGCCGGGTTGGAGCGGTCCTCGAAGGGAGCGACCGTGCAGACGATGCTGGCGTAGCGACGCAGCGGCTCATAGGCCTTGAGTCGCTCGGCCGTGACGTTGTCGCCGACCAGGACCCAGCGCTCGACTTTGTCGAGGCGGCCGAGCAGCGGTGCGCTGAGGGCGCGGCCGGCGGTGTCGAGGACGGCGAAGGCGACCCAGAGCCCAAGCTGGGCGGCGCCGCCGAGCGGGGTGATCAGGGAGGCGGACCAGGCGAAGACCGCGGCCAGCAGCAGCCGGATCACCGGCCAGGCGAGCCCCTCCTCGCTGCCAAGCCCGGTGCGCGAGGCGCTGGCGCCGTAGACGCCGAGGATGGCATTGAGGACGACCAGTAGGAGCGGCGCGACGGGGAAGGCGGGGAATACCCCGACGCCGGCGATCAGGGTGACGGCGATGAGCGCGACCGAGGAGCAGAGCAGGTCGACAACCGGCGGCAGCCACCAGCCGAGGCTGCGGCGAGCGCGGGGGAGGGAGCCGAGCGTCGGACGGTCCTGTACCAGCGCGCCGCGACGTGACTCAACCGACGGGAACGTGTTGTCGAGTGGAAAATCGGTCGAGCTTTGCATTGGAGGGAGGGTTACCTTTTTTTAGGGTGATTTTCTGATGTTTTTTGGCATTGGACCGGGAAATTCCCGGTTCCTCCCCCCTATCGGCAGGGCCACGCGTTCACGTTAGCGCGGAACGGAAAATGCATGGGGAAATAAGGTCACACTCGAGGTGACCGCACCGGGTTTTTTGTGCCGGTGGCGGTTTTTGACCCTTTAAGGCTGAAACAGGATTACAGGCCGTATGTCTCGGCCAGCTCCGGATCCTTGGCCGCCAGCATTTCCGCCAGCTCGACCATCACCTTGCACTGCTTCCAGGTGGCGTCGTCCTGCATCTTGCCGTCGATCATGTGGACGCCGCGACCGTCGGGGATTGCCTCCAGCACCTTCTTGGCGAACTTGACCTCATCCGGCGGCGGGCTGAAGACCTTCTTGGCGATCCCGATCTGAACCGGGTGCAGCGACCAGGCGCCGACGCAGCCGAGCAGGAAGGCGGCGCGGAACTGGGTCTCGCAGCCGGCGGTGTCCTTGATGTCGCCAAAGGGCCCGTAGAAGGGCAGGATGCCGGTCGCCGCGCAGGCGTCGACCATGCGCGCGATCGAGTAATGCCAGGGATCCTGCTGGGCGGTGACGCGGTTCCCCGCCTCGGGGTTCTCGGGGTCGGCCGGATCCTCCATCGAGCGGTAGCCGGGGTGGCCGCCGCCGACGCGGGTCGTCTTCATCCGCCGCGAGGCGGCGAGGTCGGCGGGACCGAAGCTCATCCCCTGCATGCGCGGGCTGGCGGCAGCGATCTCCTCGACGTTGACGACGCCCTGGGCGGTCTCGAGGATCGCGTGGACGAGGATCGGCCGCTCGAGCCCGGCCTTGGCCTCGAGCTGGGCGAGCAGGCGGTCGACGTAGTGGATGTCCCAGGCGCCCTCGACCTTGGGCACCATCACGACCTCGAGCACGTCGCCGATCTCGCCGACCAACGTGGTCAAGTCATCGAGCACCCAGGGGCTCTCCAGCGAGTTGACCCGGGTCCAGAGCGCGGTTTGGCCGAAGTCCGATTCCTTGGCCGCCTTGATCAGTCCCTGGCGCGCGGCCTCCTTGCGGTCGACCGGGATCGCGTCCTCGAGGTTGCCGAGCAGAATGTCGGTCTTGGTCGCGATGTCAGCCGCCTTGGCGACCATCTTCTCGTTCGAGAAGTCGAGGAAGTGGATCATCCGCGAGGGCTTGACGGGGATCTCGCGCAGCGGCTCAGGGGCGCCTATTGCCTGGGGCTGGAAGAAGTCTCTTGGGTTTCTCACGCTGCTCCTCGTCGCTCGTCGTTGGTGAGCCGAAATCTATGTGAAAAGCCAAACGCGCGTTCGGGGGCGGTCAGGCGGAGGAGTTTGCGCGCGGCCGCCGTACCTTGGGGTGTGGGCGAGGCTGGCGATACGACCGCGGACTGGTTGCTGCCCGAGCACGCGCGGCCACCGCTGATCGGCGAGCTGGAGCAGCGGGTCGCCGAGGCGCTGGCGACGGCGCGGGCCTCCGAGGCCGCGGTGATGACCGTGGGCGCGGCCGCGCTCGACGCCGCCGAGCAGGCGCGCCGGGCGGCCGAGCTGGCCGAGCGGGCGAGCATCTCGGCCCGGGATGCGCAGGAACGGGTCGCCGTGGCGGTCGCGGCGCCGCCCGCCGGACCCGCTTCTGGAGGGGAGGAGCGAACTTCGCCGGGTAGCGAGGAGGACAGCCTCAGTGACTTCAGCGCCCGGGCGGATCGTCTCGTCGCCCGCCTGCGGCAGCTGCAACGGGTTCCGCTGCCGGCCCCAGCCAGCGGCTCCGCAGGCCAGCCGCAATCCGCGCGCTGAGCTCGCCCACCGGCGCCAGCGCGGCGCCGGCGATTGCGCGCGCCGGCTCGACCCCGCGCACCGAGCCGGTTAGAAAGACCTCGGCACGGTGCAGGTCGGCGAGGGTGAGGCGCCCTTCGCCGACCTCGATCCCGGCCTCGAGCGCGACCTCGATCGCCTGGCGGCGCGCTAGCGAGGGCAGGATGCGACCGTCGGTCGGCGGCGTCACCACGCGCCCGCCGACGATCGCGAAGACGCTCGCCCGCGACGCCTCGAGCACGCTGCCGTCGGCGTCGAGCAGCAACGGCAGCTCGCCCGGAGCGGCGGCGGACGCCGCCCGCTCGAGCAGGCGCCGGTCCGCCCACTTGTGCTCGCCGAGGCCGCCGGCGACGGTTACGGGGCTGAGGCTGACGCCGCGCTCGGGGCCGGGGAAGACAGCGGTGGCCTCGACCTCCTCGGCGTCGAGACGCAGCTCCGGGCGGGCGCTCGCTGCGGCGGGTGCCGCGCCGGAGCGGGGCGGCGCGTAGGTGAGGCGCAGTTTCCCGTGCTCGATGCCGGCGGCGCGCTTGACGGCGAGGGTTCGCGTCCCCTCCGGCAGCTCGCTGTCGTAGAGCGCCGCGACGCTGGCACGGAGGCGCTCGACGTGGGCGTCGAGCTCGACCGCCCGTCCGGCGAGGACGAGCATCGTCTCGAAGACGCCCCAGGCCGGATCGGCGTGGGGAGGCGCTGACATGCGGGTATCTTGCCGCCGATGCTGCTCGCTCGCCGGCTCGACTGCCTGCCCGACCCGGAGAGCGCCTTTGTCCGCCTCTACGGGGCGAGCCGCAACGCCTTCTGGCTGGACGGCGCGGGCGGCGGTGCGTCCGGCCGCTTCTCCTTCATGGGCGACGCCAGCGGCCCGCTCGGCGCTGTCGTCACCTACGACATCGATGCCGGTGAGGTTCGCGTCGAGACCGCCGCCGGAGTCGAGCGCCGCCGCGAATCGATCTTCGACCTCCTGGGCGCCGCCCTGTCTCCGCCCGCCCGCGGGGAGAGCGCCACCGCCGGGGTCGCGCGGGCGCTGCCCAAGGGCCCCGACGTCGACCTCCCCTTCGAGTTCGACTGCGGTTTCGCCGGCTACCTCGGCTACGAGCTCAAGGCGGAGTGCGGTGGCACGACCGCGCACCGCTCCCCGGCCCCCGACGCCGCCTTCGTCTTAACCGACCGCCTGATCGCCTTCGACCACCGGGAGGGCCACACCTACCTCCTCGCCCTCACCGCCGAACTGCATCAAATTCTCTCCCCGGCAGAGCAAGAATTTGATGCAGTTCGGCTGGGGCGCCGGGGTGAAGTGTGGATTGAGGAGACGGAGCGGCGGCTGGCAGAGCTGCAGCCACTCGCCGAGCCCGAGCGAGCCGCGCCCGCGGCCGAGTTCGGGCTGCGCCGCTCGCGCGAGCGCTACCGGCGGGACATCCAAGCGTGCAAGCGCTACTTAATCGCCGGGGACAGCTACGAGATCTGCCTCACCAACGAGCTGGCGGCGCGGACCGGCGCCGATCCTCTCGATCTCTACCGGCGCTTGCGCCGGGCCAACCCGGCGCCGTTCTCCGCCTACCTGCGCTTCGGCGAGCTGGCGGTGTTGAGCTCCTCGCCGGAGCGCTTTCTCTCGATCGACGCCGGAGGCGGGGTCGAAACGCGGCCGATCAAGGGCACGAGCCGCCGTGGCGATACGCCCGGCGAGGATGCGCGCCTCGCCGCCGCCCTGCGCGAGGGGGCGAAGTTCCGCGCCGAGAACGTGACGATCGTCGACCTGATGCGCAACGACCTCGGCCGCGTCTGCGAGCTGGGCAGCGTCAGCGTGCCCGAGCTGATGCGGGTCGAGAGCTACGAGACGGTCCACCAGCTCGTCTCCTCCGTGCGCGGGAGGTTGCGTCCCGAGCTGGGTGCCGTCGACGCGGTTCGCGCCTGCTTCCCGCCCGGTTCGATGACCGGGGCACCGAAGTTGCGCACGATGGAGATCATCGACGAGCTCGAGGGCGAGGCGCGCGGCGTCTACTCGGGCGCGATCGGCTGGTTTGGCCGCGGCGGCGCCTGCGACCTCTCGGTCGCGATCCGCACCCTCGTCCTCGCCGGCGGCCGGGCCTCGATCGGCGCCGGCGGCGCGGTCGTCGTCGATTCCGACCCCGAGGAGGAGATCGCCGAGATGCTGCTCAAGGCCGCGGCCGCGGCCGCGGCGCTCGACCCCGGGGCGGCGATATCCTTCGCCCCCGCCGCCGCGCCGGACGACTCCAGGCGCCGGCCCCCGACCCCGACACCGAGCTAGGAGCCATGGCCGTAGATACCGCCGCTTACCGCGAGCAGACTGACGAGCAGCAGGCGATCACCGAAATGGTGCGTCAGTTCGCCGACGAGAAAATCATCCCCAACGCCGAGCACTACGACCACGAGGACTCCTTCCCGGAGCCGATCGTCGAGGAAATGAAGGAGCTCGGCCTCTTCGGGGTGACGATCCCCGAAGAGTACGGCGGCATGGGACTCGACCTGACGACCTACGCGATGATCGTCGAAGAGCTCTCGCGCGGCTGGATCTCGATCTCGGGCGTCGTCAACACCCACTTCATCGGCTCCTACCTGCTGATGAAGTTCGGCACCGACGAGCAGAAGGACTACTTCCTACCGAAGATGGCGACGGGCGAGATCCGCGCCGCCTTCTCGCTCTCGGAGCCCGAGACCGGCTCCGACGTGCAGGGCATCAAGGCGACGGCGGCCAAGAGCGATGACGGCAGCTGGGAGCTGAACGGGCAGAAGATGTGGGTCACCAACGGGCTCGGCTCCGACGTCGTCTTCGTGCTGATGCGGACCGACACCTCTGCCGAACCGCCCTACAAGGGGATGACCTGCTTCATCGCCGAGAAGGAGGCCTGGAAGGAAGTCAACGAGGGCGACTACAAAGGCCTCAACGTGCCGCCCAAGATCAAGAAGATGGGCTACAAGGGCGTCGAGTCGACCGAGCTCGTCTTCGACGGCTACAAGTGCCCGCCCGAGCGCGTGCTCGGCGGCGAGGAGGCGGGTCTCGGCCAGGGCTTCGTGCAGATGATGGACGCGCTCGAGGTCGGCCGCGTCAACGTCGCCGCCCGCGGCGTCGGCATTGCCCAGCGGGCGCTGGAGCTTGCCCTGCGCTACAGCCAGGAACGCAAGACCTTCGGCAAGGAGATCGCCAAGCACCAGGCGATCCAGTTCAAGATCGCCGACATGGCAACCCAGGTCGAAGCCGCCCGCCTGCTCACCCGCAAGGCGGCGCGGATGAAGGACGCCGGCGCGCGCTCGGACCTCGAGGCGGGGATGGCGAAGCTGATCGCCTCGGAGACCGGCAAGTTCTGCGTCGAGGAAAGCTTCCGCATCCACGGCGGCTACGGCTATTCGAAGGAGTACGAGATCGAGCGCCTCTACCGCGACGCGCCGCTGCTGCTGATCGGCGAGGGGACCTCCGAGATCCAGCGCATGGTGATTGGCCGCAAGGTGCTGGAGCGGAACAAGATCTAAGTGTCCACCCATAAACCCCCACGCACGCCTGGCGGCCCCGGACACACTTCGCGGGGCGTCGTCCTCGGTCGGCCAAATAGCGCTGCTATTCGGCCTCCCTGCGTCCTACCCCCGCTCGGTCCGGCACTCGCCAGCCGCACGCGCGGGTTTATGGATGGACACTAAATGGAGCGCAGCTGAGCAGATGGCATCGACCTCGGACCTGATCAAGACCGCCGTCGAGCGCTTCCAGGCCGAGGTCCCCGCCCTGCAGAAACTGAAGCTGGTCTTCGGCCTCGAACTGAAGGCGAAACACGACATCCAGCTCTACCGGGTCGAGGTCCCGGGTCCCAAGATCAGCAAGGACCTCGCCCAGGACGAGCGGGTGCTGGTCCAGATCGACCGCCCCCAGTTCAACCAGTTGGCCGAGAGCGGCACCCTGAAGAGCTACCGCAAGGCGTATGAGACGGGTCACATCAAGGCGACCGGCGACTCCAACGTGAAGAAGCTGATCGCCCAGGTGGTCGAACGCCAAGAGGAACGCGCCCGCCTCAAAAAGGCCCACTAGAGGTGCGGGCCCCAGGCGCTGCAGCGCTCTGCCTCCTCGCCGCCGCCGCGGCTCTCGTTGCGTCCGGCGGTGAAGTGGCCAGCGCGACGGGGGGACCGTTCTGCGAAAGCGCGATCGGGCGCGACTACGAGGCGCCGTTCGAGCGGATGCCGCCGGACCACCCCCCGCCCGAAGGCGAACTCCCCTTCGGCCCGCGCAACATGAGCATGTTCAGGGTCGACTGGACGAGCGTCGTCCTGCGCGGCTCAAACCTCGGCTACCGCTTTGGGGCAAAGGACGCCGATACTCGTACGCTGCGCCTCAACTGGGACGTGACGGCGCGCCTGCTCAGGGTCGATAGCGGTGGACGTGTCCTGCGAGAGGTGGGCCGCAGGCACGACCGAATCCGCGATGCTGGCGGCTATGACCGGGATGGCATCGACCTTCCCGAGTTCGTCTTCCCCGCCGGCAGAGTGGGCCTCTATCGCGTCGACCTCTCCTTTCGCAGCCTGCGGGGCAAAGGGCTGGCGTCCTACCGCGAGTACTTCCGCGTCGTCCCGCGCACGGTCGAGCTCGAGTTGCGCCTCAGCGCGGACAGCCTGCGCCCCGGGGAAACCCTGTACGCCTACGTCGCCGATCTCGGGACGAGGGGCGCCAGCGTGCCGGTTCGCTACGCGGTCAAGCGGTTCGACGGTTCCGGTTGGGCCAGCGCGGGAACTTCGGTTACTCCCGGTGACGCCCTCGACCCGGATGGAGGCTGGTGGATGAATGGTGGCGAAGCCAGCTTCTGCACCGAATATCAGGTTCCGGCCGCGGCGGCATCCGGTCGGTACAGGGTGAGCACCACGGTCCAGGTGACCGGCACCCGCTGGCACCGAGTCCTGTCGGCGCCCTTCTCGATCCAGCCCTGATTCAGTCCCGAGCCGGCCGCAGTACCCGAAAGCGGTAACGAGCGGAGGCGGATTCGTTGCCCACCGCGTCGCGCGCTTTCACCGCGAACTCGTAGAGGCCGGGGGAGAGCAATTCGGGAACTCCGAAGCTGAACGAGCCGTTGCCGGCCTCGTACTCCGGCCGTGCCGAAGCCGAGCAGACGCTCACGCTCGCGCAGCGCTGTTGCCAGACCGAGACGTAACTGCCGAAGGGATTGGAGCTGTGGAGCGTCGGGCCCGGGGGCCGAAGGCGGCGCAGTCGGACGTCGAAGGGCTGGTAGAAGAGCCCCGGATGATCGCCTTCGGCGGGGAAGGCATGATCGTCGCTGGCGGCGAAGCGAAAGTTGGGCTTGCCGTCATGGCTCACTTTGGCCGGTACCCGCAGCAGCGTGGGGGTGCTCGGGGGCGTCGTGTCGAGGAAGATCGTGACGGAGGGTGGCGAGGGGTCGGTCCCGTCCTCGTCGCTGGCGACGACGGTGAGGGTGTGGGCGCCGTCGGCAAGGCCCGGCGGGACCGGGACCTCGCCCCGAAAGGGCCCGTGGTCCGGCGGCTCTTCAGTCGCCGGCTGCGGTACGCGCACCGGCCGGCAGGGCTTCCGGCGCGAGGCTTGCGCACTGCGACGGGGGCAGCGCCGGCGAAGCCGCAGGGGCACGACCCGTATCGGGCGGCGGCAGCACGGCGTCAGCTTCGCCGAGCACGGGGTCGGCTGCCCGTCGAGCAGGCACGAGAACGAGACGGTGCTGTCGAGGGCGTAGGCCCAGGTTTCGTCGGGTCGGACCGTCGAGAAGTAGGCGAGCGTCTCGTAGGATTCGCCGAACTCGCTGTCGCGCGGGCCAAAGAGGCCTTCCGGCTCTCCTTCGGGACGCAGTTCGATCTGCGGCGGCACCTTGTTCTGGTCCCCGGCCATCGCCGTCGGCGTGCCAATGACGCAGGCTGCGATCATCGCCAGTACGAACGCCGTCCCCCGCCGCGCCGCTCTCATCGCGCCGATGCTAGCGAGCCGATTGGGGAGAGCGCGGGCAGGGGTTGGCGGCAGCTAGCATCCCGCGCCGTCCAACCAAGAAGATCCAGGAGAGCGATGAGCGAGCAGACTTACGAGCTGACCACCGACCAGGCCGAGCGCGAGGCTTCCGGCGCGCACAGCTACGGCCGCTACCTCGAGGAGTTCGAGGTCGGCGCCGTCTACAAGCACTGGCCGGCCAAGACCGTGACCGAGGCGGACGACCACCTCTTCTGCCTGATCACGATGAACCACCACCCGCTGCACATAAACGACGTCTACGCCAGCGGCTCCCAGCAGGGCCGCAACGTCGTCGTCGGCCCGCTCGTCTACTCGTTGGCTTTGGGCATGTCTGTCTCTGACGTTTCGGGCAAGGCGATCGCCAACCTGGCGACCGAAGACCTCAGCCACCCCAACCCGGTCTTCCACGGCGACACCCTCTTCTGCGAGACCGAGGTGCTCGAGGTCAAGCCCTCAAAATCCAAGCCCGACCGCGGCGTGGTCAAGGTCCACACCCGCGTGCTCAACCAGGACGGCGTCCTCGTCGCCGAGTTCAAGCGCCTGGTGCTTGTCCCGCGCAAGAACCCCGGCGAGGCTCCCAAGGCAGAGGGCGACGTCGAGTAGCGCTTCTCCGCTCGGCCGATCTCGGCCGAGCCACCGGCAGGAGGCGCTGCACGCCTCCTGTCACAGCCGCACTCGCCCACGCCCCAAGCGCGCCCAAGTACGACATCGGCGCATATCTGCGCCCCCAAGCAAACTGCATCAAATTCTTGCTCTGACGGGGAGAGAATTTGATGCAGGTCGCTTGGGGTTGTGTTCGCATGAAGGATCGCGAAGCAACCCAAGTGATTCGCCGACTCGCCGAGCAGCAGCACGGTGTCGTAGCTCGATGGCAGCTCTTGGATCTCGGCCTCAGCGGTCGGCTGATCCAAGGCCGTGTGGAAGTTGGAAGCTTGATTACTGTCTTTCAGGGTGTCTATGCCCTCGGGCACCGGCGTGTCACCAAGGCGGGGCGTTGGCTCGCCGCCGTTCTCGCCTCCGGACCGGGCGCCGTGCTGTCGCATGGAAGCGCGATGGAGCTCTGGGGACTGCGCGGGTCGGGTGGCGACATCGAGGCGCTGCGCCGCTCCGGCGGGGTCCACCGCCGGCGTGCTGGCATCCGCCTTCACCAGACGCGTTCGTTGCCCGAGGACCACGTGACGGTCGAGCGGGGAATTCCGGCCACCACTCCCGAGCGTGCGCTGCTCGACATGGCGGCTCGCCTCGACGCCAAACAGCTGGAGCGAGCCTTGGTCGAAGGCGACAAGAATGGCCATCTCCGCTGGCCCAAGCTGCAGGGAATGATCGGTGGGTGGCGCGGGAAAAAGGGGATCGGCCGCCTGCGCTTGGTTGCGATGGAAGTCGACCCGCGAGCGGCCGACACGTTCGCCCCAAGCGAAATCGACTTCCTGGCCCGGTGCCGAGAGTTCGGGGTGCCGCTTCCCCAGGTCAACGTCCTCGTCGAGGGCTTCCTCGTAGATTTCTACTGGCCCATTCAGCGCCTGGTCGTCGAATCCGACAGCTACAAGCACCACACCAATCGCCCTACCTTCGAGGGTGACTACGAACGCACGGTGAAGCTGACCGCCGCCGGCTACGAGGTCCACCGGGCAACCTGGCGCATGCTCGCCTGGAACCCGGATCTCTTCATGAGTTTGATCCGTGCCTCCCTCCGCAAACGAACTGCATCAAATTCTCTCCCTGCTGGATTGAAAATTTGATGCAGTTCGTTTGCGGGCGCTTTGGGGGGCCGCTTGGACGGTCCTGGGGCTTAGTGGGCCTCGTCGCTGGCGTGGGCTGGGGGGCGGGACTCCTCGGCCAGGGAGGTGATCTCGAGGGGGCCCTGGGCGGCCTCTTCGAGCACCTCGGTGGCCTCTTCGGCCGAGCGGGCGTAGAGCTCGACCAGGGCGTGGACGACGACCTCGTCCTCGTCGTGCTTGTGGAAGCGGACGTGGGTGAAGAACTCGCGCACGCCCGCGTCGCCGAAGGCGCCGTAGGTGAGGAACTCGGCCGCTTCGGGGCCCGAGCAGCTCTCGATCCGCTCCTGGTCGACGCGCACGGTGCAGGAGGCCACCCAGGGCGTGCCGGCGACCATCCGTTCCCAACGGTCCTCGATCGGCACCACCTGGTTGTCCTGGAATGCGAGGTGAGGCTGGTCGTGCATGCAATCGACACACTGGACCATCGCCTCCTGGATCTCGTCGACCCCTTCGGCGAGGGCGCCGCTCTCGGGGTCGACGCGGCGGATCGCGTCGTAGTGGATCTGGATCTCGAGGTTTTGGGACCAGCAGCGGTAGCAGCGCAGCCAGGCCGAGCGGTCCCCGTTGAACGAGCTCATATGAGCATTGTCGCGCGTCGCCGACCTTGGCGCGCTCAAACGCCGCCGATCGATCCTTCGGCTTCGGCGGCGATCAGTCGCGCCAGCGGCAGCGACGAGGTCGCGGCAGGGGAGGGGGCGTTGCGGATGTGGACCGCGCGCTCGGTCCGGTGGACGACGAAGTCGTCGACCAGGGTGCCGTCGTGGGCGAGGGCCTGGGCGCGGATGCCGGCCGGTGCCGCAGTCGTGCGGGCGCCGCGCAGCGCCGGCACCATGCGCGCGGCCTCGCTGACGAAGGCGCGCCGACTGGTGGCGTGGTGCAGCTCGCGCAAGCCCGCCCGCCAGTGGCGGGCGGCGAGCCGCCAGGTGCCGGGCCAGGTCAGCGTCTCACCGAGGTCGCGCCGGCGGACCGTTCCGAGGCTGTAGGCGTCGCGGGCCGCTGCGATCAGGGCGGTCGGTCCAATCAGCAAGCGACCGTCGAGCGCGCGGGTGAGGTGGGCGCCGAGGAAGGGAAGGTCGGGGTCGGGCACGGGGTAGACGTTGGCTCGCACGACGCCGGCGGCTGACCCGAGCACCTCCAGGTAGCCCCCGCGGAAAGGGACGATCCGGGGGTCCGCCGGGGCACCGCAGGCGACCGCGAGGCGGTCGGCCCAGAGGCCGACGCAGAAGACTGCAGCCGCCGCCCGCGTCTCGCCCCGCGCGTGATGCAGCCGGATGCCCCCGGCCCGAGAATCGACGTTGGCTACGCTCGCGCAGCAGTGAACCGTGCCGCCACTCCGGGCGACGTCGGCCGCGTAAGACTCGGCAACGGCGACGAAATCAACGACGCCGGTTTCGGGCGAGTGCAGGGCCGCGACCCCGGCCGCGGCGGGCTCGATCTGACGAATCTCCCCCGCGGCGAGGCGGCGTAGGCCGGCGACCCCGTTGGCGTTGCCGCGCCGCTCCAGCTCGTCCAGTCCCGCAAGCTCGCGCTCCGACCTGGCGACGATCAGCTTGCCCGATTTGGCGTAGGCGATTCCGTTCTCGTCGCAGTAGTCATAGAGCTCGCGCGAGCCCTCGACGCAGAGGCGCGCCTTGAGCGAGCCGGGCCGGTAGTAGATGCCGGTGTGGATCACGCCACTGGAGTGCCCGGTCTGGTGGGCACCGATGCGGTCGCTTGCCTCGAGGACGCAGAGACGGGCGCTGGGGTGCCGTTGCAGCAGCTCGCGGGCTACAGCCAGGCCGAGGATTCCACCGCCGATCACGGCGAAGTCGCACTCCGTCGGCGGGTGGTTCACCAGGGTCCGCCGATCACGCCCGGCCCGCTCACGGGCGAGCCTTGCCTCAGGCTGCGGTCCGCGCCCCGGCGCGCTGGGCGACGAGGTCGACGATCTCGCCCATGATCTTGTTGATGTCGAAGTCCTTCGGCGTGTAGACGCCGTCGACACCGGACGCGCGCAGGCGCTCGGCATCGGCGGGGGGGATGATGCCGCCGGCGACGACCGGCGCCTCGATCTGCTCCTCGCGCAGGCGGCGCACGACCTCGGGCACGAGCTCCAGGTGGGAGCCGGAGAGGATCGAGAGGCCGACCACGTCGACGTCCTCTTGCAGGGCGGACTCGGCGATCTCCTCGGGGGTGAGGCGGATTCCCTGGTAGATCACCTCCATGCCGGCGTCGCGGGCGCGCAGGGCGATCTGCTCGGAGCCGTTGGAGTGGCCGTCGAGGCCGGGCTTGCCGACGAGGATCTTGACCCGGTGGCCGATCTGCTCGGAGACCTCGTCGACCCGGCGACGGATCGCCTCGAGCTGGTCGCGATCGCTCGGTGGCGCGGCTCCGTCGACCCCGGTTGGCGCACGGTAGGCGCCGAACGCCTCGCGCAACACCGCGGCCCACTCGCCCGTCGTCGCGCCGGCCTCGGCGGCGGCGATCGTCGCCGGCATGATGTTCTGCGAGCCGTCGGCGGCGATGCGGCCGAGCTCTGCCAGCGCGCCCTGCACGGCCGCCTCATCGCGCTCGGCCTTCCACCTCTCCAAAGCCTCGATCCGTTCGCGCTCGACCTCGGGGTCGGGCGTGAGGATGCCGCCGTCGGCGCCCGCGGTCAGCGGCGAGTCCTCGGTCTCGGTGAAGCTGTTCTGGCCGATCACCTTCTGCTCGCCCGACTCGATCCGCGCCACCCGCTCGCGGTGGGACTCGACCAGGCGCGCCTTCATGTAGGGGACCGCCTTGACGGCGCCGCCGTGCTCCTCGACCACCGCCATCTCGGCCCGGGCGCCCGCGGTCAGCTCGGCGACGAGGCCGTCCATCACCACCGAGCCGGCGAAGATGTCGGGGTACTCGAGCAGGTCGGTCTCGTTGGCCAGCACCTGCTGGATCCGCAGGCTCCACTGCTGGTCCCAGGGCCGCGGCAGGCCCATCGCCTCGTTCCAGGCGGGGAGCTGGATCGCGCGGGCGCGGGCGTCGCGGCTGAGCGTGACGGCGAGCGCCTCCAGCACGATCCGCTGGATGTTGTTCTCCGGCTGGGCCTCGGTCAGGCCGAGGCTGTTGACCTGGACGCCGTAGCGGAAGCGCAGCATCTTCTCGTCGCTGACGCCGTAGCGCTCGCGGCCCAGCTCCTGCCACAGCGCCGCCATCGTCCGCAGCTTGGCGATCTCCTCGACCAGGCGGATGCCGGCGTTGACGAAGAAGGAGATGCGGCCGAAGACCTTGCCGAAGTCCTCCTCGGCGACCTGGCCGCGGGCCTTGACCTCGTCGAGCACGGCGATCGCGGTCGAGAGCGCGTAGGCGATCTCCTGCACCGGCGTCGCCCCGGCCTCCTGCAGGTGGTAGCTGCAGATGTTGGTCGGGTTCCAGCTCGGCACCTCGTTGACGGTGAAGGCGACCATGTCGGCGATCAGCCGCAGCGAGG
>DASZSJ010000077.1:0-11166 GCA_035548675.1 Solirubrobacterales bacterium
CCACCCCCAACGTGGCGCCGGAGCTTGTTGCGTTGGCGCCGCCCGCGATGTCGGCGAGGCTCGACCCCGTGCTCTCCCCCAGGCGCCAGTAGTGGGCCAGCCCTTCGGTGTCGAGCACTGCTTCGGGGTAGGGGCCGGAGACCGGTTCGAAGACCGTCAGCGACCGCGATGCCGTATCGGTGGAGGCACCGTTGTCGGTCGTGCGCAGTTTCACCTCGAAGCTTCCCGGGCTCGAGTACTCGTGCGTGACGGTGGGGGTTTTGCCAGTGTTGGTCTCGAAGCTGCCGTTGCCGTCCAGGTCCCAGGCGTAATCGACGATTTCGCCATCGGGATCGGCCGAGGCAGAGGCGTCGAAGCTCACCGTTTCCCCGCTGGCCGCCGGGGAGGGCGTCATCGCGAAGGACGCGTTCGGGGGTTCGTTGCCACCGTCCAGGGTGATGCCGTCCGGGGTGTTCGGCGCGACGTCCATGTCGGCGAGGATGTTCGCCGTCGCCTGTTCGATCGGGGCTTCGCTCGAGTCGACCGGTTCGGCGCCATAGGACGCGGTCGGACCGCTGGGCAGGTCGACCCAGTGGGGCCCCAGGCCCCAGGTCCACTGGGTGGTGCCAGCGCTGAAGACGAGAGCGCCGCTTTTCGCCGTGTACTTGACCGCCATCGCGGTCGGTGGCTGCCCGGGCGGCGGGGTCGATCCGTAGACCCGACCCTCATCCTGAAGCCAGTTGGTGCTGCTCGGGTGGGATTCGGCCAGCACCTTGACCCCGGCCGGCTGGTGGCTCAGGTACTGGGCCTGGGTCGGGATCGCATCCCACTCCCAGCCGCCGATTTTGGAGCCGAGCGTGGCGCCTTTTCCGGAGACGGCGGTGTGGCGCCAGATCCTGTCGCCGGCGAATTCGCCGCCCTCGGCTTCCGGCACCTCGAGCGGGAAGTAGGTGCCGTCGCCGCGGTCGCCGACGTACATAGCGCCGAACAGCGAGTTCTCCGGCGTTCCCGGCCCGACCCGGCCCCCGGGCGGCGCGTTGGGGTCTTCGGGCGACGCCCCGTCGTCGCGAAAGGTCGTCGTCGAGTTCTCGGGTTTGTCGTCCTCGGTCCCCGCTTCGCCGTCGAGTCCGAGCGCGTCGTCTTCGGTGCCTTCGATCCCGTCGGGGCCCCAGTCGTTGGCGCCAGCGCTGCCGTCTTCGGTCGACCCCTGAACCGTCTTGTAACAGACGAGCGTGCGGCCACCGTCCTCGTAGCGGACCTTCCAGTAGGCGGCGTCGGCACCGAAGGAGGCGATGTTGACGCCGGCTTCGCGGGCGGCTTTCACCGCCCCGAACTCCTCGCCCGTCCAGTACTCGTCGTGGCCGCCGAGGAGGAATGCCTGGTGGTCAAGCAGCCCTTCGGGGTCGAAGCTCGTGTGCTGGTCGTCGGTATAGGAGACGTCGTAGCCCTGGCGCTCCAGCCAGTAGGCGAGCGCGAAATCCGACTTCATGAACCAGTCGTTGAGGATCCCCATCGGGTTGGCAAAGGGACGGTCGAAGGAAACCTTTGCCGCACGGGGGCCGCCCGAGATCGTCACTTCGTTGCTCGAGTTGAAGTCGTAGAGGGACTTGCCGCCCCAATTGTTGTAGGCCTCGTAGGTCGTCAGCGGCACCTGGAGGAGGATTTCCGATTGGGGCGAGCGTTCGTCGTCGCGGACGACGAAGATGATCTGGTTGTCCCAGCCGGTATCGGTCGCCTCGATGTGGGCGACGTAGATCCCGGAAGCCCGCAAGTCCTCGCCTTCGATCGTGTAGGTGGGCTCCCAGTTGGCGCAGCTGAGCAAGCCTGTGGTCTCGTCCCGCGGTTCGCACTGCTGGTCGTTGTTGACCGTCACCGCTTCCTGCGAGGCGGCCGGGATGTAGAAACCCCCGGCGCCGCCGTAGTAGCCGATCCGGTAGACGCGGACGTCAGCCGTGGTGGTGCCGGGCGTCTCGCCGGCGCGGCCGATCTTGAGCACGACGTCTTCGCCCGCCGCGACGCTGGTGGTGGTCGCGAAGCCGGCGATCCGCGGATCGGGGTTCCTTATCCGCCAGCCTTCGGAGCCGGCGCCCGCGCAGGCGTTCTCCTCGACTGTCGGGACCGCGTTCGGGCAGGCCACTTCGGCCGCCGCATGCCCCGAAAAGGCAAACATGGATGCGGCGGCGACGCTTGCGGCGAGGGCCGTTCTCGGCTTCATCTTCTCCAAAGAGAACGCCGGCGCGCCCGCATTGCTTGCGCCCAGTGTCGAGATCAGTCGAGCGCCCGGTGGAGCGAGACGGGGGAGGTCGCGTCGCGCACCAGGAGGCGCGGGCGGCCACCGCCGTCGGCCGGGACCGCGAAAACGTCGACACCGTCGGAGTAGACCAGCGTCCGCTCGTCGAGCCACTCGGCTTGATCGTCGATCGAGCGCCGCTCGGCGAGCGGATGGCTGGCCAGCGTGTCGAGGTCGAGCACCCGCAGCCGCCAGCGATTCGAGTCGCCGATCCGGCTCTTGTAGGCGATCCGCGTCCCATCCGGCGAGAGGGAGGGGCACTCGACGCCATCGCGCAGGACGCGCATCGTCCGCGCCCGCACATCGCCTTCGACGAGGTAGTGGTGCCCGCCGGTCGCCAGGGTCGCGTAGAAGCGGTTCGAGTCCCCGGGGGCGAAGGTCATGCCCCAGAAGTTGAAGTCGACCGCGTCGAAGGGGGCGCCGTCCCTGCTCACCGCGAACTGCTCGAGCTGGCCCAGCTGCCGGCCGCTCGACATCTCGACGATCGTCGTCCGCGTGGAGAAGGCGGCGCTCGAGCCGAGATAGGCATCGCCGGCGACAAAGACCGTCATCGCCCCATAGCGCCCGTCGGCGGAGACTCGCGCCCGCGACGGCAGCCCGGTGAGCGGGAAGCCACCCGTCGGGCGCAGTCGCGAGTCGAAGATCGTCGCGTCGTAGTCGACCCCCGAGTCGGCGACCCGCATGCAGATCCCGTGGCCGGCCGCGAAGTAGACCCTCTCGCAGGTCAAGTCGCCTCCCGAGCGGCGCCGCACATCTCCGCCGGCGACGACGTAGACATGCCCGTTGAGGCGCGGCTCGGCCGGATCGACCGCCCTCACCATCAGCTCGCCCCGGAACCGAGCCGCCTCCAGGTCGGGACTGGCCGGGGTGGTCGTCTGGCTCGGCCCCAGGGCGGCAACCGCGACGTAGGCCGCGCCGCCGATCGCGCAGACGGCGACGATCGCGACGAGGGCCCAGCCCCGGCGACTACCCATGTGCCGGGTACCTGCGGGCTCGCAGCAGCAGCGGGATCGCGGCCAGTATCGCCAGGACGAGCGCGGCGCCGAAGCCGAGGACGGCGTGCTGCAGGCCGAGCCCGAACCAGAGCGCGCCGAAGGCGAGCGAGGAGAGCAGGCGGCCGACGCTGACCACCGTGATCAGAATCCCGATCCCGCTCGCCTGCAGCGAGGCCGGCAGCAGGGCACCGGCGAACGCGGTCATCACCCCTTCGGTCGCCGCGAAGTACCCCCCCAGGCAAACCAGGCAGAGGACCAGGACGCCGTAGCCGAGCGAGCCCATCGCCAGGGCCGCGTAGACGACGAGGAGCAGCCCGTGGCCGGCGAGCAGGACGGGGACCTTGCCGATCCGGTCGGCGAGCTGTCCGAAGGGGATCGCCAGCACCATGAAGGCCACCGCGGTGAAGACGTAGAGCAGCGGGAAGACGGCGGGCTCGAAATCGACCTTGCGCTGCAGCCCCACGTAGATCAGCGCGTCCGAGACGCTGGCGATCGAGAGGATGCCCGCGGCGAGCAGTAGCAGGCCGAAACGCGGATCCCTGAGCAGGCCGGCGGCGGCCCTCAGCGAGGGCGCGCCGTCGGCTCGGCGCGGCGCCCGCCGCGGCCGGCCCTGCACGGTGAGCACGAGCACGGCGAGACCGAGGATCGCGAAGAGCGTGCTGACCACGAAGACAGCGTCGAAGCGGGCCGGCGCGGCGAGCAGGATCGCGAAGGCGACGAGCGGGCCGAGCATCGCCCCGGCGCTGTCCATCGCCCGGTGCACGCCGAAGGCCGTGGCAAGCCCGGCCTTGCTGCTGGAGAGCGAGATCAGCGCGTCGCGCGGCGCCGTGCGTATTCCCTTGCCGACCCGGTCGAAGGCGACGATCGCGCCGATGCCGCCGATCGTGCCGCCGGCTGCGACCAGCGCGACCTTGCCGAGCGCCGAGAGCCCGTAGCCGGAGGCGGCGACCTCCTTCGGCTTTCGCCAGCGGTCGGCGGCAAAGCCGCTCGCCACTTGGACCAGCGCCGCAGCGCCGCGGTAGGTGCCGTCGATCGCGCCGAGGGCGAGGGGGCTCGCGCCGAGGGTGAAGACGAGGTACATCGGCAGCACGGTCGCCACCATCTCCGAGGAGACGTCGGTGAGCATGCTGACCAGGCCGAGCAGGACGACGTTGCGCGGGACCCGCGGCAGCGCCGGGTTTCGCATCCACAAGCGGGGCTTGAGCAGCGCCTTGGAGGCTTCGACTTGGTACATCGGCTAGGCGACGGCCGGCGCCGCGCCGCGCCGCAGCGAGAGCCGCTCGACCGCTTCACCGGCGACCTGGCTGGCGAAGGCCATCACCGAGTCGCCGCTGAGCAGCTGCGGGTAGATCTGCGCGTTGGAGGCCAGCGCCAGGCCCTCGACCCCAGGCCAGACCGGGGCGATGACGCGCCTGCCCTCGCTCACGCGTTCGTGGATCGGGTCGACCAGCTTCGCGCGCTGCACGGTCCAGTCGACCACCTCCTCGCGCGAGAAGCCCGGCGACATGCGGGCGAGGAAATCGGTGAAGCGCTGGTAGACAGACTCGTCGTCCTCGGACTGCTCAGGCGCGTCCGCCCGGCAGTATTTGGGCAGGTAGACGAGCCGCAGGCCGTCGGTGTGCTCAGTCCCGGTCACGTAGGAGGTCTCGACCGCGGTTGTGATCGGCGTCGGCTCGACGATGTTGACGGCGTAGTAGGGCAGCAGCGGGCGCCGCACCTTGAGCACCGCGCAGACCACCCCGAGCCAGCGCTGCGGGTAGGGGCGCAGCAGGTGCTGGTGATGGTCCGAGAGTAGGAAGCGCAGCGCCGGCGGCTGTAGCGTGGCGATCGTCAGGTCGAAGTCAAGGATTTCGCCGTCCAGCTCGACGCCGGTGACGGCGCCGCCCTCGCCACTCGCCAGCCCGCACACGGCGGCGCCGGTACGCGCCTCCACGCCGAGCTGCTCGGCGCGCTCAACCATGGCGTCAATCAGCTTCTGGTGCCCGCCGACGATATGGCCCATCCGCTCCATCCCGCCGCCGCGTTCGTTGCGGGCGCCGGACATCCGCTTGGTCCGCGACCAGATGTAAGTAGCCGGCAGCCTCGCTGCGTCCTCACCGAAGCGGGAGCGCAGCAGCGGCCCCCAGAGGCGCTCGAACCCCTGCCTGCCGCAGTGGCGGCGCAGCCAGTCCTCAAGCGGCGTCCGGTCGAGCTCCTCGTAGGAGGTGCGCAGTTGGCACTGGGCGACAAACCAGGCGAGGCGGGCCCGCGAAGCGGGCGAGAGCGGCGCGAAGCGCAGCAGGTCCCCGGCACCGTTGAAGTCGTGCATCCTGTCGCCAGCGAAGAAGCCCGCCCCGACCGGGTTGAAGCGGATCCGGTCGCCGAGGCCGACCTCCTCCGCCATCGCGATCATGTTCGCATCCCCCGGCGTGATCACGTGGTAGAAGCGGTCGACGGCGTGGCCACCGAAGTCCATCGTTCCGGCGAGGCCACCGAGCGAGCGCCCGCGCTCGAGCACGGTGACCTGCGCCCCCGCCTGCGCAAGGCGCAGCGCCAGTGTCACGCCGAGGATGCCTCCCCCGACGACACCGACCCGTGGCGGGACCGCGCTCATCCCGCGTGGATCGGCGAAGTGTCCGCTGCCCCCTTGGCGTCTCCCGCCACGGTCAGCAGCGGCGTCTCGATCACGTCGGGCAGCGGCGCGATCGGCGGCGGCTGGATGCGCCCGACCAGGTGGGCGGCCATCAGCCTGAAGTAGGAGACCACGGTGGGCTTGAGTTGCATCTTCGACTCGCCTTTGCGGGTCGTCCAGTCGTTGACGGTCGGCACCTCGACGATAGTCGCCTCGCAGTTGTGGAGTTTCAGCAGCAGCTCGATGTTGACCGCGAAGCCAGGCTCCCGCACGAGCAGCTGCCCGTAGGTGCCGGCGGCCCGGCGCAGGGTGCCGGCCCGGTAGACGCGGTACAGCGAGGAGAGCGTGTAGTACTCGCGCAGCCCGGCGAGCATCCGGAACGCGGTCGAGAGTCCCTTGCTGGCTCCGTGCCGCCAGCGCGGCACGCCGATCATCTTGCCACCCGGCGCGAAAACGGAGGCGAGCACTACGTCGGCGCCCTCGTCGAACAGCTCCAGCATCCTTGGCAGGTCGTCCAGGTTCGAGGTGGTATCGGCCTCCAGCGTGACGATCGCGTCGCCGTCGGCGCACTCGGCCAGCGCGGCGCTGAGGCCGCTGTTGACCGCCGTGCCCAACCCCCGGTTGACGCCGTGCATGACCACGGTCAGGTCGAGGTCGCCGGCGTGTTCGCGGGTGACCGCGTCGGTGCCGTCCACGGAGCCGTCGTCGACGATCGTCACCCGTGCCTTGAGGCGCCGTGCCACCGGCGCCAGTTCGGCAAGCAGGCGCGGGATGTTCTCGGCCTCGTTGTAAGCGGGAATGACGAAGTGAACGCCGCCGCCGGCCCGCTCGAGGCGCGCTTCGCGTTGGCCGCCAGGCGCTGGCTCGCGCGCGGCGGGCGAGCGCCGGCTCGCGGTCGCTCCCTCGAGTGCAGCGACGGTCAGCTCGGCGATCCGCTCCGCCGCCCCGCCCTCGCCGAGGATCGGGGGCCGGAGCTCGGGCCGCGGCCGACTCAGCGCGGCGCGGAACTTCTCGCGGTCGGCGCCGACCAGGGTGTTCCACCCGGTCGAGACGGTTTCGACCCACTCGGTCTCCTCGCGAAGCGTGATGCAGGGCACACCCCAGAGGTAGGCCTCGCGCTGAACGGCGCCGGAGTCGGTGGCGATCGCCAGCGCGTCGCGCTCGAGGGCGAGCATCTCAGTGTAGGTGACGGCGTCGCGGGTCTCGACGTTCGGCGGAATCGGCAGGTTCCAGACGGCAAGCGCGTTCCAGGTGCGTGGATGCAGTGGCAGGATCACCCTGCACTCCGCCTCGGCCAGGCAGGCGAGGACGGCGCGCAGGCGCTCGGGCGTGTCGGTGTTGTAGTTGCGGTGGACGGTGGCGAGGACGTAGTCGCCCTGCTCCCCTCCCTCGTCGAGCCGGCCACGGCTCGCCAGCAGGACGTCTGCGAGGACATCCCCGGTCATGTGGACCGCGCCCGGCAGGCCTTCGTCGAGGAGGATCTCCCGCGCGTGCTCGCAGGGGGCGAAGAGAAGATCGGAGAGACGGTCGGCCTCAACCCTGTTGTGCTCCTCCGGCATGTCGGAGCGGTAGCTGCGCAGGCCGGCCTCGACGTGCAGCAGCGTCGTCCCGGCCGCCGCGGCGGCGCGGGCGCCGGCGATCGTGGCATTGGTGTCGCCGCGAACAAGCACCGCGTCGGGCGCCTCGCTCGCGATCACCTGGGCGATGCGCCCCTGGGCCACCTCGACACTCTGCGCGTTGGGCAGCGAGCCGACCCCGAGGTTGTGCGCCGGCAGCGGCAGCTTCAGGTCGGCGATCTGGAGATCGGAGAGCTTCGGGTCGTAATGCTGACCGGTGTGGACGATTACCTCCTCCACGCAGCCAGCGAAGGCCAGCGAAAGCGGTGCCGCCTGGACGATCTCCGGGCGCGAGCCGATGATGGAGAGGATCTTTGCCGCCATCACAACACCAACGTGACAAGCTCGCAGCTCTTTTGCGCGGCCCCGAATCGAGTTGCCGCGAATGGACCTTTTCCGTTCTCTCGGCGCTCCGGCTGACGCAAGTGCGGCGGCGCGGCTCGCGTTTGTTCGGTGCGAGCAGATGGAGGCCCACGAACTGACAAGCGAGCAAGCGCTCGACCGCATCCCGGCCGAGCCGCCCTGGCAGGCGCTCGCCAGGCGCACGCTCGACCTAGTGCTCGCCAGTACCGCCGTCGTCCTGCTTTCGCCGCTGTTGGCCGCCCTCGCCGTCGCGATCCGGCTCGACAGCCGCGGCCCTGCCCTCTTCCGCCAGCGCCGCATCGGCCACCGGGAGCGAGAGTTCACCGTGCTCAAGTTCCGCAGCATGCGCCCGGACGCCGACCCGCGCGGCCATCGCGACTACGTCACCGCCCTGATCCGCGGCCGCAACGCTGACGGCGGCCGCAAGAACCTCTACAAGCTGGCGGTCGACGATCGCATCACGCCGGTCGGGCGCTGGATCAGGCGCTGGAGCCTCGACGAGCTGCCCCAGCTCTTCAACGTGATCTGCGGCGAGATGTCCCTGGTCGGGCCGCGGCCGGCAATCCCCTATGAGGTCGACGAGTACCCCTCCTGGTACCTGAAGCGGTTCGGCGTCAAGCCGGGGCTGACAGGCCTCTGGCAGGTCAGCGGCCGCAACGAGCGCACCTACGAGGAAATGGTCCGGCTCGACATCGAGTACGCGGAGCGACGCACGCTCTGGCTCGATCTCTCGATCCTGGCCCGGACACCGCTGACAGTGTTGGCGAGGAGAGGAGCGGCATGAACACTGCGGGAACGATCGGAGCGATGGTCATCGGCTATGGCTATTGGGGGCCGAACGTCGTCCGCAACGTGGTCGAGCGGCCCGAGTTCCGCCTGATGGGGCTCTGCGAGCTGCAGGAGAGCCGCATTGAGGACTTCCGCCGCCGCCATCCTGGCATCTGGATCGAGCGCGACCTCGACACGGCGCTCGCCGACCCGCGGGTCGAGGCGGTCGCGATCGCCACCCCACCCCACACCCACTACCCACTCGTGCGCCGCGCTCTCGAGGCGGGCAAGCATGTCCTGGTCGAGAAGCCGCTGGCGCGGCGCTCCGAGGAGGCGGCCGGGCTGGTCGCGCTCGCCGAGGAGCGGGGTCTCGTCCTGATGCCGGGCCACACCTTCCTTTACAGCCCCGCGGTCAACAAGGTCCGCGAGCTGATCCAGAAAGACGAGCTGGGCGAGATCTACTTCGTCACCTCTTCACGCATGAACCTCGGGCTCTATCAGCCCGACGGCGTCGTCCTCGACCTCGCCCCCCACGACCTCTCGATCCTCCTGCATTGGCTCGGCAAACCGCTGGTCGAGGTCTCCGCCAACGGGCGCAGCGTCTTCCGCGAGGGCGTCCACGAGACCGCCTTCCTCACCCTGCGCTTCGAGGGCGGGACCCAGGCGAACGTGCAGCTCTCCTGGCTGGCCCCGCGCAAGCTGCGCCAGATGAACGTGGTCGGCAGCAAGCGCATGGTCCAGTACGAGGACACCGCCGCCGATGACTCGGTCCGCATCTACGACCGCGGGCTCGACTTCGACGTCGAGGAGGCGCCGGCCAACTTCGGCGAGTACAGGCTGACCTACCGCACAGGCGACATGATCGCCCCTCGCCTGCAAGCGCTGGAGCCGCTCGGTCAGGAGCTGAGTGACTTCGCCGCGGCGATCCGCGAGGGCACCACCCCGGTCTCCAACGGCATACTTGGGGTCGAGATCGTGCTCGGACTGGAAGCTCTCGAGCACTCACTGCACACGCAGGGTCAGCCGGTCCCCGTTGCCCCGGTGGACCAGGTCTTGGCTGCGGCGCGCGGCGGTCGTGACACCACGACCGTCAGCGCTTAGAGAAGCGTCGAACCCCAAGCCCAGAGGGAGGAGGGCAGCAGAAAGCCTCGAGCCGCGATGTGGCGGCGCTCAGGCCCTGATGACGGCGGCGTCAGGCGGCGTCAGGCGGTCCAGTTCGGCCAGGTAGAGCAATACCGAGTGGGTCGCCAATTCGCTCAACGTAGCGCCCTGGCGCTTTGCCTCGCGCTGCAGAATGTCCCAGGTGTGCTCGTCGACAGACAGATCGACGGCTTGGACGGGCTCAGGCACCGACTCGCCACCCACCGTGGGAATGCTGAGCGGGGACCTGCCCGAATCGATCCGCTGGGTGAAGTCGCTCAGCGCCGCGCGCAGGCCCGCCGACAGATCGACGCCCAGGCGAGCCTCGATTTCCCTGCAAGCAAATGTCCCAAGAGCGACCTTCACGGCGTTCACCACCCATAACAACTAGTCGGGGATGCCCAAGATTTTCACGCCTGACCGTTGAATCCTCCTAACTTCAGACCCCCGTACCTGTGCATTTCCGGGTACTTGAGCCCGAAGACGAGATTTAGACGAATATTGGGCATTGACTTTCAAACGAAGGGCCACTATTTCTTTGCGCCGCGGCTGCCCGGAACGAATTCCAAACTTTTCGGTAGTTGCGAAAAGAAATTGATTCAAGAAATCGCAATTTGGAGGCTTCCCCGGTCTCCTGGGCGTGCCGGACAAAGTTCCCAGACACGCTGACAATGAACACCCAACGCTTCGGGAGGACGCTGTGACCAGTCGCGATACGGAGCTGCGCCCCAATAACCTCACGCGCTTCGCCGAGGCATCGTCAGGCTCAGGCAATACGCACCTGGTCCAGAATGCGATCGAGCGGGCCCAGGCCGGAGACCCCGAAGGCCTGCATTTCCTCTACGTCCGCTATGCCCCGGACGTGCAGCGCTTCGTCAACGGTTTCGTCAAGGACCATCACGAGGCCGAGGACATCACCCAGAACATCTTCGCCAAGCTGATGAAGGCGATCGGCAAGTACGAGCCGCGCGAGGTTCCCTTCGCCGCCTGGATCATGCGGGTGGCACGCAACGCGGCGCTCGACCACCTGCGTTCCCGGCGCTCGATCCCGACCGAAGAGGTCCGCCTCGCCGACACCGGTCGGGCCCAGGTCGGCATCGACCGCGGCAGGGACCTCCGCGTCGCGCTAGAGCAGCTGCCCGAAGACCAGCGCGAGGTCCTAATCCTCCGCCACATCGCCGGCCTCTCGCCGGTGGAAATCGCGGCAACTCTGAAAAAGTCGGAGAGCTCAGTGCACGGCCTCCACCACCGCGGCCGGCGTACGCTGCAGACGAAGCTGAGTGAGATGGGCGCGGGACCAGTCGTCGCCCCCAGCGCCTGAGGCGTTCGCGGCCGAGTGAGTTTGTACCCCTGCCTTGTCGTTCGAACGGGGTTATGGGGGCATGGCGGGTGTGCCTCTGCGGG
>DASZSJ010000078.1:0-3225 GCA_035548675.1 Solirubrobacterales bacterium
CTCTCGCTGATCGCCGACGGCCTCGCCCAGAAGCTGGACGCCCGCTGATGGCAGAGCAGCCCACCGGCATCGACCCCGCCGCGGGGGAGACCCGCACCCAGGAGCAGCGGATCGCCGCCGCCGCCCGGGCCGCCCCCGCGGATGCCCTGCTCTCGGTCCGCGAGCTGAAGCTCTCGGTCGGCGCGGGGGAGGGGGCCTTTGAGCCGGTCACCGGCGCCACCCTGCACGTCGGCCGCGGCGAGCTGCTCGGCGTGGTCGGCGAGTCGGGCTCGGGCAAGAGCCTCACCCTGCGGGCGATCGCCGGCCTGCTGCCCGCGGCGATCCACTACCGCTCCGGCGAGGTCCGGGTCGCCGGCATCGACGTCCCCCACGCCAAGGGGCCGGAGCTGCGCCGCCTGCACGGCGAGGCGGTGGGGATGATCTTCCAGGAGCCGATGTCGGCGCTTAACCCGACGATGCGGATCGGCGAGCAGATCGCCGAGGCGGCAAGGGCCCACTCCGAGCTCTCCAAGAAGGAGTCCAAGGCCAAGGCGATCGAGCTGCTCGAGCGGATGGGCTTCACCGACCCCGCCGGCCGCTACCGCCTCTACCCCCACGAGCTCTCCGGCGGCATGCGCCAGCGGGTGATGATCGCGATCGCCCTCGCCGGCGAGCCGCAGATCCTGCTCTGCGACGAGCCGACCACCGCGCTTGACGCGACCGTGACGATGCGGGTCCTCGACCTCCTCGTCGGCCTCGCCCGCGACCTCGAGATCGCGATCGTCTTCGTCACCCACGACCTCGGCGTCGCCGCCCGCATCTGCGACCGGATCGTCGTCATGTACTCGGGGCGGATGGTCGAGGAAGGCCCCGCCGCCGAGGTCCTGCGCCGCCCCCGCCACCCCTACACCCTCGCCCTGCTGCAGGCCGTCCCCACCCGCGAGACGACGATCGAGCAGCTCAGAGCGATCCCCGGCTCCCCGCCGGCCCCCGATGAGCAGATCGCCGGCTGCCCCTTCGCCCCTCGCTGCGAGTATGCGCTGGCCGAGTGCGCCGAGCCGGTCGAGCTGGTCGCGATCGGCCCCGAGCGGATGTCGGCCTGCCGCCGCCAGGAGCTGCTCGGGGCGATGGCAAAGGAGGTAGCCGGTGCCTGAGGCGACCCCCACCGAGCCGATCCTGCAGGCCACCGAGCTGCGCGTCTGCTTCGGCGGCGGCCGCGACATCTTCCTGCAGCGCAAGGCCCCCTTCGAAGCGCTGAAGGGCATCAGCTTCCAGGTGATGCCCGGCGAGGCCTACGCGATCGTCGGCGAGTCCGGTGCGGGCAAGTCGACCGCCGCCCGCTGCGTGGTCGGGTTGCAGCAGCCGACCTCCGGCCAGCTCACCTTCCAGGGCGAGCCGCTCTCCTTCAAGGGAGCCAAGCGCCGCCAGGTCCAGATGGTCTTCCAGGACCCCTACTCCTCGCTCAACCCGCGGATGAGCGTCGGCGCCGCCCTGGTCGAGCTGCTCAGGGTCAACGACATCCGCCCCGACAAGCAGAGCGCCACCGAGCGCGCCACCGAGCTGCTGGAGATGGTCGGGATGCCAGAGCGCGCCCTCGGGCAAAGGCCCCGCGCCTTCTCCGGCGGCCAGCGCCAGCGGATCGGCATCGCCCGCGCCCTTGCCGTCGAGCCGACCCTGCTGGTCGCCGATGAGCCGGTCAGCGCCCTTGACGTCTCGATCCAGGCCTCGATCCTGCTGCTGCTCAAGCGCCTGCAGACCGAGCTCGGGCTGACGATGCTCTTCATCTCCCACGACCTGGCCGTGGTCCGCCAGCTCTGTGACCGCGTCGCGGTGATGTCAGACGGCGAGATCATCGAGGAGGGCGAGGTGGCCGAGGTCCTGCACGCCCCCCGCCAGGAGTTCACCAAGCGCCTGCTGGCCGCGGCGACCGACCTGCCGGAGCTGGAGATGGAGGTGGCGACCTCCTAGCGCCCCTGTCGACTTACTCTCGCTATGCGAGAGGAACTCGACAGCGGGGGCGGATGGGTTCGATCCCTCCGAGTCGCCGCCGCGCCTGCTCAGGACGAGGGCCACTCCTCGGTCGTCAGGAAGGCGCGGAGGACGTTCTCGGTGATCCGCGAGACACCGTTGTCGTAGCCGCTGTGCGAGAGGCTTCCCCGCCAGCTGATCGCGCCAGCGGAGAACACGGCGCCGCCGTTCGCTGTCTCCATGAAGGCGACGTCGGAGCGCACGCCCGGGTTCTCGCTGCCGCCGAGGCCGGCGGTGGTGATCATCACCTCCTCGTGGGTGAGCATGTAGTCGTCGCCGTAGCCGGTCGAGGAGGCGAGCAGGATCGTGTGGTCGGGGCTGCCGCGGCGCGGGTCGACCCGGTCGATCTCGTCGCCCGCGGCGCCGCCCAGGACGAGGCCGTACTCGCCGAACGGGTCCTCGTCGACGCCCTCGAAGACCATCTCGACGATCGGGCCGCTCGCCGCCGGGTTGCGGGCGTAGCCGGGGGAGGGGTAGGAGTAGCCGAGGCTGGCGTAGCCCATCCCCACCAGCTCGTTGGGCAGTTTGCCGCGGTGGCGCCAGATGCCGCCGAGCTCGCCGGTCGTGCTGTGGTACGCCTCGCCGGGCAGCGACTCCCAGACACGGGTGGCGGCGTTGCCGCGGCGCACCTCGATGATCGCCGGATTGGTCCGATCGAGGCTGGCCACCCAGTAGAAGCCGTTGCCGCCGAGGTACATGACCCGGCCGCCGCCGTCCAGGTAGGCCTGCATCGCGTCGAGCATCTGGCCGCTCCAGTACTCGGGGTGGCCGCCGGTGATCACGACCCGGTAGCGGCGCAGCAGCGCCTCGCCATCGAAGTGGAGGTCGTGGTCGGTGAAGACGTCTGCCGCGAAGCCCTTCTCGCGCAGCCAGTCCGTCATGTAGAGGTCGCCGCCGAGAAAGCGCGGCGCGCCGGTCGCCCAGAGCCGGTAGTCGGGCCGCATGTTGAGGATCGGCCGCAGCGCCGTCGCGTAGCAGCAGCCCGAGCCGTCGGCGTGGGTGTCGTAGAGCGAGAGGCCGAACTCGGGGTGCTGGCGCCACTCGGCGTCGCGGGGGTCGGCTTTGAGCGCGTCGAAGACGGCGCCCTCGCGCAGCGGCTCGGAGGTTTCCAGCAGCCGCTCGTTGCCGTACGCGAGGTAGGTGAAGGTCGGCAGCAGCAGGCCGATCTCGGCCGTCGCCCGGTGGTGCGGCGGGCGCACGGTGAAGGGGACGTAGTCC
>DASZSJ010000079.1:0-9911 GCA_035548675.1 Solirubrobacterales bacterium
CGGCGGAGCCGCGCTCTCAGATTGTCGCTAAGCGCATGCTTCGCATGCGCGTGCGACATCAATTCCCGCAGAGGCACACCCGCCATGCCCCCATAACCCCGCCCGAACAACAAGCCTCGCCGAATCGCCTCAAGACGTGGCGGGCCCGGCCGAATACCGGGGCAGATGGATCGTGGGCTCTACATCGCGGCCTCGGGGATGTTGGCGGAGATGGTCCGCCAGGAACAGATCGCCAACGACTTGGCCAACTCGACCACCCCGGGCTACAAGGCCGACCGCTCGGCTCAGGCGGGCTTCGGTCAGCTGCTGCTGGGCAACACGGCAAACGGCCGTCCGATCGGCCGCGCTGGGCTCGGCGTCCAGATCGACGAGGTCCGCACCGACCTGACGCCGGCGGCGATCCACGAAACCGGCGAGCCGCTCGACTTTGCGGTCGAAGGCGAAGGCTTCTTTGCGGTGCGCACCGCGGCCGGCACGCGCTACACCCGCAACGGGCAGTTCGGCGCCTCGGCGGCGGGCACCCTCGTCGACGCCTTCGGCAACGAGGTGCTGGGCGGCGGCGGCGCCCCCGTGCGGCTGCGCCGCGACGGCACGGTCCGCCCCGGCGACATCGGCGTCTTCGCCGTCGCCGACGCCCGCAAGCAGGGCGACTCGCTCTTCGCCGGCGCTGCCAGCGGTGCCGCCAGCGGTCGGGTCCGGTCGGGGGCGCTGGAGGAATCGGCAACCGACCCGGCCCACTCGATGGTCGAGATGATCGCCTCCTTCCGCTCGCTCGAAGCCGGCCAGAAGGCGCTGCAGACGATCGACGAAACGCTGGGCGAGTCCGCCGGCCAGGTCGGGGCGGTGTCCTAGGTGATTGGCGCCCTCTACACCGCGGCAGCGGGGATGGAAGCCCAGCAGCACCACCTCGACGCGCTCTCCAACGACATCGCCAACGCCTCGACCAGCGGCTACAAGAGCCTGCGGGTCGGCTTCCACGACCTGATCTACCAGTCGGCCGGCAGGGGGGCGGGGCCCGGCGTGCAGACCGGCGCCGGCGCCGCGGCCGGGATCATCGGCCGCAACCAGTCCCAGGGCGCCCTGGTCCCGACCGAACGGCCGCTCGACATCGCCCTGGAGGGCCCCGGCTTCATCCGCGTCCGCGGCCGTGACGGCGGCGTCGCCCTCACCCGCGACGGCAACCTCGGCGTCGACCCCGATGGGCGCCTGCGCACCGCCGGTGGGCTGCTGCTGGAACCGTCGCTGAAGCTGCCGCCTGGAACCGACCCGAGCGAAGTCTCGATCGGGCCCGACGGCGCGGTCAGCGTCGGCCGCCGCCGGCTCGGCGCGATCGCGCTGCTCACCGTCGCCAACCCCGATGGGCTCGAGCCGAGCGGGGACAACGCCTTCCGCCCGACCGCGGCCAGCGGCCCCGCCGGGACCGACCGCGGCACTACCGTGCAGCAGGGCGCCCTGGAGGCCTCCAACGTTGACATGGCCGACGCGACGGTGGCGATGATGAACGCCCAGCGCGGCTATGAGCTCGGCAGCCGCGCGATCCAGACCCAGGACGAAGTTCTCGCGGTCGCCAACGGGATCAAGCGATGAGCGCGCCCGTGCCAGCGTTGGCGCCGGGTGCCGTGCCGCCACAGATCCGCGCCGAAGGCACCCAGGCCGTGGCCAGCTTCCGCGCCGCGCTCGGCTTCGAAAAGGTGCTGATCGACAAGTTGCTGAGTGAGGCCCTGCCCAGCGAAGAAGGCGGGCCGCAGGCGGCGAGCCTGCCCGAAACCCTCGCCGACGCGATCGTCTCGGCGGGCGGGGCGGGGATCGCGACGGGGATCTTCGCCGCCCCCGGCACGGGACGATGAGCGCCGCGCTGCTCGCCAGCGACGCTGCGCTCCTCGCCACCGTGCGGCGCCACCTCGAGCGCCAGATCGAATCGGCCCGGCGCCTGCTCGAGCTGGTCCTGCGCCAGGGGGCGGCGATTCGCGAGCGCGACACCGAGGCGGTGCTGGCGCGGCTGGCCGAGATCAAGGTCGAGATGGCTGGGCGCCAGGCACTGGAGGACGAACGCGACGCCCTGATCGGCCAGGTCGGGGCGCGGCTCGGCGTCGGGGCGGGGGACGTGACGCTGGGCGCGCTGGCGGGCCTCGCCGCGCCGGAGGAGGCCGCCGAGATCGAGGCGCGCAGCGCTGAGCTGCGCGGCCTGCTCGCCGAGATCGCCCGCGAGCACGGGATCAACCAGGCGCTGATGCGCCAGGAGCTGACCTTCCTCGACCACCTGATCCGCCTCGTCGGCGAGCCGCCGAGCGACGGCGGCAACCGGCTGATGGACGTGGAGGCATAGGGGCGTGGCCGTCTCCACCTTCACCGGGCTGCAGACGGCGCTGCGGGGACTGCTGGCGCAGCAGCGCGCGCTCGACGTCACCTCGCACAACGTCGCCAACGCCAACACCGTCGGCTACTCGCGCCAGGAAGCCGTGCTCGCCGCCTCGCCGGCGCTGCGGATCCCGGCCGGCGCGGTCCAGGGCGGCGGCGCCGCCGAACTCGGCACCGGCGTCGACGTCGCCGCCTACCGCCGCATCCGCGACCAGTTCCTCGACCTCCAGTACCGCGCCCAGGCGATGCGCCTCGGCGGCCTGGCGGCGCAGGTGCGGGGGCTGGAAGGGGTCGAAGTGGCGCTGGCCGAGCCCGGCGAAAACGGGATCGCCGCCCAGCTCGGCAAGTTCTGGTCGGGCTGGGAAGCGCTCGCCAACGCCCCCGAGAACCAGGCGACGCGGCAGGCCCTCCTGGAGAGCGGGGTCGGCCTGGCGGGCAGCATCGCCGCGCTCGACCGCCAGCTCGCCACCGCCTCCGAACAGGCCGCGGCCGAGTACGAATCGATCGTCGCCGGCGGCGGCGAAGTCGGCCAGATGGCGGCGGAGATCGCGCGGCTGAACGAATCGATCCGCAGCTCGCTCGGCTCCGGATCCACCCCGAACGACCTGCTCGACCGCCGCGACCTCTTGCTCGACCGGCTCTCGGCCCTGGCCCAGGTCTCGGTCACCGACCTCGGCGACGGCACGATCGAAGTCGAATTCGGCGACGCGGCGACGCCGCTCGTCGCCGGCACCGCGGTCAGCTGGCCGCAGGCGCTGGCCGAACCGGGGGGAAAGCTTGGGGCGCTGCTCGAGATCTCCGGCCCGACCGGCACGATCGCCTCCTACCGCGCCGACCTCGACGCCTTCGCCGGGGAACTGGCGGAAACCGTGAACGCGATCCACGCCAGCGGCGGCGGCCCCGCCTTCTTCTCCTTCACCCCCGGCAGCGCCGCCTCGACCCTCGCCGTCGCCGTCGGCGCCGCCGAAGTGCAGACCTCGGTTGGCCCCGCCGCCGGCGCCAATGACATCGCGATCGCGATCGGCGCCCTGCGCGGCGGCTCCGCCGACCAGGCCTACGCCAGCTTCGTCAGCCGCGTCGGCACCGACATGAGCAACGCCCGCCGCGCCGAGCAGAACGCCGACGCCCTGACGGCGGCGATCGACGCCCGGCGCGAAGCCACCGCCGGCGTCTCGCTCGACGAGGAAATGACCAACCTGATCCGCTTCCAGCGCGCCTACCAGGCCTCGGCGCGGGCGATGACGAGCTTCGACGAAGCGCTCGACGTGCTGGTCAACCGCACCGGCAGGGTGGGGCTCTGAGGGGGCGGCGATGGGGACCCGGATCACCGAGTCGATGGCCCAGCGCTCGATCCTGCGCGACCTGGTCGCCGCCGACCGCAACCTCGCCCTGACCCAGCGCCGGCTCTCCTCCGGCAAGCAGCTGACGCGGCCCTCCGACGATCCCTTCGGGGTCAACCGGGCGATCGCGCTGCGCGGTGAGCTCGAGGGCACGCGCCAGTTCCGCGCCAACGTCAACGAGGCGACCGGCTGGACCAACGCCACCGAAGCGGCGCTGACCCGGATCACCGACGTGATCCAGCGCGCCCGCGAACTGCTCGTCTCCGGCGGCAACGACTCCAACGGCCAGGTCGCCCGGGAAGCGATCGCGACCGAGATCGACGCCCTCGCCGAATCGCTCAAGCAGGAGGCCAACGCGACCTATGAGGGCCGCTACGTGTTCGCCGGCACGGCGACCGAAACGCCGCCCTACGCGCTCGGCGCCTCCGACGCCTACGCCGGCGACGCCGGCACGGTGGCGCGGACGATCGGCGTCGGCGTCTCGCTCACGGTCAACGTCAGCGCCGCCGGCCTGCTCGGCGAAGGCCAGGCGGCGGCCGACGACAGGCTGCTCGACACGATGCGCGACATCGCCGAACACCTGCGCGGCGGCACCGCCGCCGATGCCGAAGCGCTGCGCGGCACCGACCTCGAACGCCTCGACGCCAACCTCGACGAGCTGACCCGGGTGCGGGCGATCGTCGGCGCCACCGCCAACCGCCTGCAGGCCGCCGGCGCCCGCCTCGACGAGCTTGAAGAATCGGGCCTCGATTTGCTCTCGAAGACAGAGGACGCCGACATGGCGGAAACGCTGGTCAACTACTCGACCCAGCGCGCCGCCTACGAAGCGGCGCTGAAGGCCGGAGCCAACATCGTGCAGGTGTCGCTGCTCGACTTCCTGCGCTGAGCTGGACGACCGATAGGAGGAAAGGAATGCCGCAGACCGTCAACAGCACTCGCTTCGGCGAGCTCGAGGTACCCGATGAGGCGCTGATCGAGTTCCCCGATGGCCTGATCGGCGTCGGCGGCAGCCGCTTCGCCCTGCTCAGCCGCGAGGGCAACGGCGCCTTCAGCTGGTTGCAGGAGGTCGAGCGCGGCGATCTGGCGCTGCCGGTCACCGACCCCTTCGCCTTCTTCCCCGACTACGAAGTGCGGATCTCCGACGCCGAGGCCGAGCGGATCGGGATCGCCGACCCGGCCGGGGCCGACGTGCTGGCGATCGTCCGCGCCGCCGAGGCGCTGGCGGACTTCAGCCTCAACCTGCTGGCGCCGATCCTGGTCTCGCGCCGCGTCGGCCACCAGGTGCTCAACGAGGCGCCGGCCTCGGTGCGGGAGCCGCTCTTGGCCGGGATGGCCACGCAGGGCTCCGCCTGAGCGGGGCGAAAGGAAGGGCAGATGCTGACGATCACCCGCCGGCCCGGCGAGAAGATCATGATCGGGGACGACGTCGTCGTCGAGATCGTCGACGTCACCGGCACCACCGTGCGGGTCGGGATCACCGCCCCGCGCGAGCGCAAGATCTACCGCGAGGAGCTCTGGGAGCGGGTCCGGCGCGAGAACGAGGAGGCGGCTCGGGCGGATCCCGAGCGCCTCGGCGAGCTCAAGCCCCCGGCGGGATGACCAGCCGCATCGTGATCGCCAGCGCCACCGCCTGAGCGAGGGTGCGGGCGCCGAGTTTGCGCTTGATGTTGCGCACGTGCGTGCGCGCCGTGTGGGGGCTGATGCAGAGCGCCGCCGCGATCTCCTCGCTCCCCGCCCCGCGCGCCAGTTCCAGCGCCACGTGGCGCTCGCGCTCGGAGAGCAGGGGGGGAGGCGGCTCGGCCTCGGGCCGGTGGTGGGCGCACTCGAAGAACATGCCGCCGCCGGCGAGCGCGTGGATCGCCCGCAGCACCCGCTGCGGCGGGCACTGGTGGCAGATCGCGCCGCAGGCGCCGCTGCCGGCCACCGCCAGCAGGCGGTCGCCGTCGGGCGGCGAGTCGAGCACGAGCAGGACGCGCGAGTGCTGTTCGCGCCCGAGCCGGTGCGCCATCGCGACCCCCTGACCCGAGACTCCGATCAGGGCCACGTCGGGAGCGACGCCTTCGGGGCCGCTGAGGACGGTTTCGACGTCGATCGGCGCCGCGGCCAGGACCTCGACCCCGTTCTCCTGCAGCAGCGCCGCCAGCGCCGCTCGCCCGAGCGCCCGGTCGTGGTAGATGGCGACGCTCGGCACCCGCTCCGGGTCGATCCCAGCCGGGTCGGCGACGCCGGTGCGCCGGGTCGCCGGAACGGCTGCCAGGGTCGATTGCAGGGGGCTCATCCCAGCCGCACGTAGCCCGTGGCCCCGCCCCCGTCGGGCCCGTAGGTGCGCTGGGAGACGCGGTCGGAGGAGTTGCCCTCGATCGTGCGGATGCTGCCGTCGGGCAGGACCGCTTCGACGATGCCAACGTGCTCGCCGCCCCAGACGATCAGGTCGCCGGGGCGGGGTGGGCCGGCCGTGGCGGGGACCGCGCGCCCGCTGCCCTCCGCCCATTCCCAGAGGGCGCTGACGGACTGGAAGCCTTCGCCGCCCTCGCCGAGCGGGGTTCCGCCCTGGCGGGCGGCCCAGGAGACGAAGTCCGCGCACCAGGGGCCGACCCCGGCGCCGGCGACCGCGGCGCGGTACTGGGCGATCCGGGGGGAGTCGTTGGAGCCGGGCGGCTGCTCGGCCTGGCCGATCTCGCCGCGGGCGGCGGCAACCGCCGCCGTGCCCGCTTCGCCGCCGCCGGGAGCGGTGGCGGCGAGGACGGCCGGGAAGCGCCCGCCGGTCGTGGCTTCAGCCCTCCCCGCCGGCGGCGGGGGGAGCAGGGACCCTTCGATTTCGGCGATCCGCGAGAGGGCGGTTCCGACGCTCATCTGGCCCGGTAATCGGCCGCGGGCGCCGGATCTTTAGGTAACGGAATTTTTCCGGTTATCCGTCCAGGCGGGAGGGGAGACGGGTCGGAGGGGCGGGCGGCAGGATCGTGCCGCCCGCCCCTGCCCCCGGCCCCTTAGCGGAGCAGCGTCAGCACCGATTGGCCGGACTGCTGAGCCTGGGCGAGCATCGCCGTGCCCGCCTGCTGCAGGATCTGCAGCTTCGTGAATTCGACCATTTCGGCGGCCATGTCCACGTCGCGGATCCGGCTTTCCGATGCGGTCAGGTTTTCCTGGTAGACCGACAGGTTGTTGAGGGTGTGTTCGAGGCGGTTCTGGACCGCGCCGAACTCTGCCCGCTGGGTCGAGACGGCGCCGATCGCGGTGTCGATCTCGGAGATGTCGGTTTCGGCGCCCAATTCGAACGCCGCGGCGCCGACGGCACCGCCGAGGCTGATCGTCGAGACCGTGATCACCTCGCCGTCGTTGGCACCGACCTGGAAGGTGACCGTGGCAGCTTCGTTCAGCAGCTTGATGCCGTTGAATTCGGTGCTGGTCCCGATCCGCTCGACCTCGCTGGCGAGCTGGTTCACCTCGGACTGGATCGATTCGCGATCGGCTTCCGAAAGCGAGCCGTTCTTGTACTGGACCGCGAGTTCGCGGACGCGCTGGAGCATCGAGTGGACCTCGTCCAGAGATCCCTCGGAGGTCTGCACCAGCGAGACTGCGTCCTGGGCGTTGCGCTGGGCCTGGCCGATGCCGCGGACCTGGGCCCGCAGCCTTTCGCTGATCGCCAGCCCGGCGGCGTCGTCGGCGGCGCGGTTGATGCGGTAGCCGGAGCTGAGCCGCTCCATCGACTTGCTGAGGGCGTTGCTGGTCGACACCAGGTTGCGGTGCGCGTTGAACGCCTCGACATTGGTTTGAATGCGAAGGGACATTTCGATCTCACTCCTTGGATCGGTTGGTTGACAGTCCCGGGACGACTCCCTGTCGTCCCATCGCCCCCGTTAATCGCCCGCGCCGCCGCCGGCTTGAGGCGAATTCGGGCGCCGCCGATCCGCCCATCCGACGCCGCCGATCCGCCCATCCGACTTTGACCGCACCCAGGTGGGCCAAAGTCGGATGCCTCACGTGATGCTGAATTTCCGGAAGCGCTCTTCTCGGAGAGCCCGGCGCCGCGGCGAAAGGCCGGTCGCGCGGCCTCACGCCTTCGCGCCGGCGAGGAGCGCGTCGATCTGGCCGAGGGCTTCGACCATGCCCTGCTCCATCCCCATCTCGAGCACCTGTTCCATCCCCTCGCGGCTGCCGAACTTGGACTCGATCGACATCTTCGTGGCGCCGCCGGCCGCGGCGATCATTACCGTCGCGATCGTCGTCGGCATCTCGTCGTTCGGCTTGCCCTCGTCGTCGGCGAAGCCGTCTTCGAAGCGCAGCCGCTTGGGCGGCTCGACCTCCTCGATTCGCCACCAGCCGTGGTACTTCTGCCCCTCCGGGCCAGTCATGAAGTAGGCGGAGCGGCCGCCGGGGGAGAGGTCGTGCTCGACGAAGGTAGCGGGGTGCGATGGTGGCCCCCACCAGCGCTCCAGCTGCCGCGGGTCCGACCACATCTCCCAGACTCGCTCGGCGCTGGCGTCGAATTCGGCGGTGATCGTCATCGTCAGGGCGTCGAGGTCCTTGTTCACGTCGGTGACGGGCATCAGCTGTCTCCTTTGTCTTCGTCGAGGATGAGGTCGATCCGCTCGATCCGGCCGCGCCACTCGGACGCGAGCCGGTCGAGCGCGGCGTGGGCACGTTTGAGGGCGTCGGCCTCGGCGCGCACGATCGACTCGCGCCCGACCCGGTGCTTGCTGACCAATTCGGCCCGCTCCAGCACGGCGACGTGCTTCTGCACCGCCGCCAGGCTGATCGGGTACTTGCGAGCCAAGGCCGAGACCGAAAGCCGGCCCTCGCGAGCACGGCGGAGGATGTCGCGGCGGGTCGGGTCGGCCAGCGCCCCGAACAGCAGGTCGGCGGCCTTCTCGTCGTCGCGTTCCTCTTTGCTACTTACAACCATTAGGTTGCAGATTAACAGAGGCGGAGAAGGATCGCGCGCGACCCTCCACCGGCGAAGGATCGCGCGCGACCTCCGCTGGAGAGGGCGGGCAGTGCCCGCCGCGCACACCGACGGAGGTTGCGACCCCTGCGCCGCCTGAGCCGCACTTTGGGCGAGCCCGCGCTGTCGAGCGTTCGATTGACCCCATATACGGTGGTAAATCGAACGCTCGGCAGCGAGCACCGCGCGGGCGGGACGCTTGGAATCGGAAAGAGGTCGTGATCCCACGGCTGCCGCCGTGGGATCGATCATCTAGCGCGCGGATCCGTCCGATGGGCGGCCGCATCGTCTCCCGCGCTCGAGCTCAGCAAGGCCCGCCCCGGGAGCCTCAACGACCCTTCCGCTTTCCCTTCTTCGGCTTCGCCTTGACGCACTTCGGCTTGCCTTTGACCTTTTTCCTGTGTTTCTCAGATCCGGCTTCACCAGCTCGGAGTCGAGCTGTAGATCGTTCGTGTTCCTCGGGCCCTCGAGCGCGGCAAGGCGATTGAGAAAGACATCGTCTGTCGCGTCTCTGAAGTTCATCGCGTAGTCCACCCTGAGGCGATCTCCCTCCTGCAGCAGCAGGGGGGAGATCAGGCCCAGGTCGGAATCGAGTTCGACGCCAATTCGGGCAAGCTCGAGCAGGGCGAGGGACTGCGGCCATGCTTTCTTCACGACGTCGTATGCAGCCCTTCGGAGGTCGGTGCCGAGGACGACAGCGCGGCCGTCGACGAGGATCTCCCAGATCGGATCGCCTCCGAGCGCATTTCCCGCGAAATAATCCCCTGCCCACCCGAGGTCGTCCTGTCCTTCAAGTCGCTGGGCGATCCATTCCGAGTCGTGGCGGCTCGTCCGCGCTCCAGGCCGCAGCGCAAGCTCCACCAGATGCTCTGGCCGAAATCGCCCGTCCCAGGCCTGGCCGGCACGGAGGGCCGTTTCCTCGTCGGGGAAGACGTAGAAGCCTGCGAGTCGCGAGATCGCCGTCGGGTGACAGCGCTGTCGAATCGCATCGAGTGCGAGCTCGGCTCGATAACGGCGCGCCCTCGTTGCGTCTCCCTTCACGCTCGCCAGATACCGGGTTGTCCAAAAGCTCAGCGCGGCCTCATGCGTCTGGCTCGCGGATACAACCTCGCCTCGATGGACGAGCCAAGCCACTAGATGATTGATTCCACGAATTTCGTCAGCAACGGACCCAGGAAGAGGCAGAAGCCGACCGACAGGCGATTTTGGGCGAGCCCGCGGTGTCGAGTGTTGAGTTGACCCACGTATACGGTGGCAAACCAGACACTCGG
>DASZSJ010000080.1:0-5147 GCA_035548675.1 Solirubrobacterales bacterium
CCGGCGGCGGCGTGGTGGGGGGGGTGGCGCGGGTGGCCGGGGGGGTGCTGGCGGTGGCGTTTGTGGCGGGGAGCGTGTATTCGAGCTTGTTGGTGCTGCGGGATACCTCGATCGCGCCGCCGGGGCACGGGGCGGAGCTGCGCGCTTTCATGCCGGTGCTGCGCGGCGAACCGGTGCTCTACGCGGGCCAGGACCGCTACGCGGCCTACGAGCTGATGGGGGCCGACACCCACGTGCCGCTGGTCGAGTTCCCCGACGCCGACGTCTCCCCCAGTCCGGAAAAGCCGTTCGACACCGGCGACGCCTACAGCCCGATCGACTTCGACTCCTTCTCCAAGGGCACCCTCGACCGCTTCCCCTACGTGATCACCGGCCGCGCCGCCTGGAACAGCGAAGCGCCGCCCAACTTCCGCCGCGTCGCCTCCACGCCCTCATACATCCTCTGGAAGCGGACCGGCGCGACGCCCGAGGACCGGCACGTCCTGCTCGAGGGCACCGAGGCCGGGGCGCAGGTGAAATGCGCCTCGCCGGAGATCCGCATCCTCACCGCCAACCCGGGCCGCGCCGGGCTCTTCCCGGCGACGAGGATCGGGCAGAAGTCCGACTGGAGCCCCGACTCGACCCTGCAGACGGGCGAGGCGGCGACCCAGGCGCTGCGCCTGCCGCGCGGGCGCTGGCGACTCTCGCTGCAGTACTTCTCCCCCTTCGGCCTGAGCCTGAGCGCGCCGGGCCTGAGCCAGCCCCTGCCGGCGGCGCTCGACGGTCAGCGGCCGAGCACGATCAGCCTCGCCAGCAACGGTCAGTTCTGGCCGGCGGGGACCGTCGCCAGCCCCGGCGGCCGGGTCCGCTTCACCGTCACCGCCGCGGAGCCCAGCACCCTGCAGCGGCTCAGCGGCTACGCGGGCAAAGCGGAGCTGGGCGAGCTGGTCGCGGTGCGGGCCCAGCCCCACCGCAAGCTGGCGCTTGCCGCCAGCTGCGGTCACTGGCTCGACTGGTACGAAGCCGAGGAAGCGCCCTAGAGGGATCGGCGAAACCCGCGTGTGCGGGCCCGGCGAGCGCCGGAGCGAGCGGGACAAGGACGCAGGGAGGCCGAATGGCAGCGCCATTTGGCCGACCGAGGACGCTGTACCGCGCAGTGTCCGCCGCCGCCGGACGTGCGCGGGGGCCTCGCCAATCCCTCCTAGCTAGATCGCCTTGGAGGCGAGGCGGTCCTCGGTGGGGCGGACGACGTCCCAGGCGAGGCCGACCTTCTCCAGCGAGTCGATGACCATGGCGGAGAGGTCGATCTGCCAGCGGCCGAGGCCGTGGGTGGCGGAGGTCGGGAAGGCGTGGTGGTTGTTGTGCCAGGCCTCGCCGAAGGTCGGGATCGCGATCAGGGCGAGGTTGCGCGACTCGTCGGTGGTCTCGAAGTCGCGCTTGCCGAAGACGTGGCAGAGCGAGTTGATGCTGTAGGTGAAGTGGTGGAGGACGAAGACGCGGACGAGGCCGCCCCAGAGCAGGCCGGTGACGCCGGCGAAGAGGGTGCCGCCGATGATCCAGCCGAGCGCGAAGGGCAGCAGCAGCCCGGCAATCGCCCAGAACAGGAAAGTGCGGTCGACCCAGTTGATGATCGGGTCTTTGATCAGGTCCGGCGCGAAGCGCTCCTTGTTGCCGCGCTGGGTGTGGATGAAGAGCCAGCCCATGTGGGCGTGGAAGAGGCCGCGCATCGCACCGCTCCAGCCATGGCCGTGGTCGACGTGGGGGCTGTGCGGATCCCCTTCTTCGTCGGAGAAGGCGTGGTGCTTGCGGTGGTCGGCGACCCAGGAGATCACCGGCCCCTCGATCGCGGCCGAGCCGAGGATGCCGAGCAGGCCGTGCAGCCACTTGGTTGTCTTGAAGCTGCGGTGGGTGAGGTGGCGGTGGAAGCCGACCGTGATCCCCATGCCGGTGAAGAAGTACATGCCGCAGAAGAGGAAGACGTCGCTCCAGTGCAGCGCCTTGCCCCAGACCTGCCAGCCGGCGAAGCCGATCGCGAGGAAGGGGATCAACGTCACCAGCCCGGTGATGATGCGGTCGCGCGTCTCGTTGGCGACCGGCTGAATGTCGGATGGGAGAGGTCCAGCACCTGCCATGGAAGGCCGCGATCATACGGACTCCGGCGCCGGAAAAGAAAGGTAAAGTCGCGTTCTTGGCTTTTTCCAGCACCGCTCCCCTGCGCCGTGAGATCGAAGCTCGCATCCCCGAGCGCCCGTTCACGGTCGAGTTCTGGGACGGGACGCGCCTGCCGGCAAGCAACGGCGCCGGCCCGACCTTCTTCGTGCGCTCTCCCCGCGCCGCCGCCCACGTCCTGCGCGCCCCGGGCCAGCTCGGCCTCGGCCGCGCCTACGTCAGCGGCGACATCGACGTCGACGACATGGACGCGGTGATCGAGGTGCTCGACGGCTGGCAGCCGCCGGCGCTCGACGGCGCCGCCAAGCGCCGCCTGCTGCTCGGCGCTGTGCGCGCCGCCGGTTTCCAGCGTCCACCGCGCCGGCCCCAGGCGGAGCTCGTGCTCAGCGGCCGCCGCCACAGCAAGGAGCGCGACGCCAAGGCGGTGCGCCACCACTACGACGTCTCCAACGAGTTCTTCGCCCTCTTCCTCGACCAGTCGATGACCTACAGCTGCGCCTTCTGGGCGGAGGGGGCCGAGACGCTCGAGCGGGCGCAGGAAGAGAAGCTCGACACGGTGGCGCGCAAGCTGGCGCTGCAGGAGGGCGACCGGGTGCTCGACGTCGGCTGCGGCTGGGGCGCCTTCCCGCTGCGGGCGGCGACCAGGTACGGCGCCAAGGTGCTCGGGATCACGCTCTCGCCGCCCCAGGCCGAGGAGGCGCGGCGGCGGGCCGAGGCGGCCGGGGTCGCCGACCGGGTCGAGGTCCGCGTGATGGACTACCGCGACCTCGCCGCCAGCGGCGAGCGCTTCGACGCGATCGCCTCGATCGGCATGGTCGAGCACGTCGGCGAGGTCCAGATCGACGAGTACGCGCGCACGCTGGCCGGACTGCTGGAGCCGGGCGGACGCCTGCTCAACCACGGCATCGCCCGCCTGCGCCACACCGATCCCGAGGCCGGCGCCTTCTCCGAGCGCTACGTCTTCCCCGACGGCGAACCGCTGCACCTCTCGCGGGTGCTGCTGGCGCTCGAACGGGCCGGCTTCGTCGCCCGCCACGTCTCCGAGCACGGCGCCGACTACGCCGAGACCCTGCGCCACTGGGCGCGGCGACTGGATGAGAACCTGGAGGAGGCGATCCGCCTCGCCGGCCCCGAACGGGTGCGCGTCTGGCGCCTCTACCTGCGCGCCGCGCGCAACGGCTTCGAGAGCGGCTTCCTCTCGATCTACCAGGTGCGCTGCAGCTTGGCCTGAGGGCCATCCCTGTCGGGATGGCCCTAGAAGGACCGAGGACGCTGTACCGCGCAGTGTCCGCCGCCGCCGGACGTGCGCGGGGGTTTCGCCAATCCCTCCTAGGCAGGGAAGTTGTCGGAGGCCCGGGGGATCGACCAGTCGGCGCCAGCTTGTTCCAGTTCCTCGACGCTGTAGGAGCCCGTAGCGACGCCGACGACCCTGATCCCGGCGCCGTGGCCCGCCCTGACGTCGCGGGGGGTGTCGCCGACGGCGATGCAGGCGCCGTCGGCGAGCGCGCCTCCGGAGACGAGCGCGCCGCGGCGCAGGGCGGCTTCGGTGACCTCGGTGCGATCGGGCGAGTCCGAGCCGTAACCGCCGAAGCCGAAGAAGCGATTGAGGTTCGCCCGGGCGAGCTTGATGTGGGCGGCCGCCTCGATATTGCCGGTGACGAGGCCGAGCAGCACGCCGGCGTCGATCAGGCGCTCGAGCAGCGCCTCGATGCCGGGCATGACCCGGTAGCCGGGGGACTCGGCGACGGCCGCCGGCAGGTGCTCGAGGTAGCAGCCGATCGCCTGCGAGCGCTCGGCCTGGGTGCCCTCGCGCCCGACCACCTCACGGAAGACGATCTTGACGATCTCGGGGTCGGTCATGCCGGCGTCGGTGTGCTCGGCGACGTCGGCCTCGACCCCGTGCAGCTCGCGGAAGGCGCGCTGCCAGGCGACGCCGCCGGCGCCGCCCGTGACGAGGAGCGTCCCGTCGATGTCGAAGAGGACGGCGCGGACCGCGCTCGCCTCACTCACCGAGCAACTCCTTCTGCGAGAGCCAGTAGAGCAGGCCGAGTGCGGGCAGGACGAGGACGACGGCGGCGATGAAGACGACGATCACCGCGCCGAGAGTCTCGGGCGGAGCGGCGGACTGGGTGATCTTCAGCGATGTCGGCAGCAGGTAGGGGAACTGGGCGACGCCCCAGCCCCAGATCACCGCGATGACCGCGCCGGCGGCGAGCGGGCGCAGGAGCGGGGTCGCGCGAGCCTCGCGGGAGCCGCCGCTCGCGGCCGCCCCACGCGCGGACGCGAGCAGGATCGCGAGCACCCCGGCGCCGCAGAGCGCTGAGAGGATCACGAGCGGCAGGCCCTCATCGACGAGCTGATCGAAGATGTAGCGCGCTTCGGCGTGCAGCTCGACCAGGCCGAAGGCGGCGAGGACCCCGGCGAGGGCGGCGGCAATGAGGGCGCGGCGGGCGAAGTAGCGCTCCATCTCCTCCTCGCCCGCTCGCCTCGCGTCGGCGATCAGGAAGACGGCCGCCAGGTAGGCGCCGCTGGCGACGAACATCGCCCCGGTGAGCAGCGGCAGCGGCTGCAGCCAGCTCGAGAAGGGCGGGCCGTTGCCATCGCCCGGGACGTTGCCGGCGGCGACGGCGCCGACCACGGTGCCCATGAAGAACGGGGTGAGGAGCGAGGAGATGGCGAAGGTGGCACCGGCGGCGCGGCGCCCCGAGAGCCCCTCGATCGACTTGCGGAAGGCGAAGCCCGAGCCGCGCAGGACGATGCCGAGCGCGGCCAGGGCGAGCGGCACGTAGAGGGTCGTCATCACCGCGCTGAAGGCGGGTGGGAAGGCGGTCCAGAGGACGACGAGGATGAAGATCAACCAGACGTGATTCGCCTCCCAGACGGGCGTGAGCGAGCGCTGGATCAGCCCCCGCGGCCGCTCCCCCCGCTTCGCCCCACCGGCAACCAGGTCCCAGAACCCCCCACCGAAATCCGCCCCCCCGAAGAGCGCATAGAACGTC
>DASZSJ010000081.1:0-34821 GCA_035548675.1 Solirubrobacterales bacterium
CGTCCCCTGCCAAAACGCTCGGCGGGAGCCTCGCTGGAGTGTTTTGGCAGGGGACGCCCGACCCTCCTCGACCCGCTACCATGCTCCGGCTTATGGCTGTCCCCAAGAAGAGAACTTCCAGCGCTCGTCGCGACAAGCGGCGTGCCCAGCACAAGGCCGGCAAGGCGCGGCTCAACCGTTGTCCGCGCTGCCACAGCCCCAGGCTGCCGCACCGGGTCTGCCCGACCTGCGGCACCTACGCGGGTCGCGAGGTGATCAAACACACGATCGCCGAGCCGACGACGGCTGCTTCTCCAGACGCTGAGTAGCCGTGGCCGAGGGCGTCACCGTCGCCCTTGATGGTTTCGGGGCCGAGCAGGGCTTTGCCGTGCTCGCTGAGGGAGCGAGGCTGGCTGCGGCGGACGGGATCGGGGTGCGTGTCTTCGGCCGCCCCGCGGATCTGGGTCTCGGGGGCACTGAGGGGATCGAGGTCGTCCCGACCGAGGAGTGGATCGGCAACGACGAGGATCCGGTTGGGGCGGTGAGGGCGAAGACGGGCGCCTCCGTCGTCCGCGCCGCTGCCGATGTTGCCGAAGGGCGATCGGCGGCGCTGGTCAGCTCCGGCTCGACCGGGGCGACGATGGCTGCCGCCACGTTCGGTCTGCGGAGGCTCAAGGGAGTGCAGCGCCCCGCCCTCGCGGTGCAGCTGCCGGTTCCCGGCAAGCCGGTCCTCTTCCTCGACGTCGGCGCCAACGTCGAGGTGCGCGCCCAGCACCTGGTCCAGTTCGCCTTCCTCGGCGCCGCCTTCAGTCAAGCGGTGCTAGGGGCCGAGCGGCCCCGCGTCGGCCTGCTCTCGGTCGGCGAGGAGGCGGGCAAGGGGCGCGAGGAGGTCGTCGCCGCCAACGAGACCCTGAGCGGCGCGAGCGGGATCGATTTCATCGGCAACGTCGAGGGGCGCGACCTACCCGCCGCCGTCGCCGACGTCGTCGTCACCGACGGCTTCACCGGCAACGTTGCGCTGAAGTTGATGGAGGGGACGGCGAGGGCGGTCACCGGGGCGATCCGCGACGCCGCCCGCTCCAACCCGCTCGCCGCCGCCGGCGGGCTGCTGATGCGTCCGGCCCTCGGCGGCCTGCGGCGCGAGCTGCACCCCGACACCACCGGCGGCGCGATCCTGCTCGGCCTGCGCGGCATCGCCGTGGTCGGCCACGGCAGTTCCGGTGCCGCGGGAATCGCCAACGCGATCCGCCTCGCCGCCCGTTGCGTCGAGGTCGACGCCGTCGGCCGCACGGCGGCGCTGCTGCGCGAGGGCGGCGCGGGCAGGGGCGAGTTGGCGGATCGTGCCGAGGGGAGCGGCGCGTGATAGGAAGGGTCCTGTGACCCGCGCGGAAGTCCTCACCCTCGTCCGCGACCACCTCGCCGAGGAGCTCGAGCTGGATGCCGCCCGGATCGGCGAGCAGAGCCGCTTCAAGGAGGACCTCGACGCCGACTCGCTCGACCTCTACGAGCTGGTGATGGAGCTCGAGGACACCTACGGGATCACGGTCTCCGAGGAGCAGGCCGCCGGGATCGCGACCGTCGGCGACGCGGTCGACTTCGTGCTGGAGCACGCGCCCGCGGCGTGAGCGAGGACGCCCTCGCCGAGCTGATCGCCGATTTGCCGGACGATCTGCGGCGCCAGGCGCTGACGCACTCCTCCTGGACCGAGGCCAGGGCCGAGTCCTACGAGCGCTTCGCCTATCTCGGCGACAGCGTGCTCGCCCTCGCCGTCGCCCGCACCCTGATCGAGCGCTTTCCGGGGATCGACGCCGGCGGCCTGACCAAGATCCACAACCAGGCGGTCTCCGGGGTCTCCTGCGCCGAGGTCGGCCGTGAGCTGGGGGTGCCGGAGATGCTGCGCGCCGCCGAGCCGGACGACATGCCGGTCGGCATCCCGGCCGAGGTGCTGCTGAGCGGCGAGCGGCCGTTGCCGGAGGCGACCGAGGCGCTGATCGGGGCCTGCTTCCTCGCTTTCGGCTTCGAGCGCACGGCGGCGGCGGTGAGCGAGGCCTTCGCGCCCCGCATCGAGCACGCGGCCGAGACCAGGGTCGACTTCAAGTCCGCCCTGCAGGAGGCGCTGGCGCGGCGCCGGCTGCGCGTAAGCTACGAGGTGACCGGCGAATCCGGGCCGCCGCACCGGCGCAGGTTCGAGGTGGCGGCGATCGTCGACTCCAGGCGAGTGGGCGAGGGGGAGGGGCGGAGCAAGAAGGCGGCCGAGCAGGCTGCGGCCGAGCAGGCTTTGAAGCAATTTGGGGATTAAGTGCCGGGACGTTGCGTCCGACCCGCTCGTGAGGCTAGGACGCCTGAGGGTTCCGCAAGCACGGGCTGAGGACATCGCGTGTATCTGAGATCGATCGAGATGAAGGGCTTCAAGTCGTTCCCCGAGCGGGAGAGGCTCGAGTTCTCGCCCGGCGTCAGCGTGATCGTCGGCCCCAACGGCTCCGGCAAGTCGAACATCACCGACGCCGTGCTCTGGGCCCTCGGTGAGCAGAGTCCCGGCGCGATTCGCGGCGCCTCGATGCAGGACGTGATCTCGGCCGGCGGCAAGGGCGTCGGCCAGCGGCGCCAGGCCGAAGTCGAGGTGACGATCGACAACTCCGAGGGCCGCGCCGCGAGCGACCTCTCCGAGATCGCGGTCAAGCGCACGCTCGACCGCTCCGGCGAGGGCAGCTACCGCCTCAACGGCGCCCGCTGCCGCCTCGTCGACGTCACTGAGGTGCTCTCCGACACCAACCTCGGCCGCGAGATGCACTCGGTGATCAGCCAGGGCCGGGTCGAGTCGATCGTCCACTCGAAACCGCGCGAGCGGCGGCTGCTGAGCGAGGAGGCGGCCGGGCTCGGCAAGCACCGCAAGCGCCGCCGCCGGGCGGAGCTGAAGCTGCGCGCCGCCCGCGACAACCTCGACCGGGCGCTCGACCTCGAGCGCGAGGCGCGGGCGCGGCTGCGGCCGCTGAAGCGCCAGGCGCAGGCGGCGGAGCTGGGGGCGCGGATCGAGCGCGAGGAACTCGGCCTGCGCGGTCAGCTGATCGCCGAGGAGTTGCGCTTCGGCGCCGATCGCGCCGCGGCGGCGGAAAAGGCGGCGAGCGAGGCGCGGCAGCAGCGGGCCGCGCTGGAGGAGCAACTGTCGGCGGTGAGCGAGAAGCGACGCGCCGCCGAGGAGCGCTTCGCCGCCCGCGACCGCGAGCGGACCCAGGCCTGGGGGGTGCTGACCAAGCTGCGCGGCGATCAGCAGCGGATCGCGATCCGCGCCACCGGCCTCGGCGACCGCGAGGGGGAGATCTCGGCCCGGCTCGAGACGCTGCGCAACGAGCTCGGGCCGCTGACCCTCGACGTCGGCGGCTCGGCGCCCGGCGAGCGCGCGCGCAAACTCGAGGAGGAGCTCGGCGAGATCGACGCCGGCCTCGCGGCCGCTGCCGAGGGTCTTGCTCGCTCCCGCTCTGCCGGGGCCAGTGAGGCGGCGCGGGAGGCCGCGCTGGGTGCTGTTCGCGGTGGCGCCGAGCGCGCCATCCGCCACGCCCGCCGGGCCGAGGGCCTGCTCGGCGAGCGCGCCCGCGAGGTCCTGCGCAAGCGGCTCGCCGGCGGCGAGGAGCTGCTCGACGACGTCCGTGCCGCCACCGCCGCCGCGGCCGCGGTGGAGGCGGCAATCCGCAGCCGGGTCGAGCGGACCGAGCAGCGCGTCGTCGGCGGCGAGGGCGACGGCGACGAGATCGCCGAGGAGATGCGCGCCTGCTCGCAGCGCGAGTACGAGCTGCAGGCCGAGATCAAGGCCGCCTCGGATCGCCTCACCGAAGTCGAGGTCGAGGCCGCCCACCTCGGCGACCGCCGCGCCGAGGCGGCGAAGGAGCTGGCGGCAATCGCGGAGAAGCTCGGCGAAGAGGTCGAGCCGGCGACGGTGGCGCTGGGCGACGAGGAGCGTGCCGAGATCGACCGGCGGCTGGAGCGACTGGAGCGCCGTCGCGCCCAGATCGGCCCGGTCAACCCGCTGGCCGAGCAGGAGTACGAGGAGGCGCGCGAGCACGTCGAGTCGCTGCAGGCCCAGCGCGAGGACACCGAGCGCGGCATGCGCGAGCTCGAGGCGCTGATCCACGACATCGACCGCGAGATCGAGCGCGCCTTCGAGGAGACCTTCGAGGCGACCGCCAAGAACTTCGAGGAGATGGTCGAGCACCTCTTCCCCGGCGGTCGCGGTCGCCTGCGGCGGGTCACCCTGCGCCCCTTGCCGGACGGCGAGGCGGAGGCGGAGGAGGGCGCGGGCGAGCCCACCGCGGAGGACGAGGAGGCCGAGGAGCAGCGCGAGCAGTTCGGGGTCGAGATCGAGGTCACCCCGGCCGGCAAGTCGACCCGCAAGCTCTCGCTGCTCTCCGGCGGCGAGAAGTCGCTGGTCGCGATCGCCTTCGTCTTCGCCGTCTTCCTCGCCCGACCCTGCCCCTTCTACATTCTCGACGAGGTCGAGGCCGCCCTCGACGACGCCAACATCGACCGCTTCCTGCAGCTGATCCGGCGCTTCTCCGACCGCGCCCAGTTCGTCATCGTCACCCACCAGAAACGGACGATGGACGCCGCCGACGTGCTCTACGGCGTCAGCATGGGCGGCGACGGCATCACCAAGGTCGTCTCCCGCCGCCTGCCGCGCGAAGTCGAGGAAGGCGAGGGGGACGCTGGGTCGGGCTCCGCCGCGGATGCCGCCGCGCCGCCGCCGTTCGCCGGGGTGGCCGACGAGGACGAGGGCGAGGAAGGTAGGGCCGCGGGCGCCGAGCCCGGCTTGATCGGCGAGCAGTCGCCCGCAACCCCGCCGTCGCGCGACTCCGTCGAAGCGGCCTGAGAGCCCTTCCTCTTAAAGAAAACAGAACGTTCCGGGCCTGAGCCCGCCGCTACGCTGTCCCTCGGGGAAGCTAAGGAGGGAAATATGGCGCAGCGGCACATGGACAGGTTGACGTCGTTCGACACGTCGTTCCTGGCCAACGAGCGGTCCAACGGGCACATGGCGATCGGCGCGGTGCTGGTCTGCGACGGGGAGCCGCCCAGTCAGGAGGACTTCGCCACCCACATCCGCAGCCGGGTGCATCACCTGCCCCGCCTGCGCCAGCGGTTGGCCTTTCCGCCACTGGGCCTGGGGACACCCTTCTGGGTCGACGATCCGGACTTCCAGCTCACCAACCACCTGAGCCGGGTCAAGCTGCCCGCCCCGGGCGACGAGGCGGCGTTCCACGATCTGGTCGGCGAGGTCCTCTCGCCGCCGCTCGACCGCTCGCGGCCGCTCTGGCAGCTGGCCCTGGTCGAGGGTCTCGAGGGCGACCGCTTCGCGATCGTCTACAAGACCCATCATGCCCTCGCCGACGGCTTCTCCGCCGTCGACATCGGCAAGCTGCTCTTCGACCCGGAGGCCAACCCGGTTCCCTCGCGCGAGGAAGCTCCCTGGGACCCGCAGCAACCGCCGACGCGCGGCGCCCTCCTCGCCCGCGCCTTCAGCGGTGTCTGGGCGACGGTGCGGCGGCTGACGCGCTGGCTCGGCAATGCGGCGAGGCAGCCGAAACGGGCGCGCAAGCGCGCCGCCGACGGCGTCACCGGCCTCTGGGAGGTGACCTCGGCCTGGTTCAAGCCGGCGCCGAAGGTGCCGCTCAACGTCGATATCGGCCCGGCCCGGAGCTTCGCCTGGGCGGAGTTCCCGCTCGCCGACGTGAAGCAGGTCAAGAACGCGCTCGGGGTCACCGTCAACGATGTGATCCTCGCCGCGACCGCCGGCGCCCTGCGCCGCTGGCTGCACGACCGCGAGGTCGCGACCGAGGGGATCGAGCTGAAAGCGCTGGTCCCAGTCTCGGTCCGCACGATCGACGAGGAGGGTGAGCTGGGCAATCGGCTGACGGCGATGCGGGGCCCGCTTCCCGTCGGCATCGAGGACCCGGTCGAGCGCCTGCGGGCGGTGCACCTCGGCATGGATGAGCTCAAGTCCTCCAAGCAGCCGCTCGGCGCCGAGGCGATCTGGGGCCTCAACGACTGGTTCCGCGACTTCGCGCCGCCGCTGCTGTTGCTGCCGACGGCGGCGATCAACTTCTCGACCCGCCTCTTCAACCTGCTCGTCACGAATTTCCCCGGCCCGCAGATTCCCTTCTACGTCCTCGGCCGCGAGGTGACCGGCGTCTTCCCGGTCGGCTTCCTCGCCCGCCGCCACGCGCTTGCGATCGCGATCGTCAGCTACAACGGCAAAGTCGGCTTCGGCATCCTCGCCGACAAGGCCTCGATGCCCGACGTCGAAAAGCTCTCCGGCTACCTCGGCGAGGCCGTCGAGGAGCTCCGGGCCGCCGCCCGGATAGCCTCCGGCGGCAAGGAGGGCGACGACGATGGCGACCAGCTGGCAGGAGATACTCAACCTCGGTTCGCGCGAGAGCGCGAACAGCTCCGCGAAGCCTGAGCCCGAGGAGCAGCGCCGCGGCGTCTTCCGCCGCCTGCGCCAGAGTCTCTCGAAGAGCCGCAAGGCGCTTGCCGAGGAGCTCTCGGCGAGCTTCTTCGACCGCATCGACGAGGAGACCTGGGAGCGGCTCGAGGAGGCGCTGATCCTCGCCGATGCGGGCGCCCCGACCACGGCCAAGGTGGTCGAGCGTCTCGAGCACGAGGTCGAGGCGGGCACGGTGCCGGCCGATGGCGAGGCGGTGCAGGCGCGGCTGATCGAGATCCTCGCCGAGGTCGCCGGCACCGCCCGTGCCCCGATCGATCTCAGCAATGAGCCGGCCGTGCTGCTGATGGTCGGCGTCAACGGCACCGGCAAGACGACGACGATCGGCAAGATCGCCTGGCATCTCTCCCAGGAGTTCGGCCTCTCGGTCGTGCTCGCGGCCGGCGACACCTACCGCGCCGCCGCCGCCGAGCAGCTGGCCGAGTGGGCCGATCGGGCCGGGGCCGAACTGATCCGCGCCGAGGAGGGCGCCGACCCCGGCGCGGTCGCCTTCGACGCGGTCGAAGCCGCCCGCGCCCGCGGCGCCGACGTCGTCATCATCGACACCGCCGGCCGCCTGCACACGCAGGGCAACCTGATGGACGAGCTGGCCAAGGTGCGCCGCGTGATCGGCAAGCAGATGCCGGGGGCTCCGCACGAGACGCTGCTCTCGATCGACGCCACCACCGGCCAGAACGGCCTGCGCCAGGCCAAGGTCTTCGCCGAGGCGGTCGAGGTCGACGGCGTCGTCCTGACCAAGCTCGACGGCACCGCCAAGGGCGGCATCGTCCTCGCCATCGCCGACGAGCTGCAGATCCCGGTCAAGCTGATCGGCACCGGCGAGACGCTCGAGGACCTGCGCCCCTTCGACCCCACCGACTTCGCCAACGCCCTCCTCGCCAAGTAAACAGCCCCAGACTGACTTCGCGGTTGTTGCTCCATATGCAGCCATAACCGCGAAGTCAGTCTGATTAAGCTGCTGGGGTGTTCGATCAGCTCTCCGATCGTCTGCAGGCCACGCTCTCCGACGTCCGCTCGCGGGGGAAGCTGAGCGAGTCCGACGTCGACGCGGCGATGCGCGAGATCCGCCTCGCCCTGCTCGAGGCCGACGTCAACTTCAAGGTCGTCAAAACCTTCACCAAGACGCTGAAGGAGCGCTGCCTCGGCGCCGACGTGATGGGCAGCCTCGACCCGGGCCAGCAGGTGGTCAAGATCGTCAACGAGGAGCTGACCTCGCTGATGGGCGGCGTCGGCTCGGAGCTCGCCTTCGCCAGCAACGGCCCGACCGTGATCCTGATGGCGGGTCTGCAGGGCTCGGGCAAGACCACCGCCTGCGCCAAGCTGGCCCGCTGGCTGCGCGAGAACGGTCGCAAGGACGTCGCCCTGGCCGCCTGCGACGTCTACCGCCCCGCCGCGGTCGACCAGCTGGTCACGGTCGGCGGCCGCGTCGGCGCCCACGTCTATGAGAAAGGCACCGACGCCGACCCGGTTGAGATCGCCGCCTGGGCGCTCGAGCAGGCGAAGACGGAGCGCCGCGACGCGCTGATCGTCGACACCGCCGGTCGCCTCCATGTCGACGCCGACCTGATGGAGGAGCTGGCGAAGATCCGCAAGCGGATCCAGCCGCACGACGTGCTGCTCGTCGTCGACGCGATGACCGGCCAGGACGCCGTCGGCGTTGCGGAATCCTTTGCCGAGGCGGCCGAGTTCGACGGCGTCGTGATGTCGAAGCTCGACGGCGACGCCCGCGGCGGCGCCGCGCTCTCGGTCAAGGCGGTGACCGGCAAGCCGATCCTCTTCGCCTCGACCGGCGAGAAGCTCGAGGCCTTCGATCGCTTCCACCCCGACCGCATGGCCTCGCGCATCCTCGGCATGGGCGACGTGCTCAGCCTGATCGAGAAAGCCGAGCAGCAGATCGACGAGAAGCAGGCGCAGGACCTCGAGCAGAAACTGCGGCGCAACCAGTTCACGCTCGAGGACATGCTCCAGCAGATGCGCCAGGTGCGCAAAATGGGCCCGCTCAGCGGCATCCTCGGGATGCTGCCGGGGATGGGGGCGATGAAGCAGCTGAAGAACGCCGACGTCGACGAGGGCCAGCTCGACCGGGTCGAGGCGATCATCCTCTCGATGACGCCGGAGGAGCGGGCCAACCCGGGGATCGTCAAGGGCTCGCGCCGCAAACGCATCGCCAACGGCTCGGGGGTCAGGCCCCAGCAGGTCAACCAGCTGATCAAGCAGTTCGACCAGATGCGCAAGCTGATGCGCCACGTCGCCTCCGGCAAGACGCCCGACCAGCAGCAGCTCGCCTCGATGATGGGTGGCGCTCCGCGCCCGAAGGTGCGGAGACGCTAACCTTCCGCGGCTCATGGCAGTCCGAATCAGACTCAGACGAGTCGGGTCGAAGAAGAACCCGATCTGGCGCATTGTCGTCGCCGACAAGCGCTCGCCGCGCGACGGCCGCACGATCGAGACGATCGGTCAGTACAACCCGCAGACCGAGCCCTCGACGATCGAGCTCGACGAGACCCGCGCCCGCCACTGGATCGAGCACGGCGCTCAGCCCTCCGAGACCGTGGCAACGCTGCTGCGGACCAAGGGCATCCCGGCTTCGGGCTCGTAGTCGATGACCGAGCTCCTGGAGTTCCTCGTCCGCTCGCTGGTCGAGGACCCGTCCGCGGTCGTGGTCGAGGAGCTCGAAGAGGACGGCGACCTCGTCTACGAGATCAGCGTCGCCGAGGACGACCTGGGCCGCGTGATCGGCAAGGGTGGCCGGGTCGCCAACGCGATCCGCACCATTGCCAAAGCCGCGGCCGTGCGCCTCGACCGGCGGGTGATCGTCGACATCCTCGACTGAGCGGCGGTCCCGCCGTGAAGCTCGACATCTTCACGCTGTTCCCGCAGGCGTTCGACTGGTTCCAGTCGCAGCGCTCGGTGCAGAACGCGCTGTCCGAGGGCAACGAGCTGCGCCTGTTCAACTACCGGGACTCGACCCCGCTCGGCGCCGGGCAGGTCGACGACGCCCCCTACGGCGGCGGCGCCGGGATGGTGCTGCGGGTCGACGTCGTTGACGCGGCGCTGCAGGCGGCGTATCCGCGAGGGGAGAGCCCGCGCAAGGTCCTGTTGACGCCGACCGGACGCCTGCTCGACGACGAGCTCGCCGACGAGCTGACCCGGGAGCCGCACCTGGCGGTCCTCTGCGGGCGCTACGAGGGCTTCGACGAGCGGGTGCACGAGCACTTCGCCGACGACGAGGTCTCGATCGGCCGCTACGTGCTGGCGGGCGGCGAGCTGCCGGCGATGGTGCTCGCCGACGTGGTTATGCGCAAGTTGCCGGGGGCCCTGGGACACGAGCAGAGCGCGGTCGAGGAGTCTTTCAGCCAACTGCTCGAGGGCATGCCGGAGTACCCGCACTACACGCGCCCAGCCAGCTACCGGGGCTGGGAGGTGCCGGAGGTCCTGCTCTCCGGCGACCATGAGCGGGTCCGCCGCTGGCGCCTCGAGCAGAGCAGGGCCCGGGCCGAGCAGTTCGAAAAAAGCCCGGAGTAGCTACCATTCCGCCACCGCGCGGCGCCCGGTCTGGGCCCGGCGGTCTTTTTTCGCATGAGCAGCGTCATCCAAGACATCGAGCGTGGTCAACTGAGAGAGGGCTTGCCCTCCTTCGATCCGGGCGATCGCGTCCGCGTCCACTTCCAGGTCGTCGAGGGCAACCGCCGCCGCACCCAGGTGTTCGAGGGGATCGTCCTGCGGCGGCAGGGCTCGGGCGCGCGCGAGACCTTCACCGTGCGCAAGCAGTCCTTCGGCGTCGGCGTCGAGCGGACCTTCCCGCTGCACTCGCCGAAGATCGAGAAACTGGAGATCGCCGCTCGCGGCGACGTGCGCCGGGCCAAGCTCTACTACCTGCGCGGCCGCATCGGCAAGGCCGCCCGCGTCGCCGAGCGGCGCTGGGGAATCGACGAGGAGATGATCTCGACCCCGACCGCGGCGGCGGAGCCCGAGGCGGTTGACGCCGAGGGAGTGAGCCAGGCGCAGGAAGACGCGGAGGCGCAGGCGGAGCCGGCGCCGGAGGCCGAGGGCGGCGCGGCGAGCGAGGAGCCGGCTGCAGAGACTGAGACGGAGGCGGCGAGTGAGGCGGCGGCCGAGACGGACGCCGGGGCGCCCGAGGCGGGGGAGACCGAGGAAGACGCCGCGGCTGACGAGGCCGAGAACGAGGCGCCGGAGGAGAAATCCGGCGACTCCGGCGGGGACCCGGCCTGAGACTCTCGATCCCGAAGCCGAAGACCCGTGGCGGCGGCTTCGTTGAGCTCGTCGTCATCGTTGCGCTGGCGCTGGGTCTGGCGCTGGCGATCCAGGCTTGGCTGATCAAGCCGTACCAGATCCCCTCGCAGTCGATGGAGCCGACCCTCGACATCGGGCAGCGAGTCCTGGTCAACCGCTTCCTCTACCACTTCACCGATCCCAGCCCCGGCGACATCGTCGTCTTCCATCCGCCCAAGGGGGCCGACGGCGAATCCAGCAACCAGTGCGGCGTCCCGCACGGCGAGCGCGAAGCATGCCCCAAGCCGACGCCGGAAGAGTCGGGTCAGAACTTCATCAAGCGGATCGTCGCCGGTCCCGGCGACACGCTCAGCGTCCGCAACGGCCACCCGGTCGTCAACGGGGTCGAGAAGAAGGAAGAGTCCTACACTCGGCCCTGCGGCTTGGCCCCGGCCTGCAATTTGCCCAAACCGATCAAGATTCCACCCGGCTACTACTTCATGATGGGCGACAACCGTGGCGAAAGCGACGACAGCCGCTTCTGGGGACCCGTCCCCAAGGGATGGATCATCGGCAAGGCCTTTGCCACCTACTGGCCGCCAGATCGCATCGGCGTCTTCTAAGCCGACGCCGAAGGGCAAGCTGCACAAGCGGCGGCTGGCGCGGACCCGCAGGCTGTTCGCCTTCGACCGGGGCATTGGCACGCGCCTGGTCGCCGGTGCCGACGAGGCGGGGCGGGGCTGTCTGGCGGGGCCGCTGGTCGCCGCCGCGGTGCTGATCGACTACGAGACGCTCTCCCATGCCGATCGCCGCGCGCTCGCCGGCCTGCACGATTCCAAGCAGATGCTGGAGGAGAAGCGGGCCGAGCTCTTCCCCTGCGTGCTGCGCGCGGCGGAGCGGGTCAGCGTCGTCGTCCGCTCCGCCCGCGGGATCGACGAACGCGGCCTGCACGTGACCAATATCGAGGCGCTCTCCTGCGCGCTGGAACGGCTGCAGCCGGACGCTGGAGCCACCTGCCTGGTCGATGGCTTCTCGCTGCGCGACTGCGCTGTGCCCCACCGCGCCGTAATCGAAGGCGACGGCACCAGCGCCGCGATCGCCGCCGCCTCGGTGATCGCCAAGGTCACCCGCGACCGCTACATGCGTCTCGCCGCCGAACGCCACCCCGGCTGGGGCTTCGAGGAGCACGTCGGCTACTCGACCCCCGAGCACCGCGAGGCGATCGAACGGATCGGCATCTCGCCCCTGCACCGCCGCTCCTTCCAGTCGGTCGCCTACGCGCAATTGCAGTTGGCCGGCTAGAACGCGCCGATGAGGTGCTCCAGGTCGATTAGCCGGCCGTCTCGATCGAAGGTGACGCCGACGGCGTCGAAGCGGATCTCGTCGGAGTAGGGCGCGTCGCGCCGTTCGCCCATCCAGGCCGCCGCGAGGCGGCGGACCCGTTGCTGCTTGCGGCGATCGACGGCGAGGACGGGTCGCTCGGGGCCGAAGGCGACGCCCTCGCGGCCGGCCTTGACCTCGATGAAGACGAGCGTGCGACCGTCGAGAGCGACGAGGTCGAGCTCGCCGTAGCGGGTGCGGGCGTTGCGGGCGACGATCTCCCAGCCGGCGGCGGTGAGGCGGGCCGCGACGAGGTCCTCGGCGGCGCGGCCGATGCGCTGTCTCTGAACGGTCATCGGCGGTGACCATAGGGACGCGCAGGCGCCATATCCCGCCGCGTTTGCCTTGCGTGCGAAACGCGTCGCGCTTTTGGCCTTTTCTGCGCACCACGTGTCTGTCGCGCCTCCCTAGCGTCGTGGTCAGTGCTCGCCACCGCGCAGACATTCACCCTCGACGGCATCTCGGCCCGACCGGTCCGGGTCGAGGTGGACGTGCACAGGGGGCTGCCGGCCTTCTCCGTCGTCGGCCTGCCGGACGCCGCCGTGCGCGAGGCGCGCGAGCGGGTGCGCGCTGCGATCGTCAACTGCGGCTTCGAATTTCCGCTGCGGCGGATTGTCGTCAACCTTGCGCCGGCGAGCCTGCGCAAGGCCGGTCCCGGGCTCGACCTGGCGATCGCGGTCGCCCTGATGATGGCCTCCGATCAGCTCGACCTCGACCCCCTGGCGCCGCTGGCGCTGGTTGGCGAGCTCGCCCTCGACGGGTCGGTGCGCCCGGTTCCCGGTGTCCTGGCGATCGCCGAGGCCGCTCGCGAGCGGGGGGTGGAGCGGCTCGTCGTGCCGGCCGAGAACGGCGCCGAGGCGGCGCTGGTCGCCGACGTCGAGCCGCTCTGCCTCGACAGCCTCGCCCAGGTTGCCGGCCTGGCGGCGGGCGATTGGTCGCCCCCGCGGCCGCGCCCGATGTCGCTCCTCGCCGCGCCGCGAAGCGGCCCGGACCTGGCGGACCTGCGCGGGCAACGCCACCTCCGCCACGCGCTCGAGGTGGCCGCGGCGGGCGGCCACAGCCTGCTGATGGTGGGCCCGCCCGGCGCCGGCAAGTCGCTGGCGGCGAGCCGGTTGCCCTCGATCCTGCCGGCGTTGGCGCCCAGCGAGGCGCTCGAGGTGGCCCGGATCGCCAGCGCCTGCGGGCGGCTTGGCGCGCAGGGCCCCCAAGGCCGGCCGTTTCGCTCCCCCCACCACACGATCAGCCCCGCCGGGCTCGTCGGCGGCGGCAATCCGCCCGGTCCCGGCGAGGCGACGCTCGCCCACCGCGGCGTCCTCTTCCTCGACGAGCTCTGCGAGTTTCGCCGCGATTCGCTGGAGGCGTTGCGGACGCCGCTGGAGAGCGGCTGGGTCTCGGTCGCGCGGGCCGGCTCGTGGCGGCGACTGCCCTGTCGTTTCATGCTCGTCGCCGCCGCCAACCCATGTCCCTGCGGGCGGGGTGAGGACGATCCGGAGTGCACCTGCGCGCCGTTCGCCGCCCAGCGCTACCAGTCGCGACTGAGCGGCGCGCTCGCCGATCGGATCGACCTGCTCGCCGCGATCCGCCAGCCAAGTGCGGCTGAGATCGCCGGCCCGCCGGGCGAGCCCTCGGCGGCGGTGCGCGAGCGGGTTACGGCGGCGCGCGAGCGGGCTGAACGGCGGCTCGGCCCGGGACGCTGCAATGCCGATATGAGCCCCGCGGAGCTGCGCGGTTCGGCGCTGGCCGACGGGGCCGCGAGCCTGTTGGCGGATTCCTACTCCCGCCATCGCCTCAGCGCCCGCGCCCACGACCGGGCCCTGCGCCTCGCCCGCACCGTCGCCGACCTCGCCGGCGAGGAGACGATCGGGCGCGAGCAGATGGCCCAGGCACTGCAACTGCGCCGGAGGGATGCCTCGTGAGCGAGCCGCGCGCCTGCCCCGATTGCCTGCGGCGCTCGCGCCTGCTCGCCCACCTCGCCCCGTACATCGAGCGCGTCGCCACGGGTGCGCCCGGCTCGCGCTCGCCCGAGCTGCTGCGCCTCTCCAACGAGGACCTGCTCGCCGCGGTGGCGCCGAAGGTCGCGGTCCAGATGCTGGCGCAGGTCGAAGCCGTGCCGGAGCGGCGGCTGCGCGCCGACCTGCGCGCCGCTGGATGCTGGGCCTGCTGCCGTCATGACGACGGTTATCCGCCGGGTTTGCGCGATGCCGCCGACGCTCCCTGGGCTCTGATCGGCCGCGGCGAGCCCGCCCTGCTGGAGCGGCTGGAGCCGGATCGGGCGGTGACGGTGGTCGGCGCCAGGCGGGCAAGCGCCTACGGCCGTGGCATCGCCCGCGAGCTGGGTCGCGAGCTCGCCGCTGCCGGCCTGGTGGTCGTCAGTGGCCTCGCCTTCGGCATCGACGGCTGTGCCCATCGCGGCGCCCTCGAGGGTGGTACGACGGTGGCCGTGCTCGGCTGCGGCGCCGACGTCGCTTATCCGGCTTCGCACCGTTCGCTCTGGCGCCGGGTCTGCGAGGGCGGCCTGGTCCTCTCCGAGCTGCCGCCGGGGACCGGCGCCTGGCGCTGGGCCTTTCCCGCGCGCAACCGGATCATGGCGGCGATGGCGGGGATGACCGTCGTGGTCGAGGCGGCACGGCACTCCGGCTCGCTGATCACCGCCGACCTCGCCGCCGACCTCGGCCGGGACCTCGGCGCCGTGCCCGGTCCGGTCACCGCTCGCACCTCCGCCGGTGCCAACGACCTGCTCGCCGGCGGCGCCTGCTTGGTCCGCGACGCCCAGGACGTGCTCGACGCGATGCTGGGCCCGGGCGTGCGCCGCCCGGAGCGAACCGGGTCCGCTTTGGAGCCGGAGCTTGTCGCAGTGCTCGCCGCGGTCGAGCGCGGGGAGGCGAGTTGCGACGCCGTCGCCGCGGCGCTCGACCTGAGCGGCGCCGAAGCCGCCACCGCGCTCGCCACCCTGGAGGCGCTCGGCTACCTCACCTGCTCCCCGATCGGCGTCTACTCGCGCACGCTGCTTATGGAGCCCGGTGTCTAGGCTGCGCGGCATGGACGTCGATCGCGTACCGGCTGTGCTCTCGATTGCCGGCTCGGATTCCGGTGGCGGCGCCGGTATCCAGGCCGACCTGAAGGCCTTTGCCCGCTGTGGCGTGCACGGGATGACCGCGATCACCGCGATCACCGCGCAGAGCACCGTCGGGGTCGAGGCGATCGAGGCGGTGTCGGCCGAGATGATCGTCGCCCAGGTCGGCGCGGTGGCGGAAGACATCGGCGTCGACGCGGTCAAGATCGGCATGCTCGGCACGGCGGAGACGGTTGAAGCCGTGGTCGAGGCCCTGCGCTTCGTCGGCGAGGCGCCGGTCGTGATCGACCCGGTGATGGTCGCCGAGAGCGGCGCCGTGCTGCTCGATACCGACGCCCGCGCCGCCCTGGTCGAGCGGCTGCTGCCACTCGCCTCGGTGGTCACGCCGAACATCCCCGAGGCCCGCGCCCTCGCCGGCGCGGACGCGCAGGATTCCCAGGAGGACCTGGCGCGCGAGGTCCTCGCGCTGGGGCCGCGCGCGGTGGTCGTCACCGGCGGCCACAGCGAGCGGGTCGTCGACCTCTTCTTCGACGGCCGCGAATCGGCGGAGATTCCCGGTGAGCGTCATCCGGATGGCGCCGCGCACGGCTCGGGCTGTACGCACTCCTCGGCGCTGGCGGCGTACCTGGCCCGCGGCGAGACGCCGCTCGAGGCCGCCCGCAAAGCCCGCGTGATCGCCTCCGAAGCGGTGGCGCAGGGCCTGCGCGAGATTGGTTCCGGCCCCGGTCCGGTCGACGTCTTCGGCCTCTGACGACCCAGGGGCCGCCCGCGCGGTGCTCGGCGCCGAGTGTTCGATTTGCCACCGTATATGGGGGTCGATCGAACACTGGGCACCGCGGGCTCGCCCAAAGTAGATTGTTCAGCCATGAGTTCAAACGGCGCCACGACTGCCAGCCTGCCCCGCCCGCGTTCGAGCGTCGTCTTCGACGGGCCCGATCGGGCCCACTCGCGCGCCTACATGAAGGGCATCGGTTTCGACGACGACGCGCTCAACCGGCCGACGATCGGGATCGCCAACACCTGGACCGAGGCGATGCCCTGCAACTTCCACCTGCGCGGGCTCGCCGAGCACGTCAAGCAGGGGGTGCGCGCGGCGGGCGGCACGCCGATGGAGTTCAACACCGTCGCCGTCTCCGACGGGGTGACGATGGGCACCCAGGGGATGAAGGCCTCGCTGGTCAGCCGCGAGGTGATCGCCGACTCGATCGAGCTGATGGCGCGCGGGTACCAGTTCGACGCGATCGTGGCGCTCTGCGCCTGCGACAAGACGATCCCCGGCTGCGCGATGGCCTTGGCCCGCCTCGACGTCCCCTCCGTCCTCCTCTACGGCGGCTCGATCGCTCCGGGCCACTGGCACGGCCGCGACGTGACGATCCTCGACATCTTCGAGGCGATCGGCGCCCACAACGCCGGCGAGATGAGCGACGAGGAACTTAGTGAGCTGGAGGGAGTCGCCAGCCCCGGCGCCGGCGCCTGCGGCGGCCAGTTCACCGCCAACACGATGGCCTGCGCCTTCGAGGCGCTGGGGATCAGCGCCGGCGGCTCGGCGATGGTTCCGGCCGAAGACGAGGAGAAGAGCACGGTCGCCGAGCGGATCGGCGAGCTGGTGCTGAAGGTCCTGGTCGAGGAGATCACGCCGAGCAAGGTGATCACCCGCGACTCGCTGGAGAACGCGATCGCCTGCGTCTGCGCCTCGGGCGGCTCGACCAACGCGGTCCTGCACCTGATCGCGCTCGCTCACGAGCTCGGGATCGAGCTGACGATGGACGACTTCGAGCGGATCTCGCGGGCGACCCCGCTGCTCGCCGACCTCAAGCCGGGCGGCCGCTTCGTCGCCACCGACCTCTTCGCTGCCGGCGGCGTGCCGGTCATCCTCAAGCGCCTTGCCGATGCCGGCACGCTGCACGGCGACGCGATCACCGTCACCGGCAAGACGATCGGCGAGGTCGCGGAAGAGGCGAGCGAGGCCCCCGGGCAGGAAGTCGTCCGCCCGCTCGAGGACCCGAAGAAGGCCGAAGGCGGTCTGGCGATCCTCAAGGGCAACCTCGCGCCCGAGGGCGCCGTGGTCAAGTTGGCTGGCACCGAGCGGACCCAGCAGACCGGCCCGGCCCGCGTCTTCGAGTCCGAAGAGGAATGCTTCCGCGCGGTCAAGGACCAGCAGATCGATCCCGGCGACATCGTCGTGATCCGCAACGAGGGCCCGGTGGGCGGCCCCGGCATGCGCGAGATGCTCCAGGTCACCGCGGCGATCGTCGGCGAGGGCCTGGGGGAGAGCGTGGCGATGGTGACCGACGGCCGCTTCTCTGGGGCGACCCGCGGTCTGATGATCGGCCACGTCGCGCCCGAGGCCGCCAGGGGCGGCCCGATCGCGGCGATCCGCGAGGGCGATCGGATCACCGTTGACATCGAGAACCGCCGCCTCGAAGTCGACCTCTCCGAGGCGGAGATCGCGGCGCGGGTCGCCGCCTACGAGTCGCCCCCGTCTCCCTTCGGGAGCGGCGTGATGAGCAAGTACGCGGCCACGGTCTCCTCCGCCTCGCGCGGCGCGATAACCCGCTGAAGTGCCGGCGAGCGTCCGCGCCGCCCGCCAAGAGCGTCCGCGCCGGCGCGCCTCAGGCGAGGAACTCCTCCAGCACGCGGTTGAACCGCGCCGGCCGCTCCATCTGCGGCACGTGCCCGGTGCGCTCGAAGATCTCCAGTCTGGAATGGGGAATACGCCGGTGGTAACTCAGGGCCGCCGCGGCTGAGATCACCCAGTCGTTCATGCCCCAGACGATCATCACCGGGATCTCGATTTCTTCGAGGCGGTCGCGGGCGTCGTATTCGATCACCGCGTCGAGGGAATCGGCGAAGCCGGGGCAGGGCACGCCGGCGTGGACCTGCTCCCAGAGCAGCTCCTTGCGCAGGCGCCCTGGGTAACGCATCGCAAAGCGGAAGTTGAGCCAGCGGGCGCGGGGGTGGGTGACGGTGAAGCGAGCCGCGGCACCCACCAGGCCGCCGAAGGTGTCCCAGGCAAACGAGGTGGCCCTGCCCCGCTCGTGCGGCAGCCAGGTGTTGATGAAGCCAGCTGCCGAGACGAGCGCGAGGTGGCTGAAGCGGCTGGGCTCGGTCAGCACCGCCTCGGCGGCGACGAGGCCGCCCATCGAGTTGCCGACCAGGGCGATGTTCCGGCCGAGGCCGAGCTTCTCGCAGAAGTCGTGCAGGAGGCGGCCGTAGGCGGGCATGTCGATCGTCCAGGAGGGCATCGGGCTGGCGCCGAAGCCGGGCAGGTCGAGGGCGATGACGCGGTGCGAGCGGCTGAAGTGGGGGATGTTCTCCAGCCAGGCCTGCCAGGAGCTGGTGATGCCGTGGACGAAGACGATCGGCTCGCCCTCGCCGACGTCCACGTACTTGACTTCGCAGCCCGGCAGCTGCAGCCGGTGTAGGTGAGGCCGCCAGTCGATCCCCAGCCAGTCGGGATCGGGGTTGCCGTAGTCGTCAGGCATATCCCATGCGTTCGAGGATCGGTATCTCCCGGATCTGCGGCGGCTGCAGGTGGTCCCAGAGGATTCCGCGCGGGCGCTCGTACTGGCGCTCCACCTCGATTACGGCGCGCGGCGTCGCGATCACGTCGACCGGCAGGTCGTGGGCGGTCATCATCAGGTGGCGGCGCAGCACCTGGGTCGGGTGCACGGTGGTCGCCACCGTGGTGTGGCCGTCGATCTTGCCGGCGTCGATCAGGACGCCGTACTCGAGGTCGGAGTAGCCGCCGCCCTTGCCGACGCGGGCGCCGCTGAGGTTGACCGCGACTGAGCCGCAGAGCACGAAGTCGATCTCGGGCAGCTCGTCGAGGGCGACGACGCGACCGTGTTTGAGCGCCCCCTTGATCGTCGCCGCCTCTTTCACCGCTTTTTTCGAGAGCTCTTTCGGGTCGAGCACGCGGAAGGGGTGGGGATCGCGCAGTCGCGGCACGGCCATGATCACGATCTTGCCCTCCTCCAGCGCCATCCGCCGGGCGTAGGTCTGCGGCGAGTCCGGGTTGGCCTTGATCACCCGCGCCCGCCGCCAAAGCCGGTGGCCGGCGAGCTTTTCCGCTGCCAGCTTCGCCCCGGCGAAGTTCGGGATGCGCCCCTCGGCGCCGGGAAAGCGCGAGACACCCTCGCGGTCCATCGCCTTCCACACTTCTTTGCGGACGGTGTCCTTGCTGGCCTTGGGCGCCATCGTTCCTGAAACATATCCGCCGCCAGCCGCGAAATTCGGCCAGCCCGTCGGTCCGCGGTCGTAGGATTTAGCGGTAATGGGTCGCAAGACGCAGATCGCCCTCGTCACCCTGGCCGTACTGCTCCTCGTCGGCGTCGCCGTCGGCTACGCGTATGACAGCTCCGAGAAGGGGAAGATCGCCGATGGCGTCACCATTGGCGGCGTCGCCGTCGGCGGCATGGACGAAGAGGAAGCCGAGCAGGCGGTGCACCGCCAGTTGCTCGACCCGCTGAAGCACTCGCTGCGGGTTGGGTACGACGGTGAAAGCTGGACCCTGTCGGGGGCGAAGCTCGGGGTCCGCGCCGACATCGACGCCGCGGTTGAGGAAGCGCTCGCCGAAAGCCAGGAGGGAGGCTTCCCGGGTCGCCTCGTCCGCTACGTGACCGGCGGCGGCGTCGACGAACGGATCGCGGCCGACGTCACCTACTCGCGGCCGGCGATCAATCGCTTCGTGCGTAAGGTCGCCAACGAAGTGGACCGGGAAGCGCGCGACGCCTCGGTCGAAGCGAGCGCGGACTCGCTGAAGGTGGTGCCCGCCCAGAACGGGCGCAAGCTGCGCGACAACCTGCTCACCCGCCAGCTCGAAGCGGCGGTCCTGAACGCCAGCGCCGATCACACGATCGCCGCCCGCACTCACTACACGAAACCGGAAGTGTCGACCAAGGAAGTCGCCTCGAAGTACCCGTCCTACCTGACCCTGGATCGGGCGACCTTCACCCTGCGGCTCTGGGAAAACCTGAAGCTGGCGAAGACCTACACCGTCGCGGTTGGCCAGGAAGGCCTGGAAACTCCGGAAGGGCTCTACGCGATCCAGGAAAAGGAAGAAAACCCGACCTGGCACGTGCCGGAATCGGCCTGGGCGGGCGACCTCGCCGGGCAGGACATCCCGCCCGGCCCCTCCAACCCGATCAAGGCCCGCTGGATGGGCATCTACGAAGGAGCGGGCATCCACGGCACCGAAGAGACCTACTCACTCGGCTCCGCCGCCTCGCACGGCTGCGTGCGGATGGCGATTCCCGACGTGGAAGAACTGTACGACCGAGTCGAAGTCGGAACGCCGATATATATCGGGTAGCGGACGCTGCAAACCGGCGCATCTCGGGGTCTTCGGTCGGTTGGATCGGGTCACGCACCAAAAAGTGCGCTCCCCTCACCGCCCTCCCTGCATCCCCCGACCTGCTTGATTTTCGCGCCCGTTCGCAGGACGTAAATGAACTAGGACGAATTCAATGCCGTGAATTGGGACGAGGCGCTGGCGGCGTACGATCGGGACCTGAGGGCTCGTGGGATGGCCGAGCGGACGCGGCGGGCTTACGGGGTGGATCTGGGGCAGTTCGTCGAGTGGGCGGGGGAGCGGGAGCCGGACGAGATTCGTCATCGCGACGTGCGGCGCTACGCGGCGGGGCTCTCCTCGCGGGGGGCGGCGCCGGCGACGGTGGCGCGCAAGCTGGCCTCGATCCGCGGCCTCTTCGACTTCCTCGTCCGCACCGAGCGCGTCGGTCAGAACCCCGCCGATCTGGTCAGCAGCCCGAAGCGCGAGGAGAAGCTGCCGCGGGTGCTCTCCGCCGCGCAGGTGCGCGAGCTGCTCGAGCGGATCCCGGCGCGCACGCCGCTGGAGCTGCGCGACCGGGCGATGCTCGAGCTCGCCTACTCCTGCGGCCTGCGCTGCGAGGAGATCGTCAACCTCGACCTCGACTCGCTCGACTACGAAAACGAGCAGCTGCGGGTGCTGGGCAAGGGCTCAAAGGAGCGCCTGCTGCCGGTCGGCGAGCCCGCCCGCAGGGCGATGGAACGCTACGCCGCCCGCGGCCGCCACGCGCTCAGCCGCGAGCCGGGCGAGCGGGCGCTCTTCCTCTCCAAGAGCGGCAGGCGCCTCTCCAACTCCGACGTCACCCGGCGCCTGGCGCTCTGGGTGCGCGAGGCGGCCCTGGCGGGCGGCGTCTCGCCCCACTCCCTGCGCCACAGCTTCGCCACCCACCTGCTGGAGGGCGGCGCCGACCTGCGCACGATCCAGGAGCTGCTGGGCCACGCGTCCATATCGACAACGCAGGTCTACACTCGGGTCGATGCGGCTCGCCTCCGTGACGCCTACGCGGCCACCCACCCGCGCGCATGAGCGGCGGTAGCTTGCCAGCTAGCCAAATCGGCGGCAACGTACTTGCCAGCACATAGGATGCAGGGGAATTAGATGGAAACCGGCGTAAAAGAGGTGGAGCTGCGCGACCTTTGGCGCCGCTACAAGGAGGAAGGCGACACCGCCGCGCGCGAGCGCCTCGTCGTCGCCTATTCGCCGATGGTCAAGTTCGTCGCCGGCCGGCTCGGCGCCGGGCTGCCCTCGCACGTCGACGACGCCGACCTGATCTCCTACGGCCTGATGGGCCTGATCGGCGCGATCGAGCGCTTCGAGCCCGAGCGCGGGATCAAATTCGAGACCTTCGCGATGACCCGCATCCGCGGTGCGATCATCGACGAGTTGCGCTCGCTCGACTGGGTGCCGCGCTCGGTGCGCTCGCGCGCCCGTGAGATCGAGGCCGCCCAGGCCAAGCTCGAGCACGAGCTGCAGCGTGCTCCGACCGAGGCCGAGCTCGCCGACCGCCTCGAGATCAGCGAGGAAGAACTGCAGACCTCGCTGCTGGAGATCGCCAACTCCTCCGTCTACGCGCTCGATGAGCTCTGGACCGTCTCGGACTCCTCCGGCGACCAGGTCTCGCTGCTCGACACGATCTCCGACCCGCGCGCCGAGGACCCGCAGGAGTCGTTGGCCAGCAGCGAGGTCAAGGACCGCCTGACCGAGGCGATCTCCTCGCTGCCCGAGCGCGAGCAGCTCGTCGTCGCGCTCTACTACTACGAGAACCTCACCCTGCGCGAGATCGGCGAGGTGCTCGGCGTCACCGAGTCACGCGTCTCGCAGCTGCACACCAAGGCCGTGATGCGGCTCAAGGCCGGCATGCAGCCCGCCTGAACGACGCGCCCTCGGGTGGCCAGTACTTAACCCGGTTGCGTTGCGCGCGGCAGCGGGTACCTTCGGTCTGTGTCTCACAAGGCTGCAGACCGGATCCGCAACGTCGCCTTGATCGGACATCGGGGCTGCGGCAAGACGAGCCTGCACGAGGCGATGCTCTTCGAGGCCGGCGCCGTGCAGCGGCTGGGCACGGTCGCCGAGGGGACCACCATCTCCGACCACGAGCCCGACGAGCAGGAGCGCTCGCTCTCGATCAACGCCTCGCTCGCCTGCTTCGAACATGGGCAGCGCGAGATCAACTTGATCGACACGCCGGGCGAGCCCAGCTTCGTCGCCGACGCGATCGCCGCCCTGCGCGTCGCCGACGCGGCGGTCGTCGTCGTCAACGGCGTGATGGGGGTGGAGGTCCACACCGAACGGCTCTGGCGCCGCGCCGACGCCGAGGGCCTGGCGCGGCTCGTCTTCGTCAACATGCTCGACCGCGAGCGGGCCGACTTCTATCGCGTGCTCGAATCGCTGAAGTCTTCTTTTGGCGCCCACGTGGTGGCGACAGAGATCCCGGTGGGCGCCGAGCACGAGGTGCGCGGCGTGATCGATTTGATCGACCAAAAGGCGTTCCTCTACGAGGGGCTCGGACCGGGTGCGGCGGCCGAGGCCGAGATCCCGGCGGAGCTCCGCGCCCGGGCCGAGGAGTACCGCGAGAAGCTGATGGACGAGGTGGCGGAGAACTCCGACGAGCTGATGGAGCGCTACCTCGAAGGCGAGGAGATCGACCACGACGAGATCGTCCGCGTGCTCAAGCAGGGTGTGACCGAGGGCAGGATCTTCCCGGTCACCTGTGGGGTAGCCACCCGCAACCTCGGCACCGGCCGCCTGCTCGAGGCGCTGGTCGAGGACCTGCCCTCGCCGGCGATGCGGGGGGCGCTGCCCGCCAGCGGGGTGGAGGGCGAGGCGATCGAGATCGAGCCCGACGAGGACGGCCCGCTCGTTGCCTACGTCTTCAAGACGCTGGCCGACCCCTACACCGGCAGGGTCAACCTCTTCCGCGTCTACCGCGGCACGCTCGCCTCGGACTCGCAGGCCACCAACGTCACCCGCGGGCAGAGGGAGAGGGTCGGCCAGATCGGCCAGCCGCTGGGAAAAGATCTGCGCCCCTGCGACGAGCTCGGCGCAGGGGACCTCGGCGCGGTGGTGAAGCTGAAGGAGACCCGCGCCGGCGACGTGCTCTGCGCCGGCCCGGAGCCGATTTCCTTCGCCCCGCTTGACCTGCCAAACCCGGTGATGGCCTTCGCCTATGAACCGAAGTCCAAGGGGGACGAGGAGAAGGCGGCCGCGGCGGTGCGGCGGCTGACCGAGGAAGATCCCACCCTCGACGTCCACCGCGACGCCCAGACCGGCGAGCAGATCATCGCCGGCCTGACCCAGGTTCACGTCGAGGTGACCGTGGCGCGGATGAAGCGCCGCTTCGGCGTCGAGATCGAGCTGCACCCGCCGCGCGTGCCCTACCAGGAGTCGATCCGCCGGCCCGCCGGCGCCCACGCCCGCTACAAGAAGCAATCCGGCGGCCGCGGCCAGTTCGCCGACTGCCAGATCGAGATCGAGCCCAGCGAGGACGGCGTCGAGCTCGAGTTCGTCGACCAGATCAAGGGGGCGGCGATCCCCGGCAGCTTCATTCCCGCGGTCGAGAAGGGGGTCGAAGAGGCGATGGCGCACGGCACCGTCGCCGGCTACCCGGTCAAGGGGGTGAGGGTGCGCCTTCTCGACGGCAAGCACCACGACGTCGACTCCTCGGAGATGGCCTTCAAGATCGCCGGCGCTATGGCCTTCAAGGAGGCGATGGAAGCGGCGGACCCGGTGCTGCTGGAGCCGATCGTGCGGCTGGTGGTCAGCTGCCCCGAGGACGTCGTCGGCGAGGTGATCGGCGACCTCAACTCGCGTCGCGGCCATCCCCTGGGCATGGAGCCGAAGGGCGGCGCGACCGAGGTGCGGGCCGAGGTGCCGATGGCCGAGGTGCTCGACTACGCCCCCGACCTGCGCTCGATCAGCGGCGGTCGCGCCGAGTTCGAGGTCGAGTTCGATCGCTACCAGGAGATACCGTCGCACCTGGCTGAGAAAGTCGTCTCAGCGGGGTGACGCACGGGGCGCCGCGCATATCTGCGTCCTCAGTCGCTCGCGTGCAGAGCACGCCACGCTCCTTGCGTCCTTGATCTGCCTGGCCCCGTGTGCCACCAGGTGGGCTAGGTTGCGCCTGTGAGCATCTACCAGCGTGATCCGGCGGCCCCGGGAGCCAACGTGAGGCGGCGCGAGCTCGGGCCGGTCGAGGGTCGCCTCGAAGGCGCCGTCGCCAGTTTCAACGCCAGCGCCGCGGCGCGGGTGGTCGCTGGGCTGACGCGCAGCCTGGGGCGGCCGCGCGCCTCGGTCGGTGCCGCCGCCGGCTCGGCGACGGGGGTGCGGGTCACGGTCGCCTGGGAGCTCTGCTGGTACCAGTGGTCGGTCGACACGGTCGACGGCGCCGTGCGCGAGGTCGGCAAGGGGGAGGCGGTCGCGCAGCTCGACAGCTCGGCCCGGCACTGGAACGCGGCGGTGACGAAGGGCGGCGTGCTCGCTTTCGGCGCCGCTGGGCTGCCGCCGCGCCGCCGCGGCTGGCTGAGGCGGCGGTGAAGCTCGTCGTCAACGTCGATGGCGGCGCTCGCGGCAATCCCGGGCCGGCGGCGATCGCCGCCGTGGTGCGGGACGAGGGGGGAGGGGTGCTGGCCGAGCAGGGGGAACGGATCGGCCGCGCGACCAACAACGTCGCCGAGTACAGGGCGCTGCTGCTCGGCATCGAGCGCGCCGCCGCCCTCGGCGCCGACGAGCTGGAGCTGGTCGGCGACTCCGAGCTCGTCGTCAAGCAGGTCAAAGGCGAGTACAAGGTCAAGGACGCGACGATGCGCGAGTTGCACGGCCAGGTGCGGGAGGCGCTGCGGGACTTCGAGAGCTGGTCGATTCGCCACGTGCGTCGCGAGCACAACGCCGCGGCCGACCGCCTGGTCAACGAGGCGCTCGATGGAGCCTGAGCGGCCGATCGACCCCGGCGTCGACATCGGCCACGTCCACCTCAAGGTCGCCGACCTCGATCGCGCCCTCGCCTTCTACTGCGGCGTGCTCGGCTTCGAGCTGCAGCAGCGCTTCGGCGCCGAAGCGGCGTTCGTCTCGGCCGGCGGCTACCACCACCACATCGGCCTCAACACCTGGCACTCCCGGGGCGGCTCCCCGCCGCCACCCGGCAGTACCGGCCTCTTCCACGTCGCGATCCGCTACCCGACCCGGCGCGCCCTCGCCGACGCCCTGCAGCGGCTGGTCGACAACGGCGTCGCCCTCGCCGGCGCCTCCGACCACGGCGTCAGCGAGGCGCTCTACCTCGAGGACCCCGACGGCAACGGCATCGAGCTCTACTGGGACCGTCCCCGCGAGCAGTGGCCCGAGCCGGCGCCGGGGGAGAGGGTGGCGATGTACACCCGCCCGCTCGACCTCGAGGGTCTGCTGGCGGAGCTGGACGACTGAAGAGCGACGCCCTCCCCATGACGAGGGAGGGAGAATCGCCATGGCGAGGGGCGCCGCGAGTACCAATCTCCCAGGCTACCAAATTTTCAGTAGAGGGGATCGCCGCCATCTCCTCCTCGCGATCGATTCGTCGGTAGTGGGTCAGCTTGACAGCTCCCACAAGGGAGATCGACCCGCAGCTCGTGACCTTCCCGCTCGAAGTGGGTCGCCCGCTCAGTGCCCTGCGATCGATTTGCCACCGTATACGTGGGTCAATCGATCGCACGGCATTGCGGCTCCTCCAGGGTGCGTCTCGATCTGTCCGGCATCCACTGGCTGATCGCCGGAGGCGAGTCAGGGTCAAAGCACCGGCCGAAGTCGGGTGGGCCTGCTCGACGGCCGTATCTGGGATCAGATGCCGGATCGGCGAGCCGCTCTGGCGACTGCGTAAGCTCACCCCGGCGTGGCGGCCATCTGCGCGGCGACTAGCTGCTCGACCCACTCGCCGGTGATCTGCCGGGTTGCGGCGTTGAGCCGGTTCCAGACGTTGATCGTGGCGATCGAGAGCACGAGCGCTCCCAACTGGTCGTCGTCGTAGTGGCGGGCGGCCTCCTCCCAGACCTCGTCGGGGACGGGGTCGGGACGGTCGGCGAGCCGGGTGACGGCCTCGGCCAGGGCGAGCGCCGCGCGCTCGGCGTCGGAGTAGTAGGTCGACTCGCGCCAGGCGCCGATCGTGAAGATGCGCTCGTCGGGCTCGCCCATCGCCTTGAGCAGGCGCGAGTGGATGTCGACGCAGGCGCTGCAGCCGTTGATCTGGCCGGCCCGCAGCTTGAGCATCTCCTGCGTCGTCTCCGGCACTCCGGCCTGCCTGGTCGCACGGTCGAGCTTCTGCAGTGCCTGCATCGCGCCCGGAAGCGTCTGGGCGGGATGGTCGATGCGTGGTTCCATGGTGCTGTCCTCCGCGGTCGTGGGTTGTCGTCCCCTTGACAGCGCCGGGTGCCCATCTGTGACAGTGGAGCGCCGGTTGTCACAGCGAGGGTCCCTCCCTTGTCTACCGGGTAGGTACCCGACCTAGAGAGGTGAACCGATGACGGAACGCGAGCAGATGCTGGACGAGCTGCGGCCGGTCTCCTTCGCGATCGCCTACCGGATGCTCGGCAGCGTCTCCGAAGCCGAGGACGTGGTCCAGGAGGCGCTGCTGCGAGTGCACCAGGCGATCGAGGGCGGCGAGCGGCTCGATTCGCCCCGCGCCTACGTCTCCACGGTCACCACCCGGCTCGCGATCAACGAGCTGCGCTCGGCCCGCGCCCGCCGCGAGCGCTACGTGGGCGAATGGCTGCCGGAGCCGCTCGTCACCGACGGCGAGGACGATCCCGCGCGCCACGCCGAGACCGCCGATTCGCTCTCGCTGGCGATGCTGGTGCTGCTCGAGAGCCTCTCGCCCGAGCAGCGCGCGGTTTTGCTGCTCCACGACGTCTTCGACTACGACTATCCCCAGATCGCCGCGATCGTCGGTAAGAGCGAGGACAACGTCCGCCAGCTGGCGAGCCGCGCCCGGCGCCACGTCGAGCAGGGTCGGCCGCGCTTTCGGACGACGCGCGAGCAGCGCGAGGAGCTGGCGCGGCGGTTCTTCGAGGCCGCCAAGCAGGGCGACCTGGCCGGCCTCGAGTCGCTGCTCGCCCACGACGTGCAGCTGACCGGCGACGGCGGCGGCAAGGCGCCGGCGCTTGCCCGGACGCTGCGCGGGCGCAGCCGTGTGGCCCGCATCCTGATGGGCTGGCTGAGCTCGGAGACCCGCCTGCCCGGCATCCGCCTGCGCCCAACCGAGGTCAACGGCGGTCCCGGGGCGCTCGTCTTCGACGACCGCCAGCGGCTGATTGGGGTGACGGCGCTCGAGATCGCCGACGGTGAGATCAAGGCGATCAGGTCGATCGCCAACCCGGACAAGCTGGGCCACCTCGGGCCGGTCGGCAATCTCGGCTGGGTCATCCGGTCGAGGCGCTGACCGGCTGTCACAGCGCGGATCGCTGCGCTGTCAGTCCCGGTAAGCAGCAAAACCGAACCGGGAGATCCAGATGCCCTCGATCGCCGCTCAGAACGATTCCGACGCCCTCGACCGGGGGACGATGATCGTCGCCGCCGTCGTCCTGCTCGGGGCGATCATGTCGATCCTCGACACGACCGTGATCAACATCGCGGTCGACCGCCTCGCGATCGAGTTCCGCGCCTCACTGGCGACGATTCAGTGGGTCGTCACCGGCTACACGCTGGCGCTGGCGGCGGTGATTCCGCTGAGCGGCTGGGCCGCCGACCGCTTCGGCACCAAGCGCATCTACATCGGATCGCTGGCGCTGTTCATGCTCGGCTCGGCGCTCTGCGCCGTCGCCTGGAGCGCCGGGTCGCTGATCGCCTTCCGCGTCCTGCAGGGTTTCGGCGGCGGAATGATCATGCCGGTCGTGATGACGATCGTGACCAGGAAGGCCGGCCCCCGGCGAATGGGCCGGGTGATGGGCGTGCTCGGCGTGCCGATGCTGGCGGCGCCGGTGCTCGGCCCGATCCTCGGCGGCTGGCTGGTCGACGACGTCTCCTGGCGCTGGATCTTCCTGATCAACGTGCCGATCGGGATCGCCGCCATCGTCCTCGCCCAGATCGTGCTCGAGCGCGACCGGCCGCAGCCCGGGCGCAGGCTCGACTGGCTCGGGATGGCGCTGCTCTCTCCCGGGCTGACGGCGCTGATCTTCGGCCTCGCCGAGTCCAGCGGCGGCGGTTTCGGGGCGACGAAGTCATGGCTGCCGATCGTCCTCGGCGCGGCGCTGGCGGTCGGCTTCCTCCGCCACGACTGGGACGCCGAAGAACCCTTGATCGACGTCCGCACCTTCACCCACACCCGCGCCGGCGCCGCCGCCGGGACCCTGCTGCTGTTCGCGGTCGCCTTCTTCGGCTCGCTGCTGCTGATCCCGCTCTACTACCAGACGGTGCGCGGCGCCTCGGCGCTGGAGGCGGGCCTGCTGATGGCGCCGCTGGGGCTCGGGTCGATGATCACGATGCCGCTCGCCGGCAAGCTCACCGACCGCTACGGGCCGGAGCGCTGGCCGGCCTACGGGATCCCGCTGCTCTTGGTCGGGCTCGCGCCCTTCTCCTTCGTCACGGCGGAGACCTCCTACGTCCTGCTTTGCGGCTTCAGCTTCGTGCTCGGGCTGGGGATGGGCCTGGCGATGATGCCGACGATGACCGCCGCGATGCAGGCGGTGCCGGCGGCGGCCATCGCCCGCACGAGCACTGCGATGAACATCCTGCGCCAGTCCGGTGCCTCGATCGGGACCGCGATCCTCTCGGTCCTGCTCGCCGCGGCGATCGGTGACACGCACGCCAAGGGTGGCGAAGCGCTCGCCGAAGCTTTTGCCCAGACCTTCGTCTGGGGGCTGGGGCTGCTGACGCTGGCCCTGCTCCCGGCCCTCGCGCTGGCGCGGGGTAGGTGGCGCCTTCCCACCCGCGAGCCCTCGACCGCGGAGGAGTCGGCCGTCGCGAGGTGAGCAGCCGGCGGGGGTTGCGAGCCCTGTATCGCCTGAGCCGCACCTTGGACGAGCCCGCGGTGCTGAGCGATCGATTGACCCACGCATCCGGTGGCAAATCGATCGCACGGCACCTATAGCCTGTCGGTCGATTTGCACCCAGATGGAGGCAAGCACCGCGAGGAGGGCGCGATGAGCCCGAGGGAGGTCCTGTCGTGAAGGAGCTGGATGCCGCGCGGGAGGCGCTCGCGACGGCGCGCCGCCACCTCGGCGATGGCGACGGCCCCGAGCAGGTCATCCTCTTCGACCTCGCGCAGATGGCGTCGGCCCACGCGGCGGCGAGGGCGATGCTCTCCTACGGCGAGGGGGGCGAGGTCGAGCGGAAGCTGGCGACCGTCTTCGCCGCCGACGTGCTGCATGAGATCAGGGCTCGGCTCGACGGCCGCGAGCACCTGTTCGGCCTCGAGCAGGGGGCGGTGCCGGGCCTCGCCGCGGGTCGCGATCCGGCGCTCCTCTGGGGGCTGGCGGGTGAGCCCGGGCCGGTGCGGCTGGACGACGAGCTGGTGATCCTGCGCGACACCTTCCGCCGCTTCGCCGACGACCGCCTGGCGCCCGTCGCCGAGGAGATCCACCGGCAGAACGCCGACATCCCCGAGGCCGTGATCGAGATGCTGGCCGAGATGGGCTGCTTCGGGATCAGCATCCCCGAACGCTACGGCGGGTTCGCGACCGGAGGCGACGAGGAGCTGGTCGGCATGGTCGTCGCGACCGAGGAGCTGTCGCGGGGCTCGCTCGGGGTGGGCGGGTCGCTCGTCACCCGCCCGGAGATCCTCGCCAAGGCGATCCTCGCGGGCGGCAGCGAGGAGCAGAAGTCGGCTTGGCTCCCCCGCATCGCCAGCGGCGAGCTGATGGTCTCGATCGCGGTGACCGAGCCCGACTACGGCTCCGACTCCGCCAACGTCAAGACCGCCGCGCGCCGCGACGGCGACGTCTGGCGGCTCTCCGGCGTCAAGACGTGGTGCACCTTCGCCGGGCGGGCCAACCTGCTGATGGTGCTCGCGCGCACCGATCCCGACCGCTCCAAGGCCCACCGCGGCCTCTCCCTGTTCGTGGTCGAGAAGCCGGCGTTTCCGGGTCACGAGTTCGCGCTCGAGGGCATGGAGGGGCGGGCGATCGACACGATCGGCTACCGGGGGATGCACTCCTACGAGGTCGCCTTCGACGGCTTCCCGGTGCCGGCGGCGAACCTGATCGGCGAGGAGGGCCGCGGCTTCTATTACCAGATGACCGCGTTCTCGAATGGGCGCCTGCAGACGGCGGCCCGCGCCGTCGGGCTGATGCAGGCCGCCTACGAGGCCGCCCTGCGCTACGCCCGCGAGCGGTCCGTCTTCGGCAAGCCGCTGCTCGACTACGGGCTGACCCGCGCCAAGCTGACGCGGATGGCGGCGCTGATCCAGGGCTGCCGCCAGTTCACCTACGACGTCGCCCGCCGGCTGGCGCAGGGCGGGGGAGAGGGCGAGCTCGAGGCCTCGATGGTGAAGCTGTACGCGTGCCGCGCCGCCGAGTGGGTGACGCGCGAGGCCCAGCAGATCCACGGCGGCATGGGCTACGCCGAGGAGTACGCGGTCTCGCGCTACTTCGTCGACGCCCGCGTGCTGCCGATCTTCGAGGGAGCCGAAGAGATCCTCGCGCTCAAGGTCATCGCCCGCAGGTTGCTCGACGACGCCTGAGGTCCCCTTGGGGGTCGGCCGTCTTCCGACGGCGGGCGACCCTATTGTTGCCCGCCCTTTGTACGACGCCTCTCAGCACCAGATCGGCGGCGGGGCGCGGGCCCGGTCGCTGCCGGATTGGCCCGACACCCGACCGCTGCGCTCCTGGCAGGAGGAGGCGACCGAGGCCGTGCGGGCGCACTCGGCCGCCAGCTTCCTGGCCTCGGCCACGCCGGCGGCGGGCAAGACCACCTTCGGCCTGCACATCGCCCACCGCATGCTCAGCGCCGGGTTCGTCTCGCGCGTCGTCGTCGCCGGCCCGACCACCCACATCTGCCGCCAGTGGGCCACCGACGCGGGCCGCTACGGCATCGACCTCGAGCCGAACCGGCCCAACGCGGACGGCCCGGAGTCGGCCGACTTCCACGGCGTCGCCGTCACCTACCAGACGATCGCGGCCGGGGCGTATACGCACCGGCGGGCGGCTGGGCGCCGGCCGACCCTGCTGATCGCCGACGAGCCGCACCACATGGGCGATCAGGCCGCCTGGGGCCTGCGGACCCGCCGCGCCTTCGACGACGCTCGCTTCCGGCTGCTGCTCTCGGGCACGCCCTTCCGCTCCGACAACTCGGCGATTCCCTGGGTCACCTACGACGAGGACGGCCTCAGCCAGGCCGACTACACCTACGGCTATCCGCAGGCGCTGCGCGACCGTGTGTGCCGTCCGATCGCCTTTCTGCCCTACGACGGCGAGATGGAGTGGGTCTCGGACGGGCGGCTGCGCAGCGCCGACTTCGACCTCGCCCTGCCGGCGGCGGAGGCGGCGCGGCGCCTGCGGACGGCGCTCAGCCCGGAGGGCGAGTGGATGGGCGAGGTGCTGCGCGACGGCGACGGGAGGCTGAGCGCGGTGCGCGCCGACGGGCACCCCGACGCCGGCGGCCTGGTCATCGCCTCCGATCAGGACCACGCGCGGGCAATCGCGGCGCGGCTCGGGTCGATCTCCGGTGAGCAACCCGAGCTGGTGATGAGCGACGAGCCCGGCGCCAGCCGGCGCATCGCCGAGTTCGCCTCCTCCGACCGGCGCTGGCTGGTCTCGGTCCTGATGGTCTCCGAGGGCGTCGACATCCCCCGCCTGCGGGTCGGCGTCTACGCGACGGCGGCCCGCACCGAGCTCTTCTTCCGCCAGGTGGTCGGCCGTTTCATCCGGGCCACGCCGGGGCCGCGCCGCCAGATGAGCTACCTGCTGATGCCGGCCGACCCGCGGCTGAAGGCGCTCGCCCACGAGATCGAGCTGGAGCGCCGCCATGCGCTCGACCTCTCGCCGGGCGGGGAGGAGGACGAGGCCGAGGAGGTCGACGACTCCGACTTGGAGCGAGGCGATCCCGGCGGTGGCTTTGCCGCTCTCAGCTCGGGCGACGCCGAGCTGGACGAGGCGATCATGAGCGAGACCGCGCTCCAGCTGTTCCCGACCGACGATCCCGGGCCGGTGACAAGGAAGGCGACCGCCCGCGCCAAGCCCGAGGCCGCCTCGGAGGATCGCGAGCCCGAGCGGGAGTCGGCCTACGCGACCCGAGAGCGGCTGCGCGCCGAGCGCCGGCGCCTGGTTGCCGACGTCGCCCGTCGCAGCGGCAGGTCGCACCGGGAGGTCCAGGCCCGCGTCAACCGCGCCACCCGGGCGCGCTCGGTCGCCAGCGCCACGATCGAGCAGCTCGAGCGCGGTAACGCGATGCTGCGCCGCGAGCTGCGGCGCTGAGGTCGCCAATCTCCCTCTACCGGTCGGTCCACCAGTCGCGCTGGCCCTCGACGTCGGCGCGCGGATCCTCGCCGAGGTTGGGCGCGCCGATGACGAGGATCTCGAGACCCTCCGGCCCGGCCTCGTAGCCTCGCCACGTACCGGGCGGAACGCGCACCGCATCCCATTCCCTGAGCTCGACGATCTCCTCGTCGAGCTTCATCCGCCCGCTCCCGCCGAGGACCACGTACACCTCCTCCTGCGACTTGTGCGTGTGGCCGTACGGAAAGCGATAGCCGGGTGGGATGCGCTGGTAGCCCAGGCCCGATCCCTCGAGCTCGAGCGCCTCGGTCGCCAGGCGGAACTCCAGGCCCGGCGCGCCGTCGAAGTTGGACCCGACGTCCTCCAGGTCCTCCCTCAGGTTCCTGAGCGTGAACGGCACGCCGCGATCCTACGGGTCGTTTGGGGACTTAGCCCGAAGTCGCGCCGGCTCCGTCGTGGTCGCCTTCTGTGAGTTTGCGCAGGAACGGAGGGATCTTCCCGGCGCCGAAGTCGTAGAAGCGCGCCCACTCGGGCGTGATCGAAATTCGCGCCTGCTGCTTGAACACGGCCTGAACCTGTGCCTCGAACTCGCCGAGATCGGTGTCGCTCAGGGTCTTCGCCGCGGCTTCGATGTACTCGGGCGCGACGCCGTCGACGATCTCGATCGCGGCGGTGCCACGGATCAGCAACTGCTTCGCCGTGGCCGAGGTATTCCCCGTATCGATCGTCACCGCCACCTTCGGGCGCTCGCGCAAAGCCGCCACCTTCGGCGCGGTGGAGGCGGTGCAGACGACGAGTCGTCCCTCCTTCCAGAGGAATCCGATCGGGATGACCCGCGGCAGGCCGTCACGCCCGCAGTACGCAAGCCGAAGAGGCTGGTCGGATCGCAGGAGCTCCTGGGCGCCCGAGTCCCCCATCTGCTCCAAGTCGTTGCTCATCGCGCTCCTCCTTCGATTGGATGTTCACCGCTTACCCGGCCCGGTGGTCCTTACGCGTGGCCGGATGGTCGCTGCGGTCCAACTGCGCGAGGACCCGGCGGCAAATTTGGACGATCTCTCTCGGCGGGCAAAGGGTGGTCTGAAGATGACGGCCCAGCGCCGCCGCAGTACGTCGGGCGCCATCAGAGTGTGCAGGCGAAGAGCCCAGAGCCAGCGATTGTGGGAAGCGCAATCGCCGTAGTCGGCGGCGCTGGCGATCGCATCGCTGGGGCATCTTTCTCCCCTCGTTATGGTTGGCGGTGCTTGGCCGTCGAGCTGCCAGTCGTGCTCTTCGCCTCTTCCGAGGAGCTGGAGGCCTGGCTGGAGGAGGGCGGCGAGACCTCCGCGGGGATCTGGCTGAAGATCGCCAAGAAAGGCTCCGGGGTGCAGAGCGTCACCTACGCGGAGGCTCTCGGGGTGGCGCTCTGCTTCGGCTGGATCGATAGCCAGAAGAGGGGGTTCGACGAGAGGCACTTCCTGCAGCGCTTCACGCCCCGCCGCCCGCGCGGGAGGTGGTCGCGGATCAACCGCGATAAGGCGGAGGAGCTGATCGCCGCCGGCAGGATGCGGCCGGCGGGGCTGGCCGAGGTCGAGGCGGCCAGAGCCGACGGCCGCTGGGAGGCGGCCTACGAGGGGCAGCGCGCCGCGACCGTGCCCGCCGATCTACAGCGCGAGCTCGACGGCAACGAAGCGGCCCGCGAGTTCTTTGCCGGCCTCGATAGCGCCAACCGCTACGCGATCGTCTACCGGCTAAACGACGCCAAGAAGCCGGAGACGCGGGAACGCCGCCTGCGCAAGTTCGTCACGATGCTCGAACGCGGCGAGAAGATCCACTAGATGATTGATTCCACGAATTTCGTCAGCAACGGACCCAGGAAGAGGCAGAAGCCGACCGACAGGCGATTTTGGGCGAGCCCGCGGTGTCGAGTGTTGAGTTGACCCACGTATACGGTGGCAAACCAGACACTCGG
>DASZSJ010000082.1:0-10243 GCA_035548675.1 Solirubrobacterales bacterium
GTCCCCTCCCCTCGACGCGCCACCAGGGCCCGAAGCGACAAAGCTCGGGAGGAGCGCCCGCTGCATGGAAGCTTCAAGCGGTAGCGACATTCGATGCGGAAAAGCATGACGCAAGGGCATCCGCTGCTTGAAAGCTTGACGGAACGGCGGCGGCCCCGAAGCTGAAGCCTCACGCAAAGGCGACGCCTCGGGCGGCCGCGCTCGGTGCTTGGGGGGGTTCGTGGCGAGATGGCGGGTGCGCCCCGGCGGGAATGTCGCGAAGCGGCCGCCGCACCGTGTTTCTAGGCGCGGCGCAGCCGCGCTCTCAGGCTGTCGCTAAGCGCCGCCAGGCGCGTGCGACATCAATTCGACTGGAGGGCGGCCAGTCCCCCCCGCCCACCCCCACCGGACCCGAAATCGATCCACCGAGGAGCCCCTGATGTACCTGCGCTCCGACGAGCGAGGCCCCGCGATGACGAACCGCCTGGCGCTGCGGATCGCGCTCTTCGGCGGCTTCGCCGTCGTCCTCTTCGCGATCCTCTTCTTCCGCCTCTGGCTGCTGCAGGTGCTCGACGGCGAAAAGTACCTCGCCGAAGCGAAGAACAACCGCACCCGCTCCTTCCGCACCAGCGCCCCGCGCGGCGAGATCCTCGACCGCAACGGCAAGCTGCTGGTCGCCAACCGGACCAGCCTCGCCCTCCAGGTCAACCCGCGCAAGCTGCCCGAAGACCCGGCCGAGCGCCGCGCCGAGCTCTCGAAGCTGGCCGCGCTCACCCACAGCACCCTGCGCCGCGTGCGCCGCACGATGCACGAAGAGCTGAAGCTGGCGCCGGCGGCGCCGGTGACCCTGCGCCGCGACGTCGGCCGCTACCTCGTCTTCTACCTGCAGGAGAACCAGGAGAGCTTCCCGGGGGTCGAGGTCCAGCGCGTCTTCGTCCGCGCCTATCCCAGCGACACGCTCGCCGCTCACACGCTCGGCACGGTTGGCGAGATCTCCGAAGACCAGCTGAAGGAGCGGCGCTACCGGGGCCTGGTGCCCGGCGACGAGATCGGCCAGAGCGGGGTGGAGGACACCTATGACCGCTACCTGCGCGGTCGCCCCGGCCTGACCCGGATCCAGGTTGACGCCCTCGGCGAGCCGACGCCCAACGGCCAGCTGGTCTCCAAACCGCCGGCCCCGGGCGACAACCTGAAGCTGACGATCGACCGCAGCGTGCAGGAAGCCGGGGAGGCGGCGATGGCCGAACGCGGCCTGCCGGGCGGCTTCGTCACGATGGACGTCCACACGGGCGAAATCCTCGGACTCGGCTCGTTCCCGACCTTCGAACCGGCGCTGTTCACGCGGCCCCTGACCCAGAAGCAGGTCGACGAAACCGTGCGCAACCCGGCGGCGCCGCTGACCGACCGGGCGGTCGACGGCCTCTATCCGACGGGCTCGACCTTCAAGCTCATAACGGCGCTGGCCGCCCTGGAAAGCGGCAATCTGCAGCTGAACGAAGTGATCGAAGACCCCGGCGTGCTGGTCGTCGGCGGTCAGGAATTCAAAAACGCGGGTGAAGCCGCGAACGGCTCGGTCGAGCTCGTCCAGGCGCTCGAAGTCTCCTCCGACGTCTTCTTCTACGAACTCGGCCTGCGGATGTGGGACAGCGGCGCGCTGCAGCACTGGGCGCACGCGCTCGGGATCGGCCGGCCGACCGGCATCGACCTGCCCAATACCGGCGTCAGCCTGCTGCCCTCGCGGCACTGGCGCGACCAGCTCTACAGGGAAGGCAACACCGACCGGCCCTGGTCGGCCGGCGACAACATCCAGCTCGCCACCGGGCAGGGGGACCTGCAGACCAACCCGCTGCAGATGGCGATCGCCTACGCGACGCTGGCCAACGGCGGCACCGTCGTCACGCCCCACGTCGGGCTCCAGGTCGACGACGCCGCCGGACGGGTGCTGAAGGAATTCGACCCCAAGCCGCGCCGGCACGTCCAGATCGACCCCGAATACCGATCGGCGATCCTGGAAGGCCTCCACGACGCCGCCCAGAACGGCGGCGGCACCTCCTTTGAAGTCTTCGGCGACTTCCCGATCCCGGTCGCCGGCAAGACCGGCACCGCCCAGCGCCCGCCGCACCTGGACCAGTCGTGGTACGGCGTGCTCGCCCCCTATCCCAACCCGCGTATCGTCACCTTCGTTACGATGGAGGAAGGTGGCTTCGGCGCTGAATCGGCCGCGCCGGCCGCCAAGAAGATCCTGGAAGCGTATTTCGCCAAACAACTCGCCCGCGAAGCGAGCTCGGAAGAAGAAAGCGAAGGCTAGGGCCGACGATGTACGCGACCCGAACTCGCCGCGCCCGCCCCGAGCCCTTTGCCGTCCATCCCGGCATCGCCGAGCGCCTCGGCCTGCCCTACATGGACGGCACGCTGGCCTTCTCCGCCGCCGCCCTCGCCGCCTTCAGCGTCTTCACGCTGGCCCAGGCGACGACGCACGACGTCCCCGGCAGTCCCTATTACTTCGTCGACCGGCAGGCGATCTACGCCGTGCTCGGGATCGTCGGCATGTACCTGCTCACCCGCATCGACTACTCACGCTTCCGCGAGCTGCGGGTCGGCATCTACACCTTCCTCTGCGTCAGCGTCTCGCTCGTCTTCGTCTTCGGCTTCGCCGCGCGCGGCTCGCGGCGTGCCTTCGAACTTCCCTTCTTCAGCTTCCAGCCATCGGAGCTGGGCAAGGTGCTGCTCGTCTTGGCCCTTGCCGGTTTTGTCATCGATGGCGCCAGGAACGGGTCGGATTGGCAGCGCACGGTGCGCTACCTCTGCCTCGGCCTGGCACCGGCTGCGCTCGTCTTCCTGCAGCCGGACCTCGGCACCTCATTGGTGTACGGGGCGATCACCCTCGCCGTGATGTACGTGGGGGGCGTCCGCTGGACGCACTTCGCGGTGATCGGCGCAGCCCTCGTCGTTTTGACGGCGGCGGTCCTCGTCGTGGCGCCCGCAGTTGGGACGCCGGTTTTGAAGGGTTATCAGGAGGAGAGACTCACCTCCTTCCTGCACCCCAGCGCGGACCCCGCCGACGCGGGCTATCAGCAAAATCAGGCCAAGATCGCCATCGGCTCCGGGGAGAAGACCGGACGCGGCGATCGGGCCACCCAGACGCGGCTCGACTTCGTCCCTGAGCGGCACACCGACTTCATCTTCGCTGTGATCGGTGAGCGCTACGGATTCTTCGGCGCCGCGTTGGTCCTATCCCTCTACGCCCTGCTGATCTGGCGGGCGCTGCGGATCGTGACGCTCTCGAAGAACTCCTACGGGACCCTGGTGGCAGGTGGCATCGCCGCCATGCTGCTCTTCCAGGTCTTCGTAAACGTGGGAATGAACCTGGGGATCATGCCGATCACCGGGATCCCCCTGCCGCTGATGAGCTACGGCGGGTCGTCTGTCTTGGCGACCTTCCTGGCGGTGGGAGTCCTGCAGAGCATTCACATGCAAGCGCGGCTCAGCCAGAAAGGCAGGTTCGCCTGGTGATCCCCAGAAGGGGGCCGGGCTGCGTACCTACCTGAACTGAGCTAACTCCAAATGAAAAAGACAATTCTGGTTTCCGCCGATCGCGGCGAGACCCGCGTGGCCGTACTCGAGTCGAAGACGAAAGGCGGCAAGCGCGACGTCGCGGAGCTCTACATCGAGCGCCGCGGCCGGCGCTCGATCGTCGGCAACATCTACAAGGGCAAGGTCGACAACGTCCTGCCCGGCATGGAGGCCGCCTTCGTCGACATCGGCCTCGAGCGCAACGGCTTCCTCCACGTCGACGAGATCGTCCTGCCGGGCGGCGAGCAGGCGCCGAGGCGCGGCCGCGGCAAAGGGCGCCGCATCGACGAGCTGATCAAACCCGGTCAGGAGATCGTCGTGCAGGTGGTCAAGGACCCGCTGAAGAGCAAGGGCGCCCGGCTCTCGATGAACGTCTCGATCGCCGGTCGCTACCTGGTCTACGCCCCGCAGGGATCGGGCGTCGGCGTCAGCCGCCGCCTCGCCGACTCCGAGCGCGACCGCCTGCGCAAGATGGTCGACCGCACCTACAAAGGGCCGGGTGGGCTGATCGTCCGCACCGCCGCCCACGGGGCGAAAAAGGCCGACTTCGTGCGTGAGATCGGCTACCTGCACAAGCTCAACGACGTGCTCGAGCGGCGCAGCGAGCAGGTCGAGGCGCCGGACCTGATCTTCCAGGAGGCCGACCTGCCGGTGCGGGTCCTGCGCGACGTCTTCCTCAGCGACTTCGAGAAGGCGATCATCGACTCGCCCAAGCAGTTCGAACGGGTGACGAGCTTCTTCCAGCGCACCGCGCCGGAGCTGGTCGACGGCGTCGAGCTCTACGAGGAGCGCAAGCCGCTCTTCGAGAAGTGGGGAATCGACAGGGAGATCGAGTCGACGCTCGGCAAGCGCGTCGACCTCGGCTCCGGCGGTTACCTGATCATCGACTACGCCGAGGCGTTGACTGTAATCGACGTCAACAGCGGCTCCTTCACCGGCCGCGGCAAAGGCGGTCTCGAGGAGACGATCACCAGGGTCAACACCGAGGCGGCCGAGGAGGCGGTGCGGCAACTGCGCCTGCGCGACATCGGCGGCATCATCGTCATCGACTTCATCGACATGGCGCGGGCGCGCAACCGCGACAAGGTGCTGAAGACGCTGCGCAAAGCGCTCGACGCCGACAAGTCGAAGAGCTACGTGGTCGAGGTCTCGCCGCTCGGCCTGGTCGAGATGACGCGCCAGAACGTCACCGACGGCGTGCGCGAGATCCTCACCGTGCCCTGCCCGACCTGCGCGGGCGAAGGCGTCGTGCTCTCGGCCGAGACGGTGGCGCTGGACGCGATGCGGCGCCTGCCCGACATCGCCGCCGGGGCAAAGGACGCCGAGGCGCTGCTGCTGCGGGTCCACCCCAAGGTGGCGGCGGAGCTGATCGACCCCGACAGCGGCCTCGCCGAGCTGGAGGCGGAGAGCGGCAAACAGTTCCACTTCGAGGGTGGCGACGCGCTGCCGATTGACACCTTCGAAGTGGTTGAGACCGGCACCCGCGAGGCGATCGAGGAGCGGGCGCTGCCCTTCAAGGTCGGCGAGGAGGTGCTGGTCAAGCTCGACGAGCCGCATATGTACAACGCCGACGACGCCGTTGCCCGGCTCGACTCCTACATCGTCAGCGTCACCGGCGGCGGGCCCTTCGTCGGCGAGCGCAAGCTGGTGCGGATCGAGCGGGTGGAGCGGGCCGCCGCGGTGGCCACGCTGCCCGAGGGGGAAGCGCAGAACGGCGCAGGCGGCGAGGAAAACGGCTCCGAGCTAGAATCCACGCCCTCGCGCAGTCGCCGTCGCGGCCGCAGGGGCGGTCGCGGCAGGTCAAGCTCAAGCCAGGGCAGCAAGGACGAATGAACACGTACGCAGTCATAGAGACCGGTGGCAAGCAGTACCGGGTGGAGATGGGCACCTCGTTGCTCGTCGATCGCCTCAGCGCCAAGGAGGGCGAGAAGGTGACGCTGCGCCCGGTCCTCTTCCGTGACAAAGAGGTCGTCGCCGGCGCCAAGGAGCTCGAGAAGGTCAAGGTCGAGGCGACCGTTGCCGAGCACCTGCGCGGGCCGAAGATCAAGGTCTTCAAATACAAGCCGAAGAAGGGCTACCGCCGCCGCGCCGGGCACCGCTCCGAGCTGACCAAGCTCGAGGTGACCGAGATCAGCCTCGGCGGTCGCAAAGCCGCGGCGCCGAAGAAAGCGGAGCCGGCGGCCAAGAAAGAGGCGGCTGCGAAGACTGCTGAACCGGCTGAGAAAAAAGCAGCGGCGAAAAAGCCGGCTGAGGCGAAAAGGCCAGCCGCGAAAAAAGAGGCCACGAAGAAACCCGCTGCGAAAAAAGCTCCGGCGAAAAAGGCCACTGAGAAAAAACCCGCTGCGAAAAAGGCCACTGAGAAAAAACCGGCTGCCAAAGACAAAAAAACAGCTGCGAAAAAACCGGCTGCTAAAAAGGACGACTGATGGCGCACAAGAAGGGACTCGGCTCCAGCCGTAACGGCCGCGAATCCAACCCCAAGATGCTCGGGGTCAAGGTCTTCGCGGGCCAGAAGGTGAGCGGCGGCGAGATCATCGTGCGCCAGCGCGGTACGCGCTTCTGGCCCGGCGAGGGCGTCGGCATCGGCCGCGACCACACGATCTTCGCGGCGCGGGCCGGGGTCGTCGACTTCAAGCCGTCCCGCAAGGGCCGCACCATCTCGGTCCTGCAGGGCTAGATTCCTGAGGGACCAGATGATCGATCCCACGGCGGCAGCCGTGGAATCGCGACCTCTTTCGGCTCCAAGTGGGCTGCCCCGAGCGGTGCTCGGTGCCGAGTGTTTGATTTGCCACCGCATATGGGGGTCAATTCAACACTCGGCATCGCGGGCTCGCCCCGGGCGGCCCCTTTCGACGAAGTAGGTAACGCTTTTCCGTCCCGCGACCAATAAGGGGTATGGAGGCTGACCTGGATCTGCCCAGTCCACCGACCTCGCTCGGTCGTCAGTTGGCGCTGGTCAGCGTGCGCGAGCGCGGCGTCGGTCCCGAGCAGCTGCGCTGGATCGGCGTCGACCCCGACATCTTCGAGGCCTTCTACCGCGAGCACGTCGAGGGCCTGCAGGACTTCATCGCCCGCCGCGTCGGCGAGCGCGAGCGAGCCGCGGACCTGACCGCCGAGATCTTCCTGGCGGCGATCGAGTCGGCGGACGGCTACCGGCCCGGCAGGGGGACGCCGCGGGCCTGGCTCTACGGAATCGCCCGCCTCGTGATCGCCAACGACGCCCGCCGCCGCAATGCCGAGCGGGGCAGGGAGGATCGCTGGCGGGGCAGCGCCCTGCTCGACTCCGACGACGCGGCGCGCATCGACGCGCGCATCGACGCCGCCTCTCGCGCGCGCGAGCTCTACGCAGCGATGGATCGTTTGCCCGAGGCCGAGCGGGCGGTGCTGGAGCTGGTCGCGCTCGACGAGCTCACGGTCGCCGAGGCCGCCGCCGCAGCCGGCTTGCGACCAGTCACTGCCCGGGTGCGCTTGCACCGAGCGCGGCGCAAGCTGCGCGCCGAGCTCGGGGCCGTCGATCAATCGTCCCAGCGAAAGGAGGGGCGCCAATGAGCGAGCAGCAAACTGGAGGCAACGATTTCGAGCAACGTCTGCTCGACCGGTTGAGGGCCGTCGTCGCCGAGCGCGGCGCGGCCCCGTCCGGCTCCGAGGCGACGGTTCCCGTCTCGGCCAGGACGAGCCGCCGCCGCCCGCCGCGCCTGGTGCTCGCCGCGGCGGCGGCGCTTGCCGTGGCCGCGGTCGTCCTCGTCGTCAATTCCGGCGGCGACAACACCTCGAAAGCCTTCGCGGTGGAGCCGCAGGAGGGCGGCGGCGTGACGATCGAGATCTACAGCCTCGAAGACGCCGCGGGCCTGGAACGGGCCCTGGAGCAGGCTGGAATCCCGGCGCAGGTGAACTGGCTGCCGGCCGGGTCGACCTGTCGCGAGCGGCGCCTCACGTCCTCGACCGTGAAGACGTCGCTGGGCGGGAGGACCGGCGGGTTCGACGTGGCCGGGCCGGCCCCGGCGCTGACGATCGGGGTGATGAGCGCCCGCCAGTACCGCGAACGCTGGCGGGCCTACAGGCGCAGCGATCTTTCCGCGGAGGAGTCGCGCGAATCGATCCCCAACGTCAGCCTCGACCCCGGGTCGTTTCGTCCCGACCAGAGCGTGGTCATCTCCGGCTCGCCCAACCCCTTCGACGGCGACCCCGAAGGCGGCTACCAGGCCCAGTTCCGGGTGGTCAAAGGGCCGGTCGAGCCGTGCAAGCCGGTCGCGGCGCCGGCCAGCAGCATCGGTGCGATCGAGATTCCCCAGGGCGCCGCCTCCGACGTCCCGGCCGAGGCGTTGCCAGCAGCGGGGCAGTTCCTCTACGCGAAGACGAAGGTGGTCGAGTTGCAGGGCTGGGAACCGGATGGCCCTGGAGCGGGATCGAGGGCGAAGCCAAGGCACTTCACGGCGAACCTCCTGGGCCCCGAGGGGGACGCGCTTCCCGCTCTCGTGCCCACGGAGAAGGAGGTATGGACGGCTTCCGACGGCAAGACGCGCGTTCGCGAAGCCCTCGGCCGGGTCCAATTCCTCTCCAGCGCCGACCAGGAACGTTGGCGGGACGCGGGCTCGCCGCCCCCGTTTGCCTACGACCCTGACGAACACGCCGTGCGCCCCGACGGCTCCGGCCACCTCGTGAAGGAATACGCGTCCCGCTCCTGGCGGGGCCGCCACGTCTTCGCCAACGTCCCCAAGCTCTTCAGGCTGCCGACCGAGCCGGAAGCGCTGCGCCTGGCGATCGAACGCCGCCCTCCCGGCGGCTCGCCGTCGCCGGCCAGCTCGCGAAGGGGCAGCGTGACGGCCGAAAGGCTGATGGAAATACTGAGCGAACCGGTGACGAGCCCGGCGCTGCGCGCGGCCGCCTTCGGTGCACTTGCCGAATTGCCGGGCATCGGGCACGAGCGCGGCGTCGCCGACGTCGCCGGGCGCCGCGGCGACGCGCTCACCTGGGTCCGCGAACGCGGATTCGGCCGCGAGCTCATCTTCGACCGCCGCACGTCCAGGGTCCTCGCCCAGGCCGAAATGATCTTCGGCCCGCCCTCCACGGCCGAGTACGGCGTGCCGGCGGGCACCGTCTTCCGCGAGACCGCCTACCTGCAGTCGGGGATCGTCGGCTCCACGAGCGAAACGGCTGCTGGGGCGAGGAACGGAGGGCCTGGGTGACGGTCTACGCTGACCGCGATGTACGACAGGGCGAAGATCTGGGTCGAGGGCGGGGCCGGCGGCAAGGGGTGCGTCTCGTTCCGGCGCGAGGCTCACGTGCCGCGGGGCGGGCCCGACGGCGGTGACGGCGGGCACGGCGGTGACGTCGTGCTCGTCTGCGACCCCTCGCGGCGGGACCTGGGGGCGCTGAAGGGGAGCAAGCACTTCCGCGGGCAGCGGGGACGTCACGGGGAAGGGTCGAACCGGCACGGAGCCCGGGGGGAGGACCGTGAGGTGTCGGTACCGCCCGGGACGCAGGCCGAGGCGGTGGATGGCAGCCGGGTCGACCTGGTCGAGGCGGGGCAGCGCGCGGTGGTCGCGCACGGCGGCCGCGGCGGGCATGGCAACAAGCGCTTTGCGACCTCAACGCGCCAGGCGCCGCGATTCGCCGAGAAGGGGACGGGCGGGGAGGAGGGCTGGATCGAGCTGCGGCTGAAGCTGCTCGCCGACGTCGGCCTGATCGGGTTGCCAAACGCCGGCAAGTCCTCGCTGCTGGGGCGGCTGACGCGGGCCGACTCCAAGGTCGGATCCTATCCCTTCACCACCACCTCGCCGGTGCTGGGGACGATCGACAGCGACGACCGCCAGGCGGTGATCGCCGACATCCCGGGCCTGATCGAAGGGGCGGCGGAGGGGGCCGGCCTCGGCCACGAGTTCCTCGCCCACGTCGAGCGCTGTTCGATGCTGGTCCACCTGGTCGAGCTGGCGCCACTGGAGGGCGACCCAGTTGCCAACTACGAAGCCGTGCGCGCGGAGCTGGCCTCCTACGGCGCCGGGCTCGACCTCCTGCCCGAGCTGGTCGTGCTCTCGAAGCGAGACCTGCTGCCGCGCGATGAGGTGGCCCGAGCGCTCGCGGAGTGGCGATCCCGCCTCTCGGCTCAGAGGGTGAGTGAGGTTGACATCGATATGGAACGCAAACCTCACGCACCCCCCGTCGTCGCGGTGTCGTCTGCAACCGGTGAGGGTCTGGACGAGCTGCGCGGTTGGATCTTCGCCGAGCTGGCGCAGGCGCCGCCCGCCCGCCCTCACCCCGTTGCGGAGCCCAGTGCAGAATTTGAGGCCGAGCACCGCGTCTACCGTCCGGCCGGCGAGGGCGGCTACGCGATCGAGCGCGAGGGCGACGGCGCCTTCCGCGTCACCGGACGCGGGGTCGAGATGCTCTTCGAGCGCCACGACGTCGCCAACGAGGAGGCCCTCGCCTACCTCGAGCAGCGCCTCAACGAGATCGGCGTGATCGCCGCCCTGCGCGCCGCCGGCTTCGAGCCCGGCGACGACGTCCGCGTCGGCGAGCACGAGTTCGAGCTCTATCCGTAGGTCGAGCTCTACCCCTAGATGATTGATTCCACGAATTTCGTCAGCAACGGACCCAGGAAGAGGCAGAAGCCGACCGACAGGCGATTTTGGGCGAGCCCGCGGTGTCGAGTGTTGAGTTGACCCACGTATACGGTGGCAAACCAGACACTCGG
>DASZSJ010000083.1:0-14720 GCA_035548675.1 Solirubrobacterales bacterium
GCCCTGCGATCGATTGACCCACCTATACGGTGGCAAATCGATCGCAGGGCAGCGCCGGCTCCTCCGAGGTGCGGCTCAGGCGCCACAGGGCTCGCAAGCTCGCTCGCCCTTTGCTCGTGGGGTTCTGCTGTGCTCGTGGGGTTCTGTCGAATCGACTGGCTTAGGGCGATTCGAACTAAGCCGCTGCCCAGGGCTTCGAGGCCGCTTCGAAGCTCGGAAGCTCTGGGAGCTACGGGGCGGCTCGGAGCGCCTTGGTTTGCGCCCTGTGATTCGTCGCGGGGGCCTCGGGGGTAGCACAGGGTTCACCCAGCCACCCCTAGCTGCCCAGCCCGCTCATCTCCTTGCGCAACCGATGCCGAACCCGATGAAGGCGAACCTTGACGGTGCCGTCGGGAATGCCCAGGCGGCGGGCGATCGCCTCTTGGGTCAGGTCCTCTTCGTAGCGCAGCTCGATCAGCTTGCGGTCGCGCTCGCTGAGGCGCTTGAGCGCGGCGTGCAGGTCGGCGCGTTCGACCGTCGATACGATCCCCTCGTCCTCCTCCGCCTCCCAGCTGTCGACCTCGTCGACCGGGTCGGGGCGGACCCGGGCGTGGTGGCGATAGGCCTCGTTGCGGACAATCGTGCCGAGCCACTCTTTGCGCCGGGAGACGTCACGCAACGTGGCGCGACGGCGCCAGGCCCGTAGCAGCGCATCCTGGGCGATGTCCTCCGCCTCGCCGGGGTTGCTCGAGTAGTGATAGGCCATGCGCAGACAGAAGCGATGCGCCTCATCCCACTCCCAACCATCTCCCGGAATTGAATCTTGAATGATCGAAACGTTGATTGCTCGACCGTACTACTTCTAAAATCAAAAAGGTGAAATTTAGTGTTGAAACTTTTTAGATCAGAAATCCGGTCTTAAAACCATGGCCTTAACTGCGGTGCCTGGAACGGGAGGGGAGAGCGCCGAGCGCACGTATGAGGCGATGGCGGCGGTGTACGACGACTTCACCGCACACCATGAATACGACCTCTGGACCGCCGACCTGCTGAAGATCCTCGAGCGCCACGGACTGCGCGGGGAGCGGCTATTGGACGTCGGCTGCGGCACCGGCAAGAGCTTCCTCGAGATGCTGCCGCGTGGCTGGAAGGTCACCGGCTGCGACATCTCACCGGAAATGCTGGAGCGAGCGCACAGCAAGGCCGGCGAGGCGGTCGAGCTCACCGTAGCCGACATGCTCGACCTGCCCGTGTTCGGCGAGTTCGACCTTGTCTGGGCGCTCGACGACGCGGTCAACTACCTGCTCAGTCCAGCCGAACTGGAGCGGGCGCTGGCGGGCATGCGGGCCAACCTGGCACCCACCGGCCTGCTCCTCTTCGACGTCAACGCACTGCGGGCCTACCGGACGTTTTTCGCCGAAACCGAGGTGGTTGAACGGGGTGGGCGGCGGCTCGTCTGGCGTGGCCTCGCGGCCCCCGACGTGCCGCCGAGCTCGATCTGCGAAGCGCGGCTGGAACTCGACTCGGGAGAGGCGCTGAGCCACCGCCAGCGCCACTTTCCGGAAGCCGAGGTGCTGGCGGCGCTGCGCGGCGCTGGCCTCGAGTGCCTTGATATCTACGGGCACGGGATCGACGGCATCCCGCGCCAGCCGCTCGACGAAACGACGCACACCAAGGCGATCTACATCGCCCGCGGCGCCCCGGACCGCTAGATGATCGATTCCACGGCGACAGCCGCGGAATCACGACCTCTTCCGATTCCAAGTGGGCCGCCCGCGGTGCTGCTCGGTGCCGAGTGTTCGATTTGCCACCGTATATGGGGTCAATCGAACACTCGGCACCGGCGGGCTCGCCAAAGCGCCTGGCGGCACGGCCTCTTGCTCACGGGAATTCCGTGAGATCGACCGTCTAGCCACTCGGGGCGGAGCGCAGGCCCTGCTGGGCGACGGCGATCCGGCCCTCGGCCAGCCCCCACTTGCGCTGCAGGCGGGGTTCGATCGAGCGCGTGCTGCAGGAGACCGTCGCCAGGCAGTCGCCCCACGCGTTGGCGGCATCTATGTAGAGATTGAGGGCCTCCTCGGCCGCATCGCCACTTTCCAGCAGGCAGGCGACCGGGATACGGCCGGGGTGGATCCTGGCGTAAGCCGCACGGGTGCTCTGCACCCGCTGCAGGTACGCGTCGTAGTCGAGGCCGCGTGCGAGGTCGTCGCGCAGCGATGCCAGGGCGGCGGCGAAGGGGCCGAGCTCGCGCCGGCAGGAACGGCCGGTGGAAGGACCGGGGCCGGCGCTTGCGCCCGCGCTCCCATCCTCCGCCGCAGCGACGGTGCTGGCGGGGCCGGCGGCTGTCGTCCGGTCCTCGCCGCAACCTCCCAGCAAGAGCGAAAGGCCCAGCAGCATGCCGACTGTCGCCGTGCTGAGCCGCATCTGAGTAGTGTAGAAATTCCCCAGATGCCGAGTGCTCGCAAGCTCGCGATCCTGGCGGCGATGCTTGTTGCCCTCGCCCTTCCCGCGCCGCCCGCGAGCGCGAGTGGCAGCGGCGAAGTCCTCATCGTCGGCGACAGCCTCGAGGAACTGACCTCGCCCTATGTGAAGCGCTACCTGCCGGGGGTGCCGTTGACCGTCGACGCGGTGGGCGGGTCCAACAGCTTCCAGATCTTCGACCTCTTCCAGGAAAGCTATGACCCCTCGCAGTCGGTGATCGTCTTCGACGCCGGCACCAACGACAACCCCGCCTATCCCGAGATCCTGGCCGAAAACCTCGAAAAGGTCGCGGCGACGGTCGGCGACCGCTGCATGGTGGTTCCGACCGTCCATGGCTTCACCGTCAACGGGATCGACAACACCGGCAAGAACATGGTGGTCAGGGCCTTCGCGGCGGCGCGGCCCGGAACCCAGACGCCGGACTGGGCCGGCGCCGTCGCCGCCCATCCCGAGCTGATGCAGTCCGACGGCCTGCACCCGATCGCCGCCGGCGCCGAGCTGCGGGCGCGACTGATCGCCCAGGGCATCGAGGCCTGCCTCGGCCTTTCCACGGCCAGCCAGCGCCACCCCCGCCCCCCGGCGCTCGAGTCCGGCCCCGACCTGCCGCCGGCTCGCAAGCTCGCCCGCCGCGAGGCGCAGATCCTCGACGCGATCCTCGGCACGGCGCTGGAACTCGTCCCGATCGCGCTCGGCAACGATGCCTGAACCGGTAGGGCGCGGCCAGCGCTACATGCCGGGCCTCGACGGCCTGCGCGCGATCGCCGTGCTCGGGGTCGTCTTCTACCACCTCAAATTCGGCTGGGCCGAAGGCGGCCTGCTCGGCGTCGGCGTCTTCTTCACGCTCAGCGGCTACCTGATCACCGACATCCTGCTCAACCAGGTCAACCGCGGCGGGATCGAGCTGAAGGCCTTCTGGCTGGCGCGGGCGCGGCGCCTGCTGCCCGCGCTCTTCCTGATGCTGATCGTGGTGATGGCTTGGGTGACCGTGATCGGGCCCCATCAGCCGGGCGACTTCCGCATGGCCGAGCTCAGCGCCGTCGGCTACTTCAACAACTGGTGGCTGATCCTCCACGAAGTCTCCTACTTCGCCCGCTTCGCGCCACCCTCGCCGCTCAACCACCTCTGGTCGCTCTCGGTCGAGGAGCAGTTCTACATCGTCTGGCCCTTCCTGCTGGCGGCGGCGCTGTACTTCGTGCCGGAAGCGCGGCGCAAGCCGGGGCCCCGGCCGCGCCTCGCCGCCGTCGCCCTCCTCGCGGCGCTCTGCTCGGGGATCCTGATGGCGATCCTCTACCACCCCTCGCTCGACCCCTCGCGGGTCTACTACGGCACCGACACGCGGGCGCTCGAGCTGCTGGTCGGGGCGGCGCTGGCGATGGTCTGGCCCAGTCGCAGCCTCAGCGGCCGGGTGACCCCGCAGGCACGGCGGACGATCGACGCCGCCGGCCTGCTCGGCCTGCTCGCGATCGGGGTGATGTTCTGGCAGTCGAACGAGTTCGACCCCTTCATCTACCGGGGCGGCTTCGCCCTGCTGGCGATCGGCACCGCGCTCGCGGTCGCCGCCTTCGCCCACCCCGCCTCGCGACTGGGGCCGATCGTCGGCTGCAAGCCGATGCAGTGGATCGGCGAACGCTCCTACGGCATCTACCTCTGGACCCTGCCGATCATCGTGCTGACCTCGCCGCAGGGCCCGCACGGGCCCAGCCTGCCGCGGGCGATCCTGCAGGTGGCGGCGATCATGGCGGTCGCCGAGCTCTCCTGGCGCTACGTCGAGAACCCGATCCGCCACGGCGCACTCGGGCGGCTCTGGGCCCAATGGAAAGCGGGCGGCTGGCGGCGGGAGCGGGTACCGCGCGAGGGCTGGGTGGCGATCGGGGCGGGCGGCGTCGTGGTCGTCTTCGCGATCGCCGGGCTCGCCGGGCTCGGCGTCTCCAACTCACCCGCGATCGGCGCCGAAAAGGTGGCGAAGACGGTGACGGCCAAGCACGTCAGGCGCAAGCCGCTGGCGACCTCCTGCGAAGCGGTCGTCCACATCGGCGACTCGACCTCGGAGGGGCTCGTCTCCGAAGAATATCTGCCGCGCAACGAGCTGATCGCCGCCCAGTACGCGCGCGTCGGTGCCACCACCGCGCACCTCGAGGTGGCGGGAGCGCGCTCGATCTACGAGAACTTCGAGGGTGAACCGAACGCCCAGGAAGTGGCGGAAGCGTGGAAGAACGAAGGCTTCAGGGGCTGTTGGGTGATCGCGATGGGGACCAACGAGGCGGCCAACGTCGCCGTCGGCTCCAAGTTCACCTACGACGACCGGATCGCGAGCATGATGACGACGATCGGCGACGAACCGGTGCTCTGGATCAACGTCAAATCACTGGTCCCGAACGGTCCCTACGCCGAGGCCAACATGAAGAGCTGGAACGAAGCGCTGCTCGCCGCCTGCGACCGCTACCCCAACATGCGCATCTACAACTGGGCGGCCGACGTCAAGGACAAGTGGTACATCCCCGATGGGATCCACTTCACCTCCGAAGGCTACGCCGCCCGCGGCCACCTGATCGCCGACGCCCTGCTGGAAGCCTTCCCCAACACCGAACCGCTGAAGCTGACCGACGCCAGGGACTGCGTGGTCAGCGGCGATCCGCCCCCGCCCGCCGCCAACGGCTAGAAGATCTGCGCGTCGAGGAAGCCGGCGATCAGCACCAGCCAGCCGCCGATCTCGGCGACGATCAGGCTCGCCATGAAGGGCTTCATCCCCGGCACCGGCTGGCGAAACTGGTTGTCGGTGTCCCGCCTCCAGCCGTGGAACATGTAGCCGGCGACCGCGGCGTAGAAGTAGAAGGTCATCGCGCCGGCGGCGATCAGGTTGACCGCCGTACCCCAGCCGCTCAACTCGACGAAGGTCGCCACCAGCAGCAGGGCGAAGCTGTAGAGCAGCGCGGCGCGGTGGGCGATGTCGGTGTACGGATGGGCGAGCGCCTCCTCGGAGGCCTCCATCTGGCGGTACTTCATCACCCCCAGCAACAGCGCCCAGAGGAACATCAGCGCCGCCGCGAGCAGGGTTGCCTTGGTGTCTCCCCCCAACTCCACCGGCTTAGATTACGCCGAGCCCGGTGACGTCGAAGAGGCCGTCGTCGTTCGGTTCGAGCTCGACCAGGCGGCCCTCACCTCCACGCGAGGGCTCGAGCAAATGGAAACCCACCCTGGCGTGCTTGCGCAGCAGTGGAATGCGAGGCCAGATCTGCGTGCGCAGGAGGATCACCGAGCCGACCGGCGGACGAGCCTCGCCAACCGCCTGCGCTCGCCAGCGGCGGTGCACCTCGGAACGCAGGCGCCAGCCCGTCGGCAGGTCGAGGTAGGTACGGCCCTTGCGAGTCCAGCACGAGATCCCCACCGCCTGCTCCCGTTGATCTCGCCTTGGCAAGGCGAGATGGAGTGACTTTTCCTCCGGCGAGTAGTCCTCCGCGTAGAGCCGCGTCAGCCTCCGCCGTTCCCAGCGACGGTCCCAGCCGATGTCTGCCCGCTCCGCGCCCCACGCGAGCACCCCGACGAGTACACCCACGGCGAGGATCGCCACAGCCAACGGGATGATGCTTTCCGGCTGGGCGAACCAGGTGTTGCTGGCAAGCAGCGCCGCGATGACGATGCCGAGGGCCGCCAACGGCAGCAGTGCGATCACCCGTGTGAAGGACCCCGGCAATCGGGCGAAGACGCTGACGAAGACCAGCAGCACGGCCGCCACCAGCAGTGGCGTAGCTGTCCGGGTCAGGTCATCGCCCGTGATCGCTTCGTTCTGGTGCAGGAGCGCGATGCTGAAGTAGGCCGTCGAGCCCACGGCGGTGAGCACCGCGACGATCGTGAAGAGTTCGAAGACGGCAAAGCCCGCCCGGCGCCTGCCGCCGAAGAACAGCGCGAAGATCGTGCCCGCCCCGAGCGCGCCCGCCAATGGCACCAGCGCCTGCAACGCAGCCCGGTCTCCATCGCTCAGGGGCATCGGATCCACGGCGCCCCTTTCGCCAGCACGCCGAACAGCCCTCCGCTCGAAGCCGATCTTTCCAGCGACGCCTACTCTCTCAAGCACATCGCCACCAAGCCAGGAGGACTCCATGAGCAGCCCGATCACCGGCGTCGATTTCGCCACCGTCTTCGTCGAGGACTACCCAGCCGCCGTCGAGTTCTACGGCCAGACCCTCGGCCTCGAGCACTCGGTCGACTACGGCAAAGTCCCCGGCGGCGAGTTCGAGACCGGCAACCTCACCCTCCAGGTCATGGACGCCGCCGCCATCGGCCGCGCATTCGAGCCCAACACCCATCCCACCGCCTTCCACGTCGACGACGTCGAAGCCAGCCGCGCCGAGCTCGAGGCCAAGGGCGTCACCTTCCTCGGCGACACCATCGACAGCGGCGTCTGTCACATGGCCGTCTTCAGCGACCCCGACGGCAACACCCTGATGCTGCACCACCGCTACGCGCCGCGGAGCTAGGGCCTGAGACGGTCACCAGGTCACCAGATGCTTGGTGGAGCTCTTCGACATGCCTCCGCAGTAGAAGCAAAGGACAGTTAGTCGCCGATTTGCAGGCACTCGACGGGAGCGACGGGGCAGAAGTCCTCGAAGGACACCGGATTGAGATTCGGAGCTGAGGCGCGCGAGCCGCTCAGCTAACTCGATTGGCCTTCATGGGCCGCCTGCTCCTTGACGCGGCGAGCGGCCTTGGCGTAGGCGATCATTCGGTCGCGGCGTCCGATCGCCAAGACGACGCTTTTCGCCGGCGCGCCGTCTGTCGGCTCGTTGCGGTAGACGAAGCGGTAGCGCGGCTTGCCCTTCCAGCCCGGTTCGTCAAAGCGGACCTTGCGACAGCCCTTCAGCACGCGGGGCGGCTTGTCCCCCATTAGCTCGCCGTGGTGGGGGTTGCGATGCAGCTCGACTACGATGCGCGCGACCTCGCGCCTCAGGGCTTCGTCCAACTCGTTGGCGTCGGCCGTCGCCTCCGCCAGCGCTTCGACTTGGTGCCGCTCAGCCTCCGGGGAGCTGCTCAACGAACTCCCCCATCCCGATCTCCGCCAAGAAATCGCCGGCGCTCAGTCGCTCGCCCTCGCTCCTCGCGAGGCGTTCCTGCAGAAACAGCGCCAGCCCGGCGTTCTCCAGATCCTCTTCCAGCTGTTCGATCCTCTCCCTGGCCGCAACCAGATCCACGGTGGGAATCAACGACGCCGATCCCTCCAGACCCCGAGTCGTGATCCGGACCACGTTGCTCTCGAGATCGGAGGAAGGTTTACGCCGCGACGACGCCTTCTTAACGAGCTGGGGAAGGCCGCGCCGGGCCTCGCTCGTGCCGAGCGCGATCGGCTTCTTATCTCTGGCCGCCGCCATGAAATAAAGGTACCACTCGTTGTACAAGTCCTGGGCCGTTTGTACGAGATCGCCTGCCGGGGGCGAATCGCGGCCGCCCAAGCCTTAACGAGGAAACACCAAGGGAGAGGGCATGGCCTGGACCAGCGGCGACTTCGATGGACGGCTGACCGCGAAAGCGACGGTCGCCTTTGTATTTGGAGAGAAGATCACGCGGCAGCAGTTGGTCGATGCGGTCAGAGGCGGCAACGTCGTCTACGCCGCGGTGAGGTGCAAGGGCACGCAAAGGGTTTGGGGGATTGTCTTCATCGTCAGACGCGAAGGGAGTCGCCTCCACGTCAAGCCGATCAGCGAGCACCTCGGCCCATTCGACGACCGTTGCCCAGCACGGATCCTCGACCTACTCAGCGAGCCGCGCACGGAGGAGGCCCGTAACTGGCGCGCTCGTTGCCGGACTCGGGAACAACGGGAGCGACGGTGGGTCAAACCCACTCTGGGCACCGCATCGAGATCCGGACCTGAGTACCCGCCGCTATTCGCGAGTTCCCGGGCCCGATCCCCGCGCTTCGCCAAGCTTGGATCGGAGGATGATCTCCCCGATGCTTTGAACCGCCCTGGCAATCACCGCCGGATGGTCGTACGGCTGCATGTGCCCTCCGTAGACCATCACTAGGCGGGAGCTGGGGAGATCGTCGGCGAGACGGCGCCCATGGGTCGCCTCGACCAATTCGTCGTCTTCGCCCTGAATCACCACCGCTGGCGCACGGATCGTCCCGAGCTTTCCGTCAATCTGGTCGATTACCCCGTTGGCGGCGAGGGCCTCGCCCGCAAACGCTTCCAGGTCGCCGTGGGCCATGTTGATCGCCAGGACGCGGTCGCGGTGTGCTTGCACGACCGACTCGGGATGGAACGCTTCGCTGTCGCCGCTGTTCACCGAGAGCGTCGCGAAGAGCTGGGCGAAGGTCGCGTTGGCGATCTGCCTGATGACCGGAAGCTGCAGAAATTTAACCGCGTGCGCCTGGACTTCCTCGAGGCTCTCGACCTGCAGGCCCCCGGCCGCAGCGTCGACGAGCACGAGACCACGGACCTGGCTCGGATAGCGCTCGGCAAATCCGAGTGAGATCGTCCCGCCATAGGAATGGCCAACCAGGATCGGCCGCCTGACATGCAGCTTCTCGAGCAGTTCGTGAATCGCTTCGAGCTGACGGTCGAACGGCACATATCCGCCGCTGGAGAAGCCATAGCCGGGGCGGTCAATGGCGATCGTGCGGTGGCCTGTGAGCAGGGGTGTGACGTCTTCCCAGTCCTCGGCTGTCCCGGGTTGACCGTGAATCAGCACAACGGGCACGCCGGCACCGCGGTGTTCGAGATAGCGGATTCGCAGATCGCCGACCTGAGCGAACGACCCAGTCGGCGCTGGCTCCGCAGGCAGGCGCCCATAGGACCAGTTGAGAACGAAGACCGCAAGGGCCAGCACCCCAAGGATCAGGAGCAGCAGCCTACGAACCGAGACACGCCCACGCATCGTGCGCAGCGTACCTGCCGTTCCCCAAGCAACGGCAAGATGCCCTGAACCCAAATTCAGGATTCAGCGGTGCCCAGAGCGGGAGCGACGGGCGGGAGCCCTCAACGGACGCCGGATTGAGGTTCGGAGCTGAGCGCGACTTTTCCGACTACGCTCGGCGGAGGTCTGCGAGCTTGGCGACCGTGCGGCCGTCGGGCCGCTCAAGCGCCTTGAGGAAGCGGCTGGCCCCTTCCTCGTCAAGTGCAATCGCGAACAGACCGACAGGCGCCTCCCGGTGCTCCTCATCGCCGCTCCGGGCTTGGCGATGAGGTTTCGGATGTTCGGGTGGTTTCATAGTGCCAATGATCGTGCGCTGGCAGACGTCGATGAACGCCAGTCTGACGCATATCGTTTGGTCACCCCCGCCCATTGGCCAACCGAAGGGCAACGCAACAGGGCGGCTCGGAACCCGAGCGGCAGCGAGGCCCCGCGAAGCGGGCGCCTTGCAGCGCCGCCGGCCGCTGCCATGCTCGGTGCGGCTGCCGTAGTTCACGCCGACGGGCGTAGACAGGCGCCCGGGCGAAGGCGCCGGTCAGCGGGGCCAGGGCGGCAGCCGAACTAAGCGGCGAGCCTTAGATCCGCGGCCGGAGACGGCCAGAGCAGTGGCGCATTCGGAAAGCGAGCCCGCAGGGCATCGCGCCAGGCAGCACCGCCGTCGAGGACGTCGACGACTGCCACCCGTCCCTCAATCTCCGGCGCCGCCAACAGCAGGTCGACCAACTGCCAGCGGGTCGGCTCGGAGCGGAGCGTGGCACAGATCCCGGCCAGGGCAGCCCCGACCGTCGTTGTTGTGGCCAGGGTCAGCTCTCCGGCAGGCAGCCGGGAGAGGATGCTGCTCTTCGACCTGCTGCACGCGGGAAAGGGACGCTCGGAGATCACGGGCGGCGAGCGCAAGCCCTTCTGGGTCTTCCTCGACGAGGTCCAGACCTACGACAGCGTCGCCTCCGGCAACCTCGCGGCGCTTCTGGAGCAGAGCGCCAAGTTCGGCTTGCGGGCTGTTGTGCTGAACCAGAACCCCGAGCGGCTCAACCCGCAGACGCTGACCGCCCTCGCCACCAACCGCTCGCACCTGCTCGCGACGACGATGAACTCCCATGCGGCGGCGCTGGTGACCAAGGAGTGGGCGGGGAAGCCCAACCCCGCCGCGCTGACCCGCCTCGGCCGCTATCGCTTCATCGCCCAGGTCACCGACCGCGGTGAGCTGAGCGAGCCCTTCGCGCTGGAGGGAATCAGGGTCGAGGACGTGGCCGAACTTCCGGCAGGCAGAAACGAGAAGCCAGTTGGCGATGCGGTCGCCAGAACCGAGGCGAACGAGGTCATCCAGCATCTGGAGACGCTCGACGAGCGCATCCTGGCCGAGCTGACCAAGCGGCGCCGTAAGTCGGCGAAGTCCGGGGGTTCGGCGTCCGAGGCCGAGACGCTCGCCGAGCCAGACCGACAGGGCAAGTCGACCGAGCAAACAACGCTCTGGGTGCCGGGCGGGGAGAGACCGAAACAGTGAGCAAGCGGGTCACCGTCCAGGCCGCGCTCACCGAGACGGGTACCGAGGTGACCGCCTCACTTGCACAGCACCGAGTGCTTTCAACGGCCCAGGTCCGCGCCATCCACCTGCCCGGTCGTGGCGAGCGCTGGACGCAGCGGCTCTTGATTCGCTTGGAGCAAGCTGGCCTCGCCGGCTTCGTGCAGGCGCCGCGCTCCCACGGTCGCCTTTGGCACGCAACCGAGCTGGGCGCGAGACTGGCGCGAGAGGCGGGACTGCTCGACGGCGAGCCACGCCTGATCGGCGCCGAGCAGGCGGCCGGGGCGCTCCAGGCGCACACGCTCGCGGTCAACGACTCCGCGATCTGCTTCGTCGAGGCAGCGCGCAAGCGCGGCGATGACTTCGGCCCCTTCGCCTGGCATCACGAGGTCGCCCACCCGCTCTCGCGTGGCCGCGGTCGGCGCCGTCGCCGGCTAATCGCGGACGCGGTCCTCACCTACCTGCGGATCGAGAAGGACGGGGTCGCGGTCGAGCAGCGCTTCCTGGAGATCGACCGCGCCACGCTCACCGTCGACCGGCTCGCCGCCGAGCTGTCGCGCTACGCGGAGCTGTACGGGCTCACCGGCTCCGATGGAAACTTAGTTTGGCGCCCGCGCTACCCGTTCTTCCCGCCCGTGCACTGCGTGCTCGCGGGCGGGCGAAGGCCGGCGCTCGAGCGGCGTCGCGCCACCGTGCTGGCGCTGCTGCGCAGCGACCCGCGGCTCTCCAGAACCCCCGAGGTCGGGATCTCGATCTGCTTGCTCGACGACCTGAAGAGGGACGGTCCCTTCGCGCCGATCTTCCGCGATGCCCGCGATCCTGAGCGCGCGGTCGATTGGCTCGGCAGCGGCCAGGAAACCGAGAGGACGAAGCGATGACCGGCGCTCCGCGGCCGTCCCCGAATGCGGATCGATCAACCCTGTTGAGATCTCGGCCGCGCGGAGCTAAACGTGTCCGGACCACCGGGCCGGGCTCGCCGGCTGGCGTTGGCCGGCGGCCCGAGCGGGCCAGGAAACGAGGAGACGACCATGCCAGCAACCCCCACTCCACCCCGAGATCGAGGCGTTCGCGCGTTGGTTCTGCGACTGGTGGCTGCGACGCGGAAGGCAAAGTGCCGGCGAGGGAGACTGAGACGCCGAAGCCGCGCGCGGTCGCCTACATCCGCGAGTCGACCGAGGAGCAGGGACAGGGCTTCTCGCCCGATGCCCAGCGCGAGCAGATCCGCCGCTTCGCCGCCGAGAACGGGCTCGACCTCGGCGAGGAGTACTCCGACTTCCACTCCGGCTGGCGCAAGGCCGACGCCCGGCCGCAGTTCCAGCGGCTGATGTCAGACGCCGCCGAGCAGCGCTTCGACGTCGTCCTCGTCTACCACACCTCCCGCTTTGCCCGGAACCAGGCCGAGTCCCGCCGCTACAAGCAACTGCTGCGCGAGCGCCTGGGCATCCGCGTCGTCTCGGTCACCCAACCGATGGGCGAAGACCCGACCGACCCCTCCGCCTTCCTCGCCGAGTCGATCCACGAGATGTTCGACGAGTACTACTCGGTCTCCTCGGTCAGCTTCCCTGGGGCTACCTGCGCGACCCCGACTCCGGCCTCGCCGTCCCCGACCCGGAGCGGGCGCCGCTGGTCCGCGAGCTGTTCGAGCTGTACTCGACCGGCCAGGAGTCCGACCGCACGATGGCCGCCTGGCTCAACGCCAAGGGCGCCCTGACGAGTCGCGGGCGCCGTTCGGCAAGGACACCGTGCGCGACATGCTCTTGAACGCCGCCTACTGCGGCTACGTCACCGGCATGCGCAGCAAGGATCGCTCGATCAAGGGGCTGCATGAGCCGCTCGTCCCCGAGGAGCTGTTCGACCGGGTCCAGCAGATGCGGACCTTCTGGGCGCGGGTCGTCAAACCTGGCCGGCCCTCTGAGGAGTACCTGCTGCGCAAGCTCCTCTATTGCGAGCGCTGCGACGCCCGCATGCACGGCCAGAAGGGATCGAGCCCGCAGGTCCGCCGCTACATGTGCTCGACCCGCCGCTACGGCGGTGAGTGCGAGCAGCCGATCACCAAGGCCGAACCGCTGGAGGCGCAGATCGTCGAGTGGCTGCGCGGCTTCCAGCTCGACGAGGAGCTGCGGGCCGTGGTGCTCGCCTCGCTGCGCCGGGCCGCCAAGCGCGAGGGCGGCGACGCCGCACGGCGCAAGGAGCTGGGCGGCCAGCTCGAACGCCTGCGCGAGCTCTACGTGATGGGCGACCTGACCAAGGACGAATACGAGATTCGCTGTCAGGCGATCGGCGAAGAGCGGAGCGGAGCCGCCCGCCGCTCGACCCCCAGATCGAGCGCGCCGACGCAATCCTGCGCGACTTCGCCCGCTTCTGGGAGGTCGAGCCGAAGGCCGCCGAGCGGCGCAAGCTGATCGCCTCGCTGTTCGATCGGGTCTGGCAGTACGAGGGCCGGATCGTCGCCGTCAAGCCGCGCGAGCCCTTCCTGCGCTACTTCCAACTCGCCGACGAGGTCGCCCGCCTACGCACGGGTGTCAATGACGGAGCAAGGGTGGGGGTGGTCAAACCCGCAAGACGACCCGCAAACCGCATGACCATGCGGCAGGTGTCAATAGCGGGAGCGACGGGACTCGAACCCGCGACCTCTGGCGTGACAGGCCAGCGCTCTAACCAGCTGAGCTACGCCCCCGGAAGGCGGGCAGACTAGCGCCCGGCGGCCATTATCTCAGGGTCGCTGGATTTGGAGCCGGAAGGGACCGGGACGGGAGCGGGTGGAAGTGATGATGAGGCGGAGGCGGCGGGCGCCGCAGACGGTGTAGGCAAGGCCGTTGCCGGGGTCGAAGGCCTGCCGGGAGCGGCGCAGGAGCCTGCCGGCACGGCTACGAAGGGCCAGTTCGTAGCCGTGCCTGCGCAGGCTTCTTGGGCGCAGGCTGACCAATCCGTCGAGCGGCGTACGCAGGGACTCGACGGCTGCGCCCTCCCCCCTGGCCGGAACGCGCCCGGAGAGCGTCAAGCTCGTCCGCCCCTGCCAGGGCGAAAGAGTGTCTTCGCGGATCGCCTGGAACGCCGCCTCGTTGGGCAGCAGCGCCGGGCTGTAGCGCCAGGTCGGCGGCGCATCCGGGAAGCGGTAGCGGGCGAAGGACTCGGCAAAGGCCTCGCCCGGATCTTCGAAGTAGTGGTCGCCCTCGTCGCCCGGGTAGAAGCGGCCGTGCCGCTCGCCCTGGCAGACGCCCTCGAGGCTGGCCCAGCGCTCGGGGCCCCAGTCGATCGCCCGGCCGAAGGGGGCCGGCATTTCCCGGTGCTGGGCGACGTGGTGGCCGTACTCGTGGGCGAGCACGAAGTCGAAGGTTGCCCCGTCACCGTCGGCTTCCTCGTAGCCGCCGATGACGATCTTGTTCTCGCCGGTGAAGTAGCAGGCCTCAGCGCCGAAGCCGCAGTCGAAGCCGAGCTCGTATTCGGTGTCGAGCTGGACCGTGAGCAGGTCGACCTCCTCGCCGTGGATCAGGGTGCCGATGAAGTCGGCAACCCGCTGCGGGTCGGTGACATTGCACTGCGCCGCGCACGCCTGGGTGACGGAAACGGCGATTGTCGCCCCGCTGCCGTCGTCGAGCGAGTCGCGCTGCGTCGACGCGGAGGCCGATGTCCGCGCCGCCGCAGCGCCAGACTCGCCCAACACGACGTCGCGCATCGGTACCGCCGGACGCGGCACCTCGAGCGGATTGGCCCGGTTGGGACGCTCGGCGACGGCCCCTCCCGGGACCGCCAGGAGAAGCAAGGTCATGGCTATGCCCGCAAGCGCCCCCGCCGGGCGCGCGCTCACGGAGCGGGACCCGGATCTATCTCGTAG
>DASZSJ010000084.1:0-4727 GCA_035548675.1 Solirubrobacterales bacterium
TCGCCCCCACCGCCGTCCACTCCCGCCGCCCCGGGCTCTCCCCCAGACGCTTCGCCCCCAGCCAGTGCAGCAGGCTCAATCCACACGCCAGGCAGGGCTGCACCACGGTCAGCGGCGCCAGCAGCAGCGCCGCGATCTCCAGCGGCCACCCCGCCAGCCCCAACGCCGTAGCCCCCAGCCAGCGCCGGTTCCGCACCAACCGCCCCAGCAGCGAGACCCGCAACGAGTGCTCCCCCGCCACCTCCCGCGCCTCCAGCGCCTGCAGTGCGATCGAGGCGTTGTACAGGGCCGAGGCCGCCACCGCCGCAGCTATCCCGAGCACCATCACGCCGGGGAAGCTACTGCGCGCCCCCGGTGCTCAGTGGCGGATTCGAACGGTCGCGCTTACCGCGAGGTCGCGCCCCTCGCTCGGGATCGCGTTCAGGCTCCGATGGTCGACGTTCCAGCAAGCGGCTTCCCCGCCGGCGCCGTTGCCACAGCGCCAGCCTCCACTCAGCCAGTAGGTGGGCCTGCCCGATATGTGACCGTTGGCATGGGGATAGACGACGCGGGTCGGGCGCAGGGGCCCCTTCCCGTATGCCGCCTTGAGCAGCTTGCGGGTCATCGAGCAGCCGATCGCGGCGGATCGCCGCACCTCCCCCGCCTGGAAAGTCGAGGCATGGGAGGACCTGCCGCCTTCGACGAAGACGACGAAGGAGCGGCAGGCCAGCACGCTGTCGGGGTCGACGCCGCCGTCGGCACCCTGGTACCAGCGCACGCGCTGCGGCCCGTCGTAAGCGTTGCCGCTCCTGGCCACGCACAGGACCCGCACCCGCTTGCCTGACGCTCCGTACGCGCAGCCGAACCCTTCGACCTCGGCGGCCCCCGAGGAGCCGATTTCCTGCGCGTAGAACCCCCGCACGATCTCCGTCGCGAGCTCGCAGGGGACTTCCCTCGTCTCGAGGTCGGTCACGCGGTAGGCGGCCCCTCCCCGCGCGGTCACCGAGAGCGGGGCGCAACCCTGCCATTCCGCGGCGTGGGCCGGGGCCGCGGCCGCAAGCACGAACGCGCACATCCCCAGGACGGTCGCAGCCAGAACGCGCATCCGTGGGATCGACCGCATGACCAGTTTGCCGATGCTCAGGTCTCTTGGTAGAGCGGCCCGTCGCCACCCTCGGGCAGCGTCAGGCGGCCGCCCTTGGCCGTGATCGCCCCGCACTGCACGCAGTTGGAAGCGGTGACGTGGACGTCGACCTCGGTGGCGCCGTTCTCCAGCTGCTCGTCGGGGATCTCGTAGACCTGGGCCGGACACATCGAGACCCAGGTCTGAGCGACCTCGCGCGGCACCCTGGTCTGGATGCGGACGTGGTTGGGGGCGTCGTCGCGGGTCGCGTTGCCGGAGAGGAAGACGGAGTCGAGCTTGGCGAAGGTGAGCTCGTTGTCGGGCTTGGGGTACTTCTCGGCAGCCCGGCCGAGCTCGACCGGGACCTCGGCGTTGTCCTCGACCTTCCAGTGGCCGCCCGGGAAGGCGCCTTTGGTGGCGACCATCGCCGAGCCCATCATGCCGCCGAAGATCAGGCCCTTGGTCAGCGGCTGCTTCATGTTGCGCGAGCGGTAGAGGTCCTTCTCGATGTCGGAGTCGCGCACCCTCTTGTCGTAGGACTCGAAGTTGACCGAGTCGATGTCGCGCTTCAGCTCTTCGACGATCGCTTCCGCCGCGTAGATGCCGGCGTGCATCGCGTAGTGGACGCCGGCGAGTTCGGCGATGTTGACCATGCCGGCGGCGTCGCCGGCAATCAGCATGCCGGGCACCGAGAAGCGCTTCGGCAGCGCCCAGTAGCCGCCCGAGGGGATCGTCTTGGCCCCCCAGCCGACCCGTTTGCCGCCCTCGAGGATCTTCTTCACGAAGGGGTGGGTCTTGAACATCTGGAAGGCGTCGTGGACGCTGAAGGTTGCGTCGGTGGTGTCGAGCCCGACGACCAGGCCGAGCCCGACCTTGTCCTCGCCCATCGGGTAGATGAAGCTGCCGCCCGCCTCCTTGTAGCGCGGGCCCCAGCGCAGCGGCCAGCCGAGCGTGTGGATCACCCGGTCGAGCGGCTTCGGCACCTCCCAGATCTCCTTCACCCCGAGCTCCCAGGCCTGCGGGTCGGAGCCGTGCATGTCGAAGTAGTCGTAGGCGGCGTAGGTGAGGTGGCCGATCGTGCCCTCGGCGAGCACGGTCGCCTTGGCGACCACGTCGGAGCCCGGCTCGAAGTTGCCCAGCTCCTCACCGTCTTTGCCGCGGCCGCGATCGCCGGAGCGCACGCCCCTGACGATGCGATCCTCGACCAGGAGCTTGGTCGCGGCGGTCTCGGAGAGGATGTAGACGCCGGCCTCTTCTGCCTTCTCGGCGAGGAAGCGGCCGAGCTTGGAGACCGAGAGCGTGTAGTAGCCCTCCTTGCGGAAGTTGGGCGGCGGCGGCTTCAGCGGGATCGCCGCTTTCGAGGTGAGGAAGTACGTGGCGTCCTTCGTCACCTCCTGGTAGACGGGGGGCCACTCGGCCGGGTCGAGGTCGGGGAAGAGCTCGCGCAGCGCCGAGGGGTTGACGTTGGCGCCGGAGAGCAGGTGCGCGCCCGGCACCTTGCCCTTCTCGATCACCGCCACCGGCACTTCGCCGAGCTTCTCGGTCAGCTCCGGCTCGTTCTCCAGCAGCTGCATCAGCTTGTTGGCACAGGCGAGCCCGGCCGGCCCGCCGCCGACGATCGCGATGCCGACCTCGATGCGCTCGTCCTCGGGGTCGGTCGGCGGACCGATGACATCGGCCGCGTCGAACGGCGGCGGGAACTCGCTGGGTGCTACTGCCGGCATCGCGCTTCTCCTTTGCTGCTGCTGGGGTTGTCGGGGTGGACAGCGTCCGGGGGGCCCGAAGGCCCCCCGCACTGTCAGCCCTTCTTCGCCTTGATCGCCTCGGTCAGCTTGGGGACGATCTTGTGCAGGTCGCCCACCACGCCGAGGTCCGAGAACTCGAAGATCGGCGCGTTCTGATCCTTGTTGATCGCGAGGATGTTCTCCGAGTTCTGCATCCCGACCTTGTGCTGGATCGCGCCGGAGATGCCGGCGGCCAGGTAGAGCTTCGGCGCGACCGTCTTGCCGGTCTGGCCGATCTGGGCCGCGTAGGGGTACCAGCCGGCGTCGACCACGGCGCGGGTGGCGGCAACCGCCCCGCCCATCGCCTCGGCCAACTCCTCGCACTGCTTGAAGCCCTCGGCCGCGCCGAGGCCGCGACCGCCGCCGACGAGGATCTCGGCGTCCTCGATGTTGACGTCGGCGCCGCGCTGCTCGCCGCGGGTGACCATCGTCGCCTTGGTCGACCAGGGCGAGAGCTCGACCTCGACGTCGACGACCTCGGCGGTGCCGCCGCTCTCGTTGAGGTCGAAGGCGTTGAGGCGGCCGATGATGATGCCCGGCTCCCCGACGCACTCGACGTCGGCGACCTTGGAGTCCTGCAGGATCGGCCGCTCGGCGATCAGCTTGCCGTCCTGGACCTTGACCTTGGTGACCTCCATGGTCACGCCGGCGTTGAGGCGGGCGGTGAGGCCGGCGCCGATCTCGAAGCCGAGCAGGCCGCCGCCGAAGAGGGCGTAGCTGAAGCCCTCGTCTGTGATCACCTTGGCCATCGCGTCGACGATCGGCTGGGCGAGGCCCTCGGGCACGCTCTTGGCCCGGTAGACCTTGGCCGCGCCGTAGTTGCCGAGCGCGGCGCAGGCGTCGTCGGCGACGTCGCCGACGACCAGAGCGGCGGCCTCGCCGCCGCCGAGTGCGCTGGCCAGCCTGGCCGCCTCGGAGATCGCCCCGAGCGAGTTCTTGTTGAAGTTGCCCTCGTCGTCGTGGAGGGCGTAGGTCAGGATGCCTGCCATCTAGATCAGCTTCCTCTCGTCGAGCCAGGCGACGATCTTTTCGACCGTCTCGTTGGTGTCCTCGTCCTCGATGATCTCGCCAGCCTCCTTGACCGGCGGGTCGCTGAGGGCCAGGACCTTCGTCTTCGAGCCACCCTCGCCGACCATGCCGCCGTCGATGCCGACGTCGCCGGTCGCCTTGGCGTCGAGGGGCTTCTTCTTGGCGCCCATGATCGCCTTGAGGCTGGGGTAGCGGGGCTCGTTGATCGCGTCGCCGACGCTGATCACCGCGGGCAGCTCGACCTCGACCGTGTCGTAGCCGTACTCGGCCTGGCGCTCGCAGCGCAGCTTGCCGTCGGCGACGTCGATCTTGATCACCTGCGTCAGCGAGGGCATCTTCAGGTGGTCGGCGACGACGGCGCCGATCGTGTAGCACTCGCCGTCATCGGACTGCTGGCCGAGCAGGACCAGGTCCGGGCTCTCGGCCTCGAGCACCTTGGCCAGCGAGTAGCCGGTGGCGCAGACGTCGGAGCCAGCGAGCGCGTCGTCGGAGAGGTGGACGGAGCGATCCGCTCCGAGTGCGACCGCCTTGTGCAGGGCGCGGACCGCCGAGTCGGGGCCCATCGTCACCGCGACGACCTCCTCGACCGGGATGGCACCGCCCTCCTTGATCTGCATGGCGGCCTCGATGGCATGGGTGTCAAAGGGGTTGAGGTTCTTCTCACCGCTGCGGTCCAGGCGCATCGTGTTCGGATCGATGCGCTTCTGAACGGCGGCGTCCGGCACCTCCTTGACCAGGACGCAGATCTTCAAGTTGAAGCCTCCTTGGAAGGGTTCTCAAGCTGGTTGACTGACCAGTCAATCAGTCTATCT
>DASZSJ010000085.1:0-40338 GCA_035548675.1 Solirubrobacterales bacterium
CAGACGACCGAATCGTCGTCGCCGGCCGGGCGAGCTTTGGGGAGGAATTCGGCGAAGCGCCCTCGTCGCTTGAAGGTGCCCGAACCATGCTGATGCGGTTTCGCAAATGATCACCGTGGCACGGCCGGTGGCACGAAACCGGCAAACCGCTTGAACAAGCCGATTCCTGCGCCCTCCTCCACGCCTTGAAATCCGCCGCCTTTAGAGAGTGATCCTTGACCTTTGAGCTGTCGACGGAGCTTTTCTTCAGCTGCTTGCTGCCGACACTGTTCTTCGGCAGATTGATCGCAGCGAATGCTGCCCCTCCGCCGATCAACAGGAAGACGGCAATGGTCGACATCACGTTCGCGTACGTGAACCAATTGCGTATCAGTTTCAACAAGACGCTCCTTGCATCGTGGATGTAGACAGTACGCTGCACACACAAAATTGCACCGTAATGTCTTAGACGAGTATTTCTCTGGAATCCTTTCAGTTTTATCTGAAAACTGTCTTGTTCCTGAAGCTATGTCCAGCGAGGCAAGGGTTAAATGCCTTCGCTTCAAACCGGGGAGTCCGAGCTACCGGGCGTAGCAGTGGATCGCGGTACTCTCTTCTGGACCCTCGGTCGTGACGCGTTCGCGCTGTCTACACACCGCATCGAGCCCATAGGTGCTGGCGATCCCGTCCTGCGGCGGCCATGGGTCAGGTCATTGGCCTAGTGCCCGGGGAGTGTTTCTTCTGGCAGAAAGACCTTCAAAGGCTTAAAAGGAGAGTGACAACGGGAGCAGAGGCGCGTTACCCGGGATTCTGGCCCGAGCTAGTGCTGCGAACCGGCGTTGAAATCGACCCGGGATTTCCCCGGCCGAGCCAGCAGCCTTCAGGCAGTCGCGCGGACCGCGACTTCGTACTTCCCGACCGAGGTGCGCTGGCCTGGAGTCTCATCGGCGGGCATTGCGCTCAACGTGGCGTCAGCGCGGCTGTAGTCGTCCTCGCTGTCGAAGAAGAGGATCACCACCGCCTTCTCCTGCTCGGAGTCGTAGAGCATGACGACCTCGCTTGCTGGGATGTCGTCCGGACGACCCTCGTTCATCTGCTGCTTCATCTCCTCGACCCGCTCTGAGCCGACTCCGTCGAATGAGACAACGCGTGCCAGTGCCATATCTCCTCCTTGTTCCTGGTCTTAGTCCTCAAGACTCAGGCTCTCACAGACGCATGGAGCGGGCCACCCGCCCGCATTCGGTCGGAGACTGAGCTCGCGCCTAATGCGCGCGGATATGCGCCGATTTGGCTTGATTTGGGCACTCGTCGGGCCGAGTGCCCAACGCGCCAACGAGCGCTCAGCCGGCGTGAACGGCGCAGGTGGTCCAGTCGAAGCTCCCCGGGAGCGCATCGAGAATGTCGCCACAGCCCTCCCCGCTGCCCTGGACCGGCTCGTAGTCACGGCGAACGTGGCGACCGATCAAGACCAGAGCCACCTTCTGCGCTCCAACCCCGGTCAGCGCGTGTGCGGCGGACTGCGCATGGCCGCCACTGGTCCAGGTGTCGTCGAGCAGCAGTACGGACTTGCCGGACAGGTCGGCGATCGCTTTATGCGATTGGAGTCGAACTCGCGCCCCTCCACCTCGCCAGTCGGCTCGAGCGTCCGCTGCAGGCGCTCTTTGATCGGCTCGATCCAGCCAGTCAGCTCTGCAAAGGCGGAATGCTTGTCCCGCTCGGGCTTGCTCAGAGCAAGACGATGCTGCGATCCAGACGATCGATTCCACCGCGCCAGCCGTGGAAGCGCTACCCCTTCCCGCCCTAAGTGAGTCGCCCACGCGCTCCTCCAAGGTGCGGCTCAGGCGCCACAGGGCTCGCAAGCTCGGTGCCCTTTGCTCGTGGGGTTCCGTTGTGCTCGTGGGGTTCTGTTGAATCGACCGGCTGGGGGCGATTCAAGCTGAGCCACTACCCCCTGGGCGTCGAAGGCGTCGCTCAATCCAAAGATGGGCGGTGACGGGTTCGAACCGCCGACCCCCTGCGTGTAAAGCAGGTGCTCTCCCAACTGAGCTAACCGCCCAGGCCTAGGCTGATTATGGAACACATCAGGCGGATTGGTGGCTCGGTTGAGCGAGTGGAAGAATCCGCGCCGTGAGATTCGAGGTCTTCTGGCGGGTCGCGGTGGTGCAGTTGGCGGCGGTGGCGCTGCTCTCGCTGCTGCTGGGGCTGGTCTTCTCGCACGGCTTCTTCGAGGATTGGGGCTGGCTGGTCGGGCCACTTTCCTGGTTCGGCTGCGCCTGGCTGACGGCACGGATCGTCGGTCTGGAGCCAGCGCCGACGCTGGTGCGGGCCCTGGGCGCCGGCGTGGTCAGCCTGCTCGCCGTGCTGGTCGGGCTGCACTGGCTGGGCGCGCTCCTCGCCGTCGGCCTCTTCGCCTACCTCTGCGCGATCGACGGCGGCGTGAGGCGCCCGCAGGTCCAATGAGACGTAACTGGAAAGGAGCGGTGGATGAGCTGGGGACTCGCTGACATTCCCGATCAGAGTGGCCGTACCGCTGTCGTCACGGGCGCCAACGGCGGGCTCGGGCTGGAGACGGCGCGGGCGCTGGCAGGCGCGGGCGCCGATGTGGTGATGGCCGCGCGCAACCAGCAGCGCGCGGCCGAGGCGATGGAGCAGATCCGTGGCGCGGTCCCGGACGCGCGCCTGAGCTTGGTCGAGCTCGACCTCGGCTCGCTCGACTCGGTGCGGAGGGCCGCCGAGCAGATCCTCGGCGCGCACGAGACGATCGACCTGCTCGTCAACAACGCCGGCGTGATGGGCATCCCTGAGCGCCGCACGGCCGACGGCTTCGAGATGCAGTTCGGCGTCGATCACCTCGGCCACTTCGCGCTCACCGCGCGGCTGCTACCGGCCTTGCTGGCGGCGCCGGCGGCGCGCATCGTCACCGTCACCAGCTCCGCCCACCACCTCGGCCGGGCGGTCGACTCCGACAACCCCAATCTGGAGGGCCGCTACGGCCCTTGGCGCGCCTACAACCAGGCGAAGCTCGCCAACTTCCACTTTGCCCTCGGCCTGCACCGGCTCCTGCACGACGCGGGCAAACCCGCGGCGAGCCTGTCCGCCCACCCGGGCCTCTCCAATACCGAGCTGCAGGCGGTCAGCGTGGCGGAGACCGACGGCGGCCTCTCCCAGCGCTTCTTCCTCATGCTCGCCCGCAACGTCGGCATGCCGCCCGCCGAGGGGGCGCTGTCGCAGTTGCGGGCGGCGACGGACCCCGCGGCCAAGAGCGGCGAGTTCTACGGCCCGCTCTTCGTCAGCAACGGCCCACCGGTGCGCAAGCCGGTGCTGCGCCGGCTCGGCCTCGGCCGGGCGATCGAGAAGCTCTGGCACGTCTCCGAGCGCGAAACCGGTCTGAAGCTGGCGCCGTGAACCTCGGCCTCGAGAACCGCGTCGCCCTGGTCATGGGCGCGAGCCGCGGCATCGGCCGGGCGATCGCCGCGGCGCTGGCGCGCGAAGGAGCGAGGCTGGCGATCGCCAGCCGCTCGGCGGAGAAGCTCGGCGAGACGGCGGCCGAGATCGTCGGGTCCACCGCCCCGTTCGTCGCCGATGCCTCCGACCTCGACCGCCTCGCCGCGCTCCCAGCCGAGGTCGAGGCGGCGCTCGGGCCGATCGAGATCCTCGTCCTCAACACAGGCGGGCCGCCGTTCGGCGGGGCGCTCGACCACGAGCTCAGCGAGTGGGAGACCGCCTACCGCTCGCTCGTCCTCGCTCCGCGCGTGCTCAGTGCCGCGCTCGTGCCGGGGATGCGCGAGCGCGGCTGGGGACGGATCGTCAACGTCGGCTCCAGCTCCACCCGCGAGCCGATCCCCGGCCTCAACCTCTCCAACTCGCACCGCATGGCGGCGGTCGGCTTCCTCAAGACGCTCGCGCGCGAGGTCGCCGCCGCGGGGATCACCGTCAACACAGTCGCCACCGGCCGCTTCGCGACCGAACGCCTCGCCGACAACACGGGCTCGCTCGAGGCAGCCGAAGCGGCGGCGAAGACCGAAATCCCGGCCGCCCGCCTCGGCAAGCCCGAGGAGTACGGCGACCTCGTCGCCTTCCTCTGCTCCGAGCGTGCCGCCTATGTCACGGGAACCGTCATCCCGATCGACGGCGGCCTCCTCCACTCGGCGTTTTAAGGGCCGACGGGCCGAAAGCGTGTCGATATGTCACGTTTGAGGCCCGTCGGCGGGAGGGCGCATCGAGGGGAAGAGGATTACGTCGCGCAGGTTGTCGGCGTCCGCCAGGATCATCGTCAGGCGATCGATGCCGATGCCCGAGCCTCCGGCCGGCAGCGATCCGTACTCGAGCGCCCGCACGAACTCGTCGTCGCTCGGGTAGGGCGCCTCCTCGCTCTCGGGGTGACGGCGCTGGCGCTGGCGCACGAAGTTCTCGCGCTGCATGTCGGCATCGTTGGTGTCGGTGCCGCCGCCGATGATCTCGATCCCGTCGACGACGCCGTCGAACGCCTCGCCCAGCAGGTCCGGGTGCGCCGGCACCGGCTTCACCGTCGGCCAGAGTTCGCGCGGCAGGTCGATCAGGAACGTGGGCTGGATCAGCTTCGGCTCGATCAGCTTGCCCTGGATCGCGTCGACGATCCAGGCCCAGTCCGCCCCCGGCTCGACCTCGTCGTCGAGCAGCTCGACCAGCTCCTCGCGGCGCGCGGTAATGATGTCGACGCCGGTCTCCTCGCGGATCGCGTCGCGCAGGGCGATTCGCTTCCAGGGAGCCTTGAAGTCGATCGTGCGATCGCCGCGCTCGACCGCCGTCGTCCCCAGCACCTGCTCGACCACGCTCGCGATCATCTGCTCGGCGAAGGCCATCACGCCCTCGTAGCCGGCGCAGGCGAGGAACCACTCGAGCATCGTGAACTCGGGGTTGTGTTTGGGCGAGAGACCCTCGTTGCGGAAGAACCGGCTCAGCTCGTAGACGTTCTCGAAGCCGCCGACGATCGCCCGCTTCAGGTAGAGCTCGGTCGCGGTGCGCAGGAAGAGTTCACGGCCGAGCGCGTGGTGGTGGGTGGTGAACGGGCGCGCCGCGGCACCGCCGGCGAGGGTCTGCAGGATCGGCGTTTCGAGCTCGACGAAGTCGCGCTCGTTGAGGTAGTTGCGGATCGCCGCGACCAGCTCCGCCCGCATCGCGAAGATCCTGCGCGAGTCCTCATTCGCCATCAGGTCGAGTTCGCGCTGGCGATAGCGGACCTCGGGGTCGGAGATGCCGTGGAAGAGGTCGGGCGGGTCGCGCAGCGCCTTGCCCAGCATCGTGCACTCGCGCACCGCCAGCGCCAGCTGGCCGCGCTTGGTCACGTAGAGGTCGCCCTCGACGCCAATCGCGTCGCCGATGTCGAGTGCGTCAATGCGGCCGAAGGCCTCCTCGCCGAGGGCGTCGACCCGGGCGTAGGCCTGGATCGAACCGCTCAGGTCGCGCACGTCGAGGAAGATCGTCTTGCCGTGCCCGCGCCGGCCGACCACCCGGCCGGCGATCCGGTACTTGAACTCCGCGTGCTCGCCCTCGCCGAGCTGCTCGGGATCGTGCGCCGCGAGGATCGCGGCGATCTTGTCCCGGTCCGGGAAGCCCTCGTGGGGAAAGGGCTCGACCCCCTCGGCGCGCAGGCGATCGAGCTTCTCCCGCCGGACGCTCTCGGTCGAGCCCGCCGAAGGCTCGGCCTTCGGCGGCGCCTCCTCGCTCACGGCGCCAGGCCGACCGTGACCCGCTCGTCGCCGCGGTAGTCGATGCGCGTCTCCGCCTCGCGCAGCAGCTGCCGCATCGCCGGTCCGTGATGGGTGTCGTGCTCGAGCGCCATCCGCCATCCGCTCGGGGCTTCCTCGATCAGGCCGCGGATGATGTCGAGGCCGTCCTCGCCGGCGTCGCCGGCCTCGGGGTCGCCCTGTACCGCTACCCGCGGCTCACGGCGAATCTCCTGCGAGCGCTCGTCGATCGAGGTGTTGGTGATGTAGGGCAGGTTGGCGATCAGCAGGTCGACTTCCTCGACGTGACCGGGAATGCCGCCGGTGACGGTGACCTCGAGCGCGATGCCGAGGCGCGCGGCGTTCTCGCGCGCCTGCTCCGCGGCCGCCGGCGAGAGGTCGGAGGCGGTCACCCGCAGGTCCGGCCGCTCGCTGAGCAGGGCCAGCGAGATCGCCCCCGAGCCGGTGCCGACCTCGTGCACGCGGGCCCCCTCGGGCAACTCGACGCCGACGGCGACGAGCAGCTCGGTCTCACGGCGGGGGATCAGCACCCGCTCGTCGACGGCGACCTCGATCTCGCGGAAGCGGCAGGAGCCGAGGATGTACTCGAGCGGCTCGCGCTCGCGGCGGCGGGCGACGCAGGCCTCGATCTCCGCCAGCGCCTCCGGCGTGACCACCGTCGTGCCGTCGAGCTCCAGGTCCTCGACTCGCATCGAGAGGGCCTTGGCGACTAAACGCTTCGCGTCCGCCTCCGGCGTCTCGCAACCGGCGGCGGCGATCGCCTCGGCTGCCCGCCCGACGATCTCAGCGGCGCTCGCCGCCTGCGGCGTTCCCTCCCTCTGGGCCTCCACGCTTAAACCCCCGCTACGGGTCTGATCGGCTCGGTGGAAGTCACCTTCGAAAGGCTACCGTGTCGGCGGCGGACGACGAGGATCCAGACGGCGCCGGCGACCATCATCGTCAGGCTCTCCAGCTGCGCTGCCGTCAGCCCGAGGGCAACCTCGCTGTTGCGGCGCAGGAACTCGACCAAGAAGCGCTCGGCCCCGGCGTAGAGGAGGTAGATCGCGAAGAGCACGCCGGCGCGGAAGCGGTCGCGCAGCTGCCAGAGGATCCAGGCGCCGAGGCCCATCGCCAGCGTCTCGTAGATCGGCGTCGGGTGGACGGTGCGGTCGGTGGGGACGGTGCCGTCGGGATAGGACATCGCCCACGGCCCGTCCCAGGGCTTGCCGTAGTCGCCGTCGCCGGAGAGCTGGCAACCGCAGCGGCCGATCGCGTAGCCGAGCGCCAGCGCCGGGGCGGCGAGGTCAAGCAGGGCAAGGCTGAGGAAATCGCGATACCAGGCCCAGAGCAGCACCGCGATCGCGCCGCCGATCGCGCCGCCGTACCAGACCAGGCCGGAGCCGGAGAAGAGGTTGCCGAGCAGATCGTCCTTGACGCTGTCGTAGTTCTGGACGACGAAGTAGACCCGCGAGCCGACCACGCCCCCGACCAGCGCCGCGAAGCCCAGCTCATACGCCCAGTCGACCGGCTTGCCGAGCTCGATCAGGCGCTTGCCGATCAACGCCCCGGCGGCGAGGAAGGCCAGGGCGAACATCAGCCCGAAGGTCTGCAGCGTGAGCGGGCCGATGTGCAGCTCGGGGTACATCCTCAGTCGGCGAGCAGCGTCTCCAGCAGCGCCTTCTGGGCGTGCAGCCGGTTCTCGGCCTGGTCCCAGACGGCGGAGCGCTCGCCGTAGAGAACCTCGGCGGCGATCTCCTCGCCGGGGTGCGCCGGCAGGCAGTGGAGGACGATCGCGTCCTCCTTCGCGGCGGCGAGCAGGTCGGCGTCGATCTGGAACGGGGCCAGGTCGGCGCGACGGCGCGCCGCCTCTCCCTCGTCGCCCATGCTGACCCAGACGTCGGTGTAGAGGGCGTCGGCCCCGGCGGCGGCATCGCGGGGATCGGCGGTCAGCTTCGCCCCATGAGCCTCTTCGAGCTGGTAGCCGGGCGGCGCCGCGACCACGACCTCGACCCCCATCAGCTCACCGGCGATCGCCAGCGAGCGGGCGACGTTGTTGCCGTCGCCGACGTAGGCGAGCCGCTGGCCGGCGAGGTCGCCGCGCCGCTCGCGCAGGGTGAGCAGGTCGGCCAGCGCCTGGCAGGGATGGTGGAGCGGAGTCAGGGCGTTGACGACCGGAACCTCGGCGGTCGCGGCCAGCTCGGCAACGGCCTCGTGCGAGCCGGAGCGGATCACGATCGCGTCGACGTAGCGGGAGAGCACCCGCGCCGTGTCGCCAATCGACTCGCCGCGCGAGAGCTGCATCTCGTCGCCGCGCAGGACGATCGGGTTGGCGCCCAGCTCGGCCACACCCACCTCGAAGGAGATTCGCGTCCGGGTCGAGGGCTTTTCGAAGACGAGCGCGACGCTGCGCCCCGCCAGGGCATCGGCGCCGACGCGGTCGCGCCGTCCCACCTTCAACTCGGCCGCCCGGTCGAGCAACTTGCCGAGCTCAAAGGCACCGAGCTCTTCGCCAGTGAGGAAGTCCCGCTTCAAGCAGCGGATACTACGGCGGTGGAATTCACGGCGGTCAGCTGGAACCTCTTCCACGGTCGCGACTTCCCGCCCGACCCGGCGCTCTTCACCTGGCGCTCGCGACTGCTGCGGATCGAGGAGCGAAACGAGACGCACGCGCAGGTCAACCGCGAGTTGCTCGAGGAGTTCGCCGCCGTCCTCGCCGGTGCCGAGTGGGACGTGGCGTTGCTGCAGGAGTGCCCGCCCCGCCTCGCCGCGCCGCTGGCGGCGGCCTGCGGCGCCGAGGCCCACCGCGTCCTCACCTCGCGCAACTCCCTCGCCCCGCTGCGAACCTGGATCGCCCGCCGCAACCCCGACCTGATCGCCTCCGGCGAGGGCGGCTCCAACCTCACCCTCCTCCGCTCCCCGCTCCGGTGCGCTTTATCCCCCCGTAGTGGAGCAAAGGCGCACCGGAACGGTGGAGGGGGGATCGTTGAGCGGCGGGAGTTGGAGATTCACCGTGGGCGGCCGGAGCGGCGGGCGATGGCGTTTACCCGTGTCGCCCTCGGTGAGGGCGCGGAGCTGTGCGTGGCCAACCTGCACGCGACCAACGACCGCCCGGACCTCGCCAGCGCCGACGTGCTGCGCGCCGCGGAGGCGGCGGTCGAGTGGGCCGGGGACGCGCCGCTGCTCTTTGGTGGCGACCTCAACCTGCGGCCCGCCGAGCGCCCCGACGCCTTCGCGCGCCTGGGTGCCGAATTCGGCCTCGTCGGGACCACCGGTCCGCGGGCGATCGACCACCTGCTCACGCGCGGGCTCGAGGCGGTCTCCGCACCCGCGCCCTGGCCGCCCGAGCGGCGCGAGCGTCCCCACGGCTCCCTGCGACTGCGCCTCTCCGACCACGCGCCGGTCGAGGCACGTTTCAAAACGGGTAGTCCTTTGCCCCAGGACCGGCAGGAATGAGATAGTCAGGTGGGAAGACCGCCCAAACGACCAGGAGGCGAAACGGTATGGCCGCGAAAAAAGAGACCACCGGCAAAGCGAAGAAAAAAGCCAAAGCCGGCACGCGAGCCAAAAAACCCGCTGCCAAGAAAACGAAAGCCGCGGCGAAAAAAACGACCGCAAAAAAAGCGAAAGCAAGGAAAGCGGCGAGCAAAAACACGGTTGCCGGGCTCGACAAGAGCGTCGAGCAGTTCCGCGAGAGCCTCGAGCGCAGCGTGACGCTGAGCCGCGACCGCCTGCAGGAGGTCGTCGACGACGCGGTCAAACGGGGTCGGATGACGCGCAGCGACGCGGAGAAAATGCTCTCCGAACTGGTCAAAAAGGGACGGCGCCAGACCGATTCCCTGCTGAAGGAACTCGAACGGCTGGTCAAACAGGCGCGGCGCGAGGTCGGCGGCCGGGCTGAGCCGGTGCGCAAACAGGCGACGCAGGCGGCGCGCCGGGCGCGCAAGAAACTGAGCTAGATGGCTGGGGCCACCGGTGAGGCACCGGCGGCCCGCCGCCACCGGGGCGAGCAGCTCGAGGTCGAGATCGACTCGCTCGCCTTCGGTGGGCGGGGGGTCGCGCGGGCGGACGGGCTCGTCGTCTTCGTCGCCGGCGCGCTGCCGGGCGACCGGGTGCGGGCCGAGATCACCAAGGCAAAGCGCCGCTTTGCCGAGGCGCGCACGGTCGAGCTGTTGCGCCCCGGCGCGGACCGCATAACCGACACCTGCGTCCACGACGGCGAGCCCTGCCCGGGCGCCCCCTGGCAGGGCCTCCCCTACGAGCGGCAGCTGGCCGAGAAGAGCGCCCAGGTCGACGAGGCGCTGCGGCGGATCGGCGAGCTCGGCGACTTCGAGCTGGAGCCGATCGAGCCGGCACTCGAGCAGTGGCGCTACCGCAACAAGCTCGAGTACTCCTTCGGCGCGCGGGACGGCGAGCCGATCCTCGGCTTCCACGCGCGCGGGCGTTGGGACCTGATCGTCGACGTCGAGGACTGCCACCTCGCCTCCGAGCGCGGCAACGCCGCCCGCAACGCCGCCCGCGACTGGGCCCGCGCCGAATCGGTCCCCGCCTACGACCGGCGGGGACGCAGCGGCGTGCTGCGCAACCTCGTCGTCCGCGAGGGCTGGCGCACGGGCCAGATCCAGACCCGCCTCGTCACCACCGCCGCCCGCTTCCCCCAGCCGCCGGTCGACCTCCACACGGTGATCGAGGGCGACTCGGGTGGGACGGACGGGCCGACCGGCGCGCTCGGCGAGGAGCGCCTGCGCGAGGAGCTCTTCGACCTGCGCCTGGAGATGTCGCACGGCGCCTTCTTCCAGACCAACACCGAGATGGCCGAGCGCCTCTACGCGATCGCCGCCGAGTACGCCGGCCTCAGCGGCAGCGAGCGGCTCTTCGACCTCTACTGCGGCATCGGCACGATCGGCCTGACGATGGCGAAGCGCGCGGGCGAGGTCTGGGGCCTGGAGATCGTCCCCGAGGCGATCGCCGACGCCGAGCGCAATGCCGAGCGCAACAAGATCGAGAACGCCCACTTCATGGCGGCAAGCGCGCGCACCGGCGTCCGTCCGCTTATCGAAAGGGCGGGCAAGCCCGACGTCGTCATCGTCGACCCTCCCCGGGCCGGCCTCTCGCAGAAGATCGTCCGCCGCGTGCTCGAGTGCGAGGCGAAGAAGATCGTCTACGTCTCCTGCAACCCGACCACCCTGGCGCCAAACGCGGCGCAGATGGTCGAGGCCGGCTACACGCTCCGTCGCGTCAAGCCGGTCGACATGTTCCCCCAGACCCCGCACATCGAGTGCGTGGCGCTGCTGGAGAGATGAGACGGCCGGCGGGAGCGGCGTCGTTAGGCTTCCCCGCGTGAGCGACGCGCAGAGCAGGGGCTTCGGAGTCGCCGCCGGGCTCGATCCCGCGGTGGCCAGACCGCTGGCCGAGCACTGCGCGGAGCTCGGCTATGGCTCGATGTGGTCGAACGACCATCCGGGCGCCAAGGGGCTGGACACGCTGGCGGAGTTCGGCACCGCGGCGCCGAGCGTCGAGCTGGGCGTCGCCGTGATCGCGCTCGACCGCACGCCGCCAGCGGCGATCGCCGCCGACGTCGAGCGGCTCGGCCTCGACCCGGCCCGCCTCTGGCTCGGGGTCGGCGCCGGCTTCGCCGAGAAGCCGCTGACGCGGATGCGCGAGGCGCTGCCCGAGCTGCGCGAGAAGCTGTCCGGCGTCCGCCTCGTCCTCGCCGCGATGGGACCGAAGATGTGCGCCCTCGCCGGCGCCGAGTTCGACGGCGTCTTCTTCAACTGGATGACGCCGGAGTTCGCCGCCGCCGCCCGCGCCAGGGTCGAGGGCGGTGCCGCTGAGGCCGGGCGGGAGACGCCGCCGGTCTTCGGCTACGTCCGCACCGCGGTTGGCGCCGATGCCGCCGAACGCCTGGCCAAGGAGGAATCCTTCTACCGCGATCTCCACGACGGTTACCGCAATCACTTCGCCCGCCTCGGCGAGCCCGAGGGCACCGTTGGCGTCGCCGCTGCGGAGGGAAGCAGCGCGCAGAAGCAGCTCGCCGCCTACACCGCGCTCGACACGATCGTCGTCCGCGGCCTCGCCAGCGCCAAGGTCGAGGCAATGAGCGCCGTCGCCGCGGCCGCCGCGGCCTGAGGCGGGCCCCTGCGCCCTGAGACGAGCCCCTTAGGTTCCCCTAAGGAGAAATGGCTAGGATGCGCCGCCCATCGCCGCCGAAGCCCAGATAGACCGGCCGCTGGCGCGCACCGTCGCCAGCACGATCTTCGTCAGCCGCTGGCTGCAGGCGCCGCTCTACCTCGGCCTGATTGCGGCCCAGGGGATCTACGTCTGGCGCTTCATGCAGGAGCTCTGGCACCTGGTCTCAGACGTCGGCCACCTGAGCGAGAACGACGTGATGCTGCTCGTCCTCGGCCTCGTCGACGTGGTGATGATCGCCAACCTGCTGATCATGGTGATCATCGGCGGCTACGAGACCTTCGTCTCGCGGATCAACCTCAAGGACCATCCCGACCAGCCGGAGTGGCTCTCGCACGTCAACGCCAACGTGCTCAAGGTGAAGCTGGCGATGGCGATCGTCGGCATCTCCTCGATCCACCTCCTGCAAACCTTCATCAACGCCGCCAACACCTCCTCGGAGACGATGCTCTGGCAGACGGTGATCCACCTCACCTTCGTCGTCTCAGCCGTGTCCCTGGCCCTGATCGACCGGTACCTATCGCCGCGGACGAAACCGCCGGTCGAAAGCGTGATCGAGGGGGACGGCCGCAGCGACGGCCACAGCCGCGCCGAGGTCCCAGCGCCTCAGTAGGGCGGCAGGTCCTCGTACCACTGGCCGAGCATCTTGAAGGCCCGCCAGAAGCGCTGCTTGGCGTCTTCTTCGTCGAGCGAGTCGTCGATGTCGGGCGTGTAGAGGGCGTCGACGGTCGGGGTGAAGGCCTGGACCTCCCCCTCGCGCGGCTCGACCGGGCGCGAGAGCGGGACCCCGAGGCCGTTGAGGACGCGCAGGGCGGGCTCGCCCATGACGACGACGATCTTCGGCTGCACAATCGCGATCTCCTCGACCACGCGGCGCATGCACTCGGGCGAGGCGAGGTCGGGCTCGGCGATCGGGCACTTCACGCAGAGCGTTCCGTAGACGACGATCGGGTCGATGCCGAGCCGCTTGAAGCTCTTCATCAGCGCGTTGCCGGCGCGACCGTAGAAGGCGACGCCCTCTTCGATCTCCGCCGCCGCGGGGGCGTGCTTGAGCATGAAGACGTCGGCCTGGGGATGGCCGGAGCCGAGCACCGGCATCAGCTTGCCGCGGGGGCAGTGGGGGCAGGACTGCAGTTCGTGGCTCAGCTGGTTGAGCTCGCGGATCGCGCGCTCGAGGTACTTCTCCTTGATCTCGTCGTCGGTGGCCGGCATGGGGCTGGGCGCTCTCTTTGACGAGCCCGGCCCGGCTCCTCTCGCGCGCCCCGCCTGCATCAGCTCTTGCTCGCCGAACGGCGCTTTTTGCGGGGCCGCCCGCCGCGGACCGGCTTGGCATCGGGAACGCTGCGTTTGGCCGCCTTCGGCCGCCCCGTCGTCTGCAGCAGCTTCAGCGCCTGCACGTAGACCAGGTTCTTGTGCTTGCGGGTGATGTCGGCGTCCCGCATCGCCTCGAGGAACTCCCCCGGCCCGTCGAAGTCGTGGATCCGCACCCGCACGCTGCCCAGCCCCTGGGCGACGTGGCTGTCCGAGCCCGCCCCCGGCACGATCCGGTACTTGCGGGCGAAGCGCACCGCCTCCTCGTTGAAGGCGGTCAGCGCCACGCGCGGGTTGAAGACCTCGAGCACGTCGATCTCCTCGACGATGTCGAGCAGGTGCTCGTAGTCGGGGACCGAGTGGAAGCGGTCGAAGGGGTGCGGCACGTAGACCAGGCCGCCCTGCGCGCGGATCGCGGCGATCGTCTCCGCCATCGTCATCCCCTTCGGAATCTTCTCCTCGAGGAAGAGGCCGATCACCTCGCCCTGCTCGGCCGTCTTCACCTCCTCGGCAACGATCACCTTCAGGTCGTCCATGCCCTCGGCGATGCGCCGCGCCTCGAGCGCGCCCGAGACCTCGTTGTGGTCGGTGATCGCGATCGCGCCCAGGCCGCGGTCGCGAGCGGTCTCCAGCAGCACCTCGACCGGCGTCGCGCAATCGGTCGAGTGGTCGGTGTGCATGTGCAGGTCGACCTCGATCAGCGGCCGCTTGGCGATCCGCCGGCGCACCTCGGGGTCGCCGGCGGGGTCGTGGCGGCGGGCGGCGAGGCGCAGGTAGATAGCCTCGAGCTCGGCGGCGACGGCGGCCCAGTCGCGATCGACACCAGCCGGCGGGACCAGCTCATAGGAGGCCGGGAAGTAGCGCTCCAGCAGCTGGCCGGTCTCCGCCGTCGCCACCGTGCGAGCGTCGAGCCGGCCGAAGAAGATCTCGACCAGCGGTCGCGCCACCTGAGTCGAGAGCACCCGCTCCTGCGGCGCGTGAAAGGTGGCGACGTTGAGCGAGGAGGAGTGGCGCAGCGCGGTCGAGGAGACCCGCGGCGCGAAGGGGTCGTGGACGTGGACGATGTCGGCCTCGGTCCCGCGCAGGAGCTTTTTGACCTGATCGCCGACGCCGGCGATCTGCACCTGGTGACCGCGGCGTACGAGCTCGGCGGCGACGCGCTCGACGTACTCGTTGACCGGGTTCCTCGTCGTCCGCCGGTAGGGCGTGACCTGGACTATCGCGAGGCGTTCCTCCGACACTGGGGGTGCAGCATAAGTGTCCATCCACAAACCCCCACGCCCGCTTGGCGGCGCCGGACACACTTCGCGGGGCGTCGTCCTCGGTCGGCCGAATAGCGCTGCCATTCGGCCTCCCTGCGTCCTACCCCCGCTCGGTCCGGCACTCGCCAGCCGCACGCGCGGGTTTGTGGATAGACCCTAAGAGGCCGCTCGGGGCGGCCCCTCAGCTCAGGCCTCGGCCTGCGCCGCGGAGCCGGGCGCCTTGGCCACGCCGGCCACCGGCGAGGAGCCCCGCCTGTTGGCCGCGATGAACTCCTCGGTCTGCTCGCGCGCCTCGTCGTCGGGCCGCTGCGTGTGCGGCGACTTCATCAGGTAGCTGGAGGGCCCGTCGAGCTGGCCGGCGATGCCGTTGTTGAGCGCCAGCTTGATCAGCCGCACAGCGTCGATTACGACGCCAGCCGAGTTGGGCGAATCCCAGACCTCGAGCTTCAGCTCGGCGGTCAGCGGCACGTCGCCGAAGGCCTTGCCCTCGAGCCGGATGTGCGCCCACTTGCGGTCGGTCAGCCAGGCGACGTAGTCGGAGGGGCCGACGTGGACGTCCTTGTCGGGCAGCTCGTGCCCCATGATCGAGGTGACCGCGTTGGTCTTGGAGATCTTCTTCGAGTCGAGCCGCTCGCGCTCGAGCATGTTGTAGAAGTCCATGTTGCCGCCGACGTTGAGCTGCGAGGTGCGCTCGAGTCGCACGCCGCGGTCATGGAAGAGGCGGGCGAGGGCGCGATGGACGATCGTTGCCCCGACCTGGGACTTGATGTCGTCGCCGATGATCGGCAGTCCGGCCTCCTGAAAGCGCTTGTCCCAGTAGTCCTCGCGGGCGATGAAGACGGGTAGGCAGTTGACGAAACCGACGCCGGCCTTGAGCGCCTGCTCGACGTACCACTTGGTCGCCTCCTCGGAGCCGACGGGCAGGTAGCAGACCAGCACATCGGCCTTCGTCTCCTTGAGGATGCCGACGACGTCCGCGGTTTCGCCCGGCGCCTTGGTGATCTTCTCCTTCAGGTACTTGCCGAGGCCGTCGTGGGTCATGCCGCGCTCGACCTTGACGCCCAGGCTCGGCACCTCGGCGAACTTGATCGTGTCGTTCTGGCCCGACCAGATTGCCTCGGAGAGGTCCTTGCCAACCTTCTCGGAATCGATGTCGAAGGCGGCGACGAACTCGACGTCGCGGACGTGGTAACCGCCCAGGTCGACGTGCATCAGGCCCGGCACTTCGTCACCGGGATCGGCGTCCTTGTAGTACTGGACGCCCTGGATGAAGCTGTTGGCGCAGTTGCCGACGCCGACGATCGCGACGCGGACCTTCTCGTCCGTGCGGGCGGCGCCGTTGCTGCCATTTGCTCCGTTGCTATCGCTCATGTAATTCGAAGTCCTTCCTCGCTCGGGCTAGGTTGCAAAGCACACCCGCGCGCGGGGCTGGTTACAGGTCTGGGGGAGTTGTGGCCTCGTTGGAGAGCTGGTTTCTGACGTGCCATACGCGCTGGATCGTCGTCACGATGGTCAGCGCCGCGATCACGTAGACCGCCGGCGCCAGCAGCTCGAAATCGCCGATCCCAGCGCCCTTGGCGAAGAGCAAGCCGATGGACAGTATGACTACCCGCACGGGACGCGTCGCCAACCCCACCTTGCATTCGACCCCGAGCGCCTCGGCCCGGGCGCGCGTGTAGGAGACCATCAGCGAGCCGAGCACGGCGACCACGCACATCGCCGCGGCGAAGTCCTGGCCGTTGGCGGCGAAATAGCCGGCCACGGCGGCAAGCACGATCCCCTCCTCGATCCGATCAAGGGTTGAGTCGAGGAAGGCGCCGAAGAGCGTGCCCTTGCCCGACATGCGCGAGTAGCGCCCGTCGAGCGTGTCCATCACCGAGCCGAGGATGAAGGCGATCCCAGCGAGAAAGAAGAGGTGCTGGGTGACGAGGACGGCGGCGATCAGGTTGCCGATCAGCCCGGCGATCGAGATCGCGTTCGGGGTCAGCCGCGACTCGATCAGCCGCTCCCGCGCGTAGGCGCGCAACTCCTGGCCGTTGCGGGCCTGACGGCCGTTGCGGCGAGGGCCAGGCGCCTTCGGCGGCGCGGTCGAATCCATCGGCCTGAGGCTACCTTGCGGCACGGTCCGAGAGCCAGCTGAACTGCATCAAATTCTGATCCTGCCAGGTAGAAAATTTGATGCAGTTCGCATCGCAGGCCCTTGGAGGCTGTCTCAAAACCCGCGTGTTCGGCTGGCGAGTGCCGGACCGAGCGGGGGTAAGACGCAGGGAGGTCGATGCAGCGCCATTCGACCGACCGAGGACGATGCCCCGCGAGTGTGTCCGGTGCCGCCAGGCGTGCGCGGGGAGACGGCCTCTTAAGCCTCGGCCTCCCGGGGCTCGGCGGAGCGGCCCCAGGCCCAGGCGTGCGGGCGGGCGCGGGCGAGCAGGCGGTGAGCGACGAGGGCGGAGGCGCCAGCGACCCCCCAGCCGAGCACGACGTCGACCCAGTAGTGGTTGCCGGTGACGATCACGACCCAGCCGATCAGCGGCGCCCAGGCTGCCCACCAGGCGCGCGACCACCAGTGGCGGCAGACGCGCACGCCGGTGATGCCGATCATCGCGGCAAAGGCGCAGTGCATGCTGGGCACAGCCGCATAGGGGTTGATGAAGACCTTGGCCAGCGAGGAGTCGTGGTTGACGTTGGAGAAATCGACGATTGTGTCGACGAAGCCCTGTCCGGGGAACATCCGCGGCGGCGCGGTCGGGTAGAGCGTGTAGCCGACCAGGGCGAAGCACATCGAGACGACGAACATGTTGCGCACGAAGTAATACGACTCGTTGCGGAAGAGATAGAGCCAGACCAGGAAGCCGAGCGCGATCGAGAACTGGGCGTTGAGGTAGAGCTGGTTGGCGACGTCGACCAGCCAGTGCGCGGACAGGAAGAGGGACTGCAGGCCGGGCTCGAAGAGCGTGTGCAGCGAGCGCTCGAAGTCGATCACCTGCTGGCCGTGCGCCATCGCCTCCGAGCGCTGGCCGTCGGCGATGCCGCGCACCAACTCGTAGGCGACGTCGACAAGGACGAGGATGCCCAGCTGGCGCCCAGCATCGCCCCACCCCTGGGGCAGCTTGTCTCCGATGCGGGCGAGGGCGCGGGACACGGAACAGCCAATTGTAATTCGCCCGTTAACGGGCGAAGGGCGGGCGCTCAGGCGAGGAAGTCGAGGATCCGCCCGACGACCCCGGCGTCGTCCTGCCAGGGCCAGTGGCCGCCGCCCGGAACGAGGTCCAGCTCCGCGTTCGGCAGCGTGCTCGCGTAGGCCTCGGCGAAGCGCAGCGGCAGGTAAGGCTCGCGCTCGCCCCAGACAACCAGGGCCGGGCACTCGAGGTGGCCGAGATCGCGACCGGCAACGGCGAGGCGGTCGGGATCGGCATGGCGATAGAGGACGAGGGTGGCGGCCCGCGTGCCCCGGTCCCAGTGCTTCCAGACCCGATCGACGATCTGCGGCGGCACCTTGCCGCGGTCGCCCCTACCCTGGCGCATCAGCAGCGCCAGCGAGGACCGCGTGGTCGTCGCGTTGGCGAGCTCGCCGAGACCGCGGCGGCGCCAGATCTGGGCGATCCAATGCCAGCGGTAACCGGGGAAGAAAGGAACGGCGTCGATCACGACCAGCTTCTCGACCAGGTCGGGGCGACGCTGGGCGCCGATCAGCGCCAGCGAGCCCCAGTCGTGAACGACGAGCTTGCGTCGCTCCACGCCGAGCGCCGTGAAGCACTTCTCGAGGAAGGCGGAGAGCCCGTACATCGAATAGTCGAAGCGGGCCGGGTCGGGGCGATCGGAGCGCCCCCAGCCGGGCATGTCGATCGCCAGCGCCGGCCCGCCGCGCTCGAGAAACGGCAGCCAGTCCTCGCCGTGGGTCGGGTTGCCGTGGCAGTAGACGGTCGGAGTGCCCTCACCGACCACCTGTCGGCAGAAGACGCGCACGCCGTCGACGACCAGCTCCCGCTCTTCGATCGCCCGCGACACCGCTCGAAGCCTAGGGCCTCCCCGCGCCGATAGCGTCCGCGTCGATGCCCTGGAAGCGACCGCCGAAACGCCGCGTGTGGGCGATCCGCGACCGGCTGCGCGAGATGTACGGGCGGCCGGTCAACGAGCCGCACGGCCACCCGATCGCCGAGCTGGTCAAGACAGTGCTCTCCCAGCACACCAACGACCGCAACCGCGACCGCGCCTTCGCCAACCTGCGCGAGCGCTTTCCGCTCTGGGAGGAAGTGCGCGACGCACCGGTGAACGAGGTCGAGGAGGCGATCCGCCCCGGCGGCCTGGGCAGGCAGAAGGCGCCGCGGATCCAGGCGATCCTCGCGCAGCTCGGCGAGCACCCCGACCTCGACTGGACTCGGACCGCCCCGGCGGCGGAGTCGATGGCCTACCTCGACTCGCTGCCCGGAGTCGGGCGCAAAACCGCCGCCTGCGTGCTGATGTTCACCTGGGGCATCCCCGAGATCCCCGTCGACGTCCACATCCACCGCGTCGGCGGGCGGCTCGGCCTCTTTCCCGAGAAGGCGACGTTCGAACGCGCCCACGACGAGATGATGGCCGTCGTCGATCCCGAGGACGCCTACGAGCTGCACATGAACCTGATCCGCCACGGGCGCGAGGTCTGCCGGCCGAAACCGCGCTGCGGTGAGTGCGAGCTGCGCCGTATGTGTCCCTGGTACCGTGCCGGGCGCAAATGAGCAAAAAGACCTTCATCTCGTTCGGGCTGGTGGTGGTCGTCCTCGCGGTCCTGATCCCCTGGCTCGCCTTCCGCTCCGACGGCGACGCCGCTCGGGGAGCCCAGGAGGTGCCGTCCGACCTGAAGAGCGGCCAGAGCCTCTTCCAGACCAACTGCGGCACCTGCCACACGCTCTATGCGGCCGGCACCGACGGCAACCACGGCCCCGACCTCGACGAACTGCTGGCCCCCTCCGGGCCGCCCGAAGGCCCCAACGCCGCCTCGACGATCAAGGCGACCGAAGGTCGCGTGCTCAACGCGGTCGAACACGGCGTCGACAGCAGCACCACCCCGGGCCGCATGCCCGGCGGCATCCTCAACGAGCAGCAGTCGAAGGAAGTCGCCGAATTCGTCGCCCACACCGCCGGCGAGGGCTGAAAAGCCCGCCGACGGGCCTAGAACGTGTCGATATGTCACGTTAGAGGCCCGTCGACGGCAAAAAGCGCAGGGCGCTGAAGAGGCCGGCGTGGTCTGAGCTCCAGAAGCCGTTGACCGGCTGTAGGCCGGTGACGGTCGAGTAGTCGAGGCCGACGACCCCGGGGTCGCGGGTCATCACGTGGTCGACCTGGTGATCGAAGTCGGCGCTGCTGCCGCCGGCCCCTTCGGCCAGCAGACTCGAGTTGAGGCAGCAGCCGAGCGGCACGTTGGTGCTGCGCTCGACCATGCCGGCTTCGAGCAGGGTCCTGTAGGCCTGCTGGTCGCCGGGCGCCACGGTGTCGTCGTCGGAGTTGAGATCGCCGACGAGGACTACCGGCAGCGAGCTGGTCGCGGGCCCGCCGGGGGCGACGAGCTCGGCGGCCTGTTTGGCCCTGATGCTAGGCACGAGCGCCGCCGGGTCGAACGCCTCCAGGTGGGTGTTGACGAAGCGAAACGGTTGGCTGCCGCGCACCTTGGCGTCGGTCGCGGTCCAGCCCCGCTCGATCGTCAGCTGCTGACCGAGGATCGGCACCGCGAGCAGGTTGGCGAAGTTGCCCGACTGTGGGTTCCAGGTCTGCACGCCGGCGCCGCGGCGCTCGAGGATCACGTCGCGCATCGTCAGGCGGCCGTTGATCTCCGCATTGGGGATTCCCTGAGCCGCTGGGCCATCCCCTGCCACTCCATTCTCGTCCGCGGGCGCCTCGAGGTCGAACTCGTTCTGGCTGACGACGACGCTGTAGAGCGGCGCGCCCTTGCCCTTGTTGAGCTGGGCGAGCAATTCGGCCAGGTAGTCGTAGCGAACGGTCGTAGCCGTCGGTTCACCCGTCAGCACCGGGGCCAGGCTGGGCGAGCCGGTACGCCAGAGCGCCACCTCCTGCAGGCCGACCAGGTCGGGCTTCTGCGAGAGGATCTCGTTGGCCAGCCCCTTGGCCCGGACCGGGAAATTATTTGCGGTGACTTCGCGCAGGATCTGTCCGTTGGCGGCGACGAAGGCTTCGAGGCTGGGCGCGCCGATTGCCGGCGAGAGGTCGGCGCCGAGGTAGAGGTTGCGAGTCATCACCCGCACTTCCTTGCCTCTTCCGTGACCGCCCGGACCATTGCCGTGTCCGCGGTGGCCGTGTCCGCCGTGGTGGTGGCGCTTGTCGCCGTGGTGGGGCTTGCCGTGATGAGCGTTGCCGTAGCGGTGGCCCTGGCCCTGGTGGCCGCGGCCGCGATCCTTGCCCGAATGCGCTCCGGTGGCCGCCGGCAAGAGGGCGAAGGCCAAAGCGGCGGTGAGGGCAAGCAGCGTCGTCGCCCATCTCCGCTCACGCGAGAGATTGAGAAGGTGGTTCACATTGGCTCCTCTGGGTAGCCCCACCACGATGGTGGGTCGATTTCGTCGAGGCGCCTCCCGGCTGGGCACCGGTCCTTCTTGCCCAGCTTGACGAATCGCGAAACCACTATACGCGCAGGCGGTTGGCAGATTCGAAATAGATCTGCCATACTCGCGCTCAGATTTCTTAAGGCAGAACTAACTAAAGCTGGAGGTACTTGTAGTGGGCAAGACGATCGGGATCGATCTGGGCACGACCAATTCATGCGTCGCCGTGCTGGAGGGCGGCGAGCCTACCGTCCTGGAGAACGCCGAGGGCGGCCGCACGACGCCCTCGGTCGTCGCCTTCACCGACTCCGGCGATCGTCTCGTCGGCACCGTCGCCAAGCGCCAGGCGGTGATGAACCCCGAGAACACGATCTTCTCGATCAAGCGCTTCATGGGCCGTAAGGAGGCCGAAGTCAAAGAGGAGGAGACGATCGTTCCCTACGCCGTCGTCGCCGGCCCCAACGGCGACGTGCGGGTCGACGTGCGCGGCAAGCAGTACAGCCCGCCCGAGATCAGCGCGATGATCCTGCAGAAGCTGAAGGCCGACGCCGAGGCGAAGCTCGGCGAGACGGTCGACAGCGCCGTGATCACCGTCCCCGCCTACTTCAACGACGACCAGCGGCAGGCGACCAAGGACGCCGGCAAGATCGCCGGCCTCGAGGTGAAGCGGATCATCAACGAGCCGACCGCCGCCTCGCTCGCCTACGGCCTCGACAAGGAGACCGCCGACCACACGATCCTCGTCTTCGACCTCGGCGGCGGCACCTTCGACGTCTCGGTGCTGGAAATCGGCGACGGCGTCTTCGAGGTGAAGTCGACCGCCGGCGACAACCACCTCGGCGGCGACAACTGGGACAAGGCGATCGTCGAGTGGCTGGTCGCCGAGTTCAAACGCGACCAGGGCGTCGACCTCGCCGCCGACAAGAACTCGCTGCAGCGCCTCTACGAGGCGGCGGAGAAAGCGAAGATCGAGCTCTCCTCGGCGCAGGAGACGCAGATCAACCTGCCCTTCATCACCGCGGTCGAGGGTCAGCCCAAGCACCTCGACCTGAAGCTGACCCGCTCGAAGCTGAACGAGCTGACCGGCGACCTGCTCGACCGCGTCGTCGGGCCGGTCAAACAGGCGCTCTCGGACGCCGGCACCGAGGTCGACCACGTCGTCCTCGTCGGCGGCATGACCCGCATGCCCGCCGTCCGCGACAAGGTCAAGGAGCTGACCGGCAAGGACCCGCACCAGGGCGTCAACCCGGATGAGGTCGTCGCCGTCGGCGCCGCGATCCAGGCCGGCGTGCTGGCCGGCGACGTCAAGGACGTGCTGCTGCTCGACGTCACCCCGCTCACCCTCGGCATCGAGACCAAAGGCGGCGTGATGACGAAGCTGATCGAGCGCAACACGACGATCCCGACCAAGAAGTCGGAGATCTTCTCGACCGCCGACGACAACCAGCCCTCGGTCGAGATCCACGTGCTGCAGGGCGAGCGCGAGATGGCGAGCGGCAACAAGAGCCTGGGCAAGTTCCAGCTCACCGGCATCCCGCCGGCGCCGCGCGGCATGCCGCAGATCGAGGTCACCTTCGACATCGACGCCAACGGCATCCTCCACGTCACCGCCAAAGACCTCGGCACGGGCAAGGAGCAGAAAATCGAGATCCAGTCCGGCTCCGGCCTCAGCGAGGAGGAAATCCAGAGCATGGTCTCCGACGCCGAGACCCACGCCGAGGAGGATAAAAAGCAGCGCGACCTGGCCGAGGCGCGCAACCTCGCCGAGAACGCCGCCTACCAGTCCGAGAAACAGCTCGAGGAGCTGGGCGACAAAGTCGAGGCGGGCGACAAGGAGGCGATCGAGGCGGCGATCAAGGACGTGCGCGAGGCGCTGAGCGCGGAGAGCGTCGAGGAGATCAACGCGAAGACCGAAGCGCTGACCGCGGCCTTCCAGAAAGTCTCGCAGCAGATCTACGAGGCGGCGCAGGCCGAGGCGCAGCAGTCGGCTGACGGCGGTTCCGCTGAGGGCGATTCGTCTGCTGACGAGGAGGAAGTGGTCGACGCTGAAGTCGTCGACGAGGGCGACGAGAAATGAGGCCGGATCGGCGGGACGACCTCGGGACTGAGGGCCATCGGCCCGCGGGTCCTGTCGGTGCAGGGGACCCCCCACCCCCTGCGGTCGCTAAAGCGTCCTCGGGGGTGGGCCCCCCTACACCGCCACCCGCGGGAGATGCCGAACAGGCGGACGCCGTCGAGACCGACCTCGACGCTTTGCTCGCGGACACCCAGCGGGAGCGGGACGAATACCTCGAGCTCGCCAAGAGGACGAAGGCTGACTTCGAGAACTACCGCAAGCGGATGGGTGCGGAGGTTCAGGCCGCCGGCGGGCGGGGGAAGGCTGAGCTGATTCGCGAGGTCGTGCCGGTCCTCGACGATTTGGAGCGGGCTATTGAGGCCGCCGGGTTGGATCCGGAGGGGGATTCGGAGGACGGGCTGGCGCACGGGGTGCTGCTGGTGTTCCGGAGCCTGCGTGACTCGCTGGGACGCAATGGAGTCGAGGCAGTCGATCCCAAGGGGGAGAAGTTCGACCCGATGGCGCATGAGGCGCTCTCGACCCAGCCCGCCGAGGGGGTCGAGTCCGGCACCGTGGTCGAGGTGATGCAGAAGGGCTACCGGCTCGGCGAGCAGTTGATCCGGCCAGCGCGCGTGGTGGTGAGCGAGTAAGGCGTGGCTGACGGCGATCTCTACAAGGTTCTTGGCGTCGCCAAGGGTGCCTCCGACGAGGAGATCAAGAAGGCGTACCGCAAGCTGGCGCGCAAGTACCACCCTGACCGCAACCCGGACGATCCGAAGGCGGAGGAGAAGTTCAAGGAAGTCCAGGGCGCCTACGACGTCCTCTCCGACGCCGAGAAGCGCAAGGAGTACGACTCCGGCGGCGGCATGTTCGGCGGTTTCGGTGGCGGCGGTCCAGGCGGAGCCGGGCCGTTCGGCCCCGGCGGCGCGGCGGCCGGTGGCTTCGACGTCGGCGACATCTTCTCCAACCTCTTCGGCCGCGCCGGCGGGGGCGGCCGGGCACGGCCGCAGCAGGTGCGCGGGCGCGACCTCGAAACCGAGGTCAGCCTCAGCTTCGACCAGGCGGTCAATGGCGCCCAGGTCCAGGTCACGGTGCCGAAGGCCGAACGCTGCCCGACCTGTCACGGCAGCGGCGCCAAACCGGGTACCAGCCCGATCACCTGCCCGCGCTGCGAAGGGCGCGGCATCGACGCCCAGAGCCAGGGCTTCTTCTCGATCAGTCAGCCCTGTCCGCAGTGCGGCGGCCAGGGGCAGATCATCGAGGACCCCTGCCCCACCTGCGGCGGCTCCGGCCTGACCCAGCAGACCAAGCGCTACAAGGTCAACATCCCCGCCGGGGTCCGCGACGGGGCGCGGATCCGGCTCGCCGGCAAGGGCGAGGCGGGCCAGCGCGGCGGGGCACCCGGCGACCTCTTCGTCGTCACCCGCGTCGTCGCCTCGCCGGTCTTCAAGCGGCTCGACGGCGGCAACCTCGAGGTGACGGTGCCGATCACCGTTGTCGAGGCGCTGCGCGGGGCGACGATCGAGGTACCGACCCTGGAGGGCACGAAGAAGATCAAGGTCCGCCCCGGGACCAAGCACGGCTCGATCCAGCGGCTGAAGGGCGAGGGCGCGCCGAAGGCCAAGGGACGCGGCAAGGGCGACATCCGCTACCGGCTCGAGATCGCGATGCCCGAGAAGCTGACCTCCGAGCAGGAGGAGGCGGTCGAGAAGCTGGCCGAGACCCTCAACGGCGCCGACCCCCGCGCAGAGCTGCTGGCGAAAGCGGGGCGCCGATGAGCTTCCAGTGCGCCTTTTCCCCCCTATGTGGAGCTAAAGCGCACCGGAAGGGGTGGGGGCCGTGAGTGGCAGCGTGCGACGGGAACGGATCGAAGTCTCGGTCGATTCCGAGCAGGGCGTCTACATGATCTCGGTGGCGGCCGAACTCGCCCACATGCACCCACAGACGCTGCGCATGTACGAGGCGCGCGGGCTGATCCGGCCCAAGCGCTCGCCGAAAAACACCCGCCTCTACTCGCAGCGCGACGTCGAGCGGCTGCGGCGGATCCAGCAGATGACCGCGGAAGGCCTCAACCTGGTCGGGGTGGAGCGGGTGCTGGAACTGGAACGCAGGCTGAGAGAACTGGAAGGAGACGCCGATGCAGCCGGATAGGTTCACCGTCAAGTCCCAGGAAGCGGTGGCCGCGGCGCAGGCCCTCGCCGCCGAGCGCAAGAACTCGGAGGTGACCCCCGCGCACCTGCTCGTGGCGCTGCTGCGCCAGGACGACGGGCTGGTGGTGCCGATCCTGCAGAAGCTCGGCGCCGACCCGAACGCGATCGCCAGCCGCGCCGTCGCCGCCGTCGAGGGCTTGCCGAAGTTGAGCGAGACCGCCGAGGTGCGCCCCTCCTCTCCCTTCGTCGCCACCCTGCAGGGGGCCGAACGCGAGATGGCCGCGATGGGCGACGAGTACATCTCGACCGAGCACATCCTTCTCGCTCTGACCGAGTCCGGATCGGGAGTTGCCGACCTGTTGCCCGACCGCGACTCGCTGGAGCAGGCGGTTGCGGAGGTGCGCGGGCCGCACAAGGTGACCTCGCAGAACCCCGAGGACAGCGTCCAGGCGCTGGAGAAATTCGGCCGCGACCTGACCGCCGAGGCCGAGGCGGGCAAGCTCGACCCGGTGATCGGCCGCGATGAGGAGATCCGTCGCGTGATCCAGGTCCTCTCCCGCCGGACCAAGAACAACCCGGTGCTGATTGGCGACCCCGGCGTCGGCAAGACCGCGATCGTCGAGGGCCTGGCGCAGCGGATCGTCGCCGGCGACGTGCCCGAGAGCCTGCGCGACCGGCGCGTAATCGCGCTCGACATCGGCTCGCTGCTGGCCGGCTCGAAATACCGCGGCGAGTTCGAGGAGCGACTGAAAGCGGTGCTGACCGAGGTTCAGGACGCCGAGGGTCAAATCGTCCTCTTCCTCGACGAGCTGCACACGATCGTCGGCGCGGGGGCCGCCGAAGGCGCGGTCGACGCCGCCAACCTGCTGAAGCCGATGTTGGCCCGCGGCCAGCTGCGCGCGGTCGGGGCGACGACGCTCGACGAGTACCGCAAGCACATCGAGAAAGACGCGGCGCTGGAGCGGCGCTTCCAGCCGGTGCTGGTCGGCGAGCCCGACATCAACGACACGATCGCGATCCTGCGCGGGCTGAAGGAGCGCTACGAAAACCACCACGGGGTGAAGATCAGCGACTCGGCCGTGGTTGCCGCGGCGACGCTCTCGGAGCGCTACATCGCCGACCGCTTCCTGCCCGACAAGGCGATCGACCTGATCGACGAGGCCGCCTCGCGGCTGAAGATCGAGATCGACTCGGTGCCGACCGAGATCGACGAGGTCAACCGGCGCGAACAGCAGCTCGAGATCGAGCGGGCGGCGCTGAAGAAAGAGACCGACGACGCCTCGAAGGCGCGGCTGGAGGCGCTCGAGGCGGAGCTGGCCGAGCTGCGCGAGCGCTCGGGCGAGATGAAGGCGCGCTGGCAGAACGAGAAGGACGCGATCGAGGCGATCAACGAGGCGCGGGCGCGGCTCGAGGAGGCCAACCGCGAGGCCGAGCGGGCCGAGCGCGAGGCCGACCTGGAGCAGGCGGCGAAGCTGCGCTACGGCGAGATCCCCGAGCTGGAGAAGACGGTCGCCGAGCAGGAGGCGAGGCTGAGCGAGCTGCACGGCGGCGGTGGCTCGATGCTGGCCGACGAAGTGACCGAGGAGGACGTCGCCGAGGTCGTCGCCAAATGGACCGGCATCCCGGTCAGCCGTCTGATGGAGGGCGAGGTCGAGAAGCTGATTCAGATGGAGGAGCGCCTGCACGAGCGGGTGATCGGCCAGGAGGAGGCGATCGAGGCCGTCTCCAACGCGCTGCGCCGCTCGCGCGCCGGGCTCGCGGACCCGAACCGGCCGATCGGCAGCTTCCTCTTCCTCGGCCCAACCGGCGTCGGCAAGACCGAGCTGGCCAAGGCGCTGGCCGAGTTCATGTTCGACTCCGAGCAGGCGATCGTCCGCCTCGACATGTCCGAGTACATGGAGAAGCACACGGTGGCGCGGCTGATCGGGGCGCCGCCCGGCTACGTCGGCTACGAGGAGGGCGGCCAACTGACCGAGGCGGTGCGGCGGCGGCCCTACGCCGTGGTCCTGCTCGACGAGATCGAGAAGGCCCACCCCGACGTCTTCAACACGCTGCTGCAGATCATGGACGACGGGCGCCTGACCGACGGGCAGGGACGCACGGTCAGCTTCACCAACACGGTGTTGATCATGACCTCGAACGTCGGCAGCGACCGCATCGTCGGCGCCAATCAAATCGACGAGAAGATCCGCGAGGGGATCGAAGAGGTGCTGGCGGAAACCTTCAAGCCCGAGTTCCTCAACCGAATCGATGACACGGTGATCTTCCACCGCCTCTCCAAGCAGGACATCGGCCGCATCGTCGAGCTGCAGGTCGAGCAGCTGGTCGGCCGGGTGCGCGAGCGCGGCATCGAGGTCGAGCTGAGCGAAGACGCGAAGACGCTGCTGGGCAACCTCGGTTACGACCCGACCTACGGAGCGCGGCCGCTGAAGCGGGTGATCCAAAAGCAACTGGTCGACAAGCTGGCGCTGGCGCTGCTCGAGGGCGAGTTCCGCGAAGGGGACACGGTGCGGGTGGACGCCAGGGAGGGCGAGCTGACCTTCGAGCAGGCCGCACCGGTGGCTGCCGGGTAGGCGGGACTGGCGAAATGGGAACAAAAGCCCATTAGCCGGTGTTAAGGGAACTGGGTGAAAATCCGAAATAAGCTCTCACCCGTGTCTCTTTAATGCTTGGACGACGCCGCATCGAAACTTCAGCTCCAATCCGCTCTTCGCTTGCCGATGCCGCTTTCGCGGTAGAGGAGCGCGTGGTCTGGGGCGGCGCCGACGCGCTGCGCCGCCTCGCCGAGATCGTCAAGTGGCCCTTCGAGCGGATCGCCTGGGCGATCGAGCGCGGTCTCGTCTGGCCGCTCGAGGAGCGAGCCGACGGCTGGAGCGCTTCGGTGCGAATCGCGGGCGTGACGGCGCTGGCCCTGCTCGCCGCCGGGGCGGGCGTGGCCGGCTTGGTCTTGGCGTCGAACGGCGGCGATGGAGGCAGCGACAGCGGCGTCGTGCGTGCGGCACCGACACCCACGCCGGCAGCGGCCGGCGCAGCGGCCGCCAAGGTCGCCCCCACGGCGGTCACCCCGGTCCTGCAGGGCGCGAAGCCCGACTTCGCGGCCGAGGCCGGCGGCGGGGTCGCCAAGGGCTCGGCGGAATCCTCTGCCCCGGGGGGCTCCGGCGGCTCGACCGCGGGCGCCGGATCGACCTCGGAAGTGGCGCGCTCTGCCCGGTCGAGCGATCCCACCGCGCCGGCCGCCAGCGAGAAGACGGCCGGGCCGGCGGCGATCGAGGTCGCCCGCCGATTCGCCGGCGCCTTCGTCCTCTACGAGATCGGCGGGGAGAGCAGCGACGTCCGCAGCGTCTTCGGCGAAACGGCAACGCCGCAGCTGGCCCACGCGCTGCTGCGGCGCCCCCCGCGCCAGCCCGCAGGCACCGAGGTACCGAAGGCGAAGGTCCTCAACATCGTGCCCGGCCCCCACCACGGCGACACCTATACCCTCAGCGTCTCGCTGCTGCGGGTCGGCGTCACCAGTGAGCTGCGGCTGGACATGCAGCGCGACGAAAAGACCGGCAAGTGGCGAGTGACGGACGCGCTCGGCTGATGGGAAGGCTGCGCAACACGCTCGCCGCCGTGGCGATCGGGGCGGCGCTGACCGCATCGAACGCAAGCGCCGCCGAAACACCGGCGAACGAGACGATCGCGCCCGCGCTCGAACAGAACGAAACGCTGGCAGCGCCGGAAGCCCCGGCCAAGCCCTCGACCCCGCAGCCGAGCGGCGGGACCGCGGCGGAAGCTCCCGCGGAGGCCGAAGCCAAAGCGGCGGAACCCACCCCCGAACCGGAGCCCGAAGCCGGTGCCGTCCCCGCCCCCAGCCCCGGCGAACTCTTCGAAGTCCCCTCGATCCCGAGCTCCAGCTGCGCGGCACAGGGAGTGCCGCCGGTGCTGATCCCGATCTACAACCGCGCCGCGGCGACCTACGGCCTCGGCCCGCAGGGGCCGGCGATCCTCGCCTCGATCAACGGCATCGAGAGCGCCTTCGGCTCCAACATGGGCCCGTCCTCGGCCGGCGCCGTTGGCTGGATGCAGTTCATGCCCTCGACCTGGGACATGTACGGGGTCGACGCCAACGGCGACGGGGTCAGCGACCCCTACAACCCCGAAGACGCGATCTTCGCCGCCGCGCGCTACCTCAACGCGGCCGGCATGCCGGCCGACACCTACGGCGCGATCTTCGCCTACAACCACGCCGACTGGTACGTCGCCGAGGTGCTTGCCAACGCCTCCTGCTACGGCTCGCTGGGCGGCGGGGTGAGCGGCGGCTTCGCGCTGACCCCGCAGCTGCAGGAATTCGAGTGCAGGCCGGCGCCCGCCTGGCGCGAGCAGATCCCGGCCGAGTACATGGAAGCCTTCGAGGACGCGGCCAGCCGCTACGAACTCGGGCAGCGGGGCGTCTGGGCGCTGGCCTCCGTGGCACACCTGGAGTCGAACTTCGGTCGCGGCATGAGCAACGCCCAGATGCGCGAGCGCGGCCCACTCGGTCTCGAACCGAGCGAGTGGAGTGCCTACGCGGTCGACGGTGACGAAGACGGTCACATCCACCGCGACGACCCGGCCGACTCGGCGGCGACCCTGGCCCGCCTGATCTGGTCGCGGGGCAGCCTACGCGCCGGCATCTTCACCCACAACCAGGCACAGTGGTACGTGCAGGCGGTGCTCGCCGACGCCGAAGCGCTCGAAGGCAAGTGCCGGATCGTCCCGACCGACTGGTCGCTGTCGCTGCCCGGCACGGTTGGCGCGCCGATTAACTGGAAGAACCTCACCCTCTCCAACGAGCTCGAGCTGCACGACATCACCGGCGGCCTGCTCGACCCCCGCATCGTCGCCCTGATCGGCACGATCACCCAGCAGCACCAGCTGACGATCTCCGCCCTGCGCTCCGACCACTCCGAACTGACGACCGAAGGCAACGTCTCCAACCACTACTTCGGCCGGGCGATGGACATCGCCGCCGTCGACGGCGTCTCCTGCACCGACACCGCAGTCAACGCGCCCTGCGCCGAGCTCGGCCGCACCCTCGCCTACCTGCAGGGCCCGCTGCACCCAACCGAGCTGATCTACTGCTTCGACCTCGACGGTCCCGGCCCCGCCTTCGCCCGCGCCGACCACTGCAACCACGTTCACGCCGGCTACGACGGCTGAGCGGGTAGCGCCCGTCCCCGGTTTCTTTCTAACGGCCTTGTCTGCCACAATGCCTGCCAGGTTGAGAGCCGTTGGGTCTGCCCAGCGACCTCGAAAGGCCCGCCGATGGCGGGCCTTTCTCATTTGAAGCCGCCCCGGTGGCGCCGAAGCACCACCGGGGCGATGTGGCTATTCCCGCATGCTCTGGACGATCATCCAGATCAACAGCAGGTTGAGAGCCATTGAGCCGTCCATCTGACCTCCTCTCTCTCGGTAACCAGTCCGGGGACCGCGCTCGAGAGAATTGGACAACCGGCTCTCAACGCCACATCCAGATAGATCGCCGATCAGGTGTATCGGCTCAAGACCCAAAGCGACCGAAATGCATACGGCTTCGCACGCCGGCTACGACGGCTGAGCGGGTAGCGGTAGGCTCGGAACCCCGTCCCGAGAGGAGATTGCGATGCCTACCTATGTGATGCTGACGAACCTGACCGCCGAGGGCGTGCGCACGCTGAAGAACAACCCCGGGCGGGTGGCCGAGGTGAACAAAGAGGTCGAGCAGATCGGGGCCAAGGTCGTGGCCCAGTACGCGACGCTCGGCCAGTACGACTTCGTCACCGTGGTCGAGGCGCCGGACGAGCAGACGATGGCGAAGGTCTCGGTCGAGCTCGGCTCGCGCGGGACGATGACCAGCCAGACCCTCGTCGCGATGCCCGCCGACGAGCTGGCCGGCTCGCTCTAACCAGGCGCCGCCGCCTCTGCTCTCGCGATATGCCTGAAGAATCAGATATGGACAGGGATTCGCTTCCGCGTCCGGGGGCGGCTTGAAGGTCCTCGTCGTCGGCGGAGGGGGGCGCGAGCACGCGATCGTGCGTGCGCTGGGCCGCTCCGCACACGCGCCGGAGCTGCTCTGCGCGCCGGGCAACGCCGGAATTGCCGCCGAGGCCGAGTGCCTGGCGGAGATTGCGGCCGACGATGTCGAGGCGATCGTCGCCGCAGCGAGCGAGCGCGGCGTCGACCTGGTCGTGGTCGGGCCCGAGGCGGCGCTCGTCGCCGGCGTCGTCGACGCGCTCGAGGACGCCGGCGTACCGACCTTCGGGCCGAGCGCCGCGGCGGCGGAGCTGGAGGGGTCGAAGGCCTTCGCCAAGGAGCTGATGCGGGAGGCCGGCGTGCCGACCGCCGCGCACGTGCTGCTGCGCAGCCGCGAGGAGGCGCTCGCCGCGGCCACCGCGACCGCCTATCCGACCGTGCTCAAGGCCGACGGCCTGGCCGCCGGCAAGGGGGTGATCGTCTGCGCCTCCGAGCAGGAGGCGCGCGCGGCGATCGACGTCTTCTTCACCGAGCGGCGCTTCGGCTCGACGACCGTGGTGCTGGAGGAGTTCCTCGCGGGCGAGGAGCTCTCGCTGCTCGCCCTCTGCGACGGCGAGAACGTGGTGCCGCTGGCGCCGGCCCAGGACTACAAGCGGATCTTCGACGGCGATGAGGGGCCGAACACCGGCGGCATGGGCAGCTACTCGCCCGTGCCGGGCTTCGGCCCGAGCGAGGTCGAGGAGATCGTCGACGCGGTCCACCGTCCGATCGTCGCCGCGATGGCGCGTCGCGGCCGTCCCTTCCACGGCGTCCTCTACGCCGGCCTGATGATGACCGCCGACGGCCCCAAGGTGCTCGAGTTCAACGCCCGCTTCGGCGACCCCGAGACGCAGGCGGTGCTGCCGCGGCTGCGCAGCGATTTGGTCGACCTCTGCCTCGCCGCGCGCGAGCCCGGCGGCCTCGCCGGCGCCGCCGCCGAGTTCGCCGACGACTGGGCCGTAACCCTGGTCCTCGCCTCGGCCGGGTACCCCGCCTCCTCGTCCAAGGGAGACGTCATCGCCGGCCTCGCCGCCGCCGCCGAGCTGGCCGAGATCACCCACGCCGGCACGGCGACGCGAGACGGCGAGATCGTCACCGCCGGCGGCCGCGTGCTCAACGTCACCGCGCTCGGGGCGACGCCCGCCGAGGCGCGCGATCGGGCGTACGATGCCGCGGATCGGATCGAGTTCGCGGGCAGGCAGATGCGAACGGACATCGCCGCCCGCGCCGTCGAGCGCGTCACGACCTAGACCAGTCAGACGAGAGGATCAGATGAGCGAGATCTCAGAAGGGCCCCGGCCCACCGGAGGAGAAGGGGACGAGCCGCAGGTCGGCGAGGCCGTGGCGATGCCCGCGGTCGAGGAGGCCTTCGAGGAAATCGACGTGGACGAGCCCCTGGTCGGGATCATCATGGGCTCGAAGAACGACAAGCCCAAGATGCAGCCCGCGGGCAAGGCGCTGCAGGAAGCCGGCATCCGCTACGAGGTGCGGGTGATGAGCGCCCACCGCGACCCCGAGCTGGTGCGCGAGTACTGCACCAACGCCCGCATGCGGGGGCTGCGGGTGATCATCGCCGGCGCCGGCATGTCGGCGGCGCTGCCGGGGGTTGCCGCCGCGCACAGCGACCTGCCGGTGATCGGCGTGCCGATCTTCGGCAAGAGCCTCGGCGGGCTCGACGCGCTGCTCTCCGCCGTGCAGATGCCGCCGGGCATCCCGGTTGCCTGCGTGGCGATCGACGGGGCGAAAAACGCCGGCATCCTCGCGGCGCGGATAATCAACGCGTGATCCCGAGGTACACGCGGCCTGAGATCGGCGCCGTCTGGTCGCCGCAGCGCAAGCTCGAGTGCTGGCTGGAGGTCGAGCTGGCGGCGACGGAGGCGTGGGCCGAGGAGGGTGCGGTGCCGCCGGAGGCGGCTGAGGCGGCGCGGGCGAACGCGGCCTTCACGGTTGAGGCCGTCAACGAGCGCGAGAAGGTGACCGACCACGACGTCGCCGCCTTCGTCGACGTCGTCGCCGCCAGCGTTGGCGAGCACGGCCGCTGGATCCACTACGGGCTGACCTCCTCCGACGTGCTCGACACGGCGCTGGCGCTGCAGCTGCGCGACGCCGGCGCGGTCGTCCTGGCCAGCGCCCGCGCCTACCGCGACGCCCTCATCGAGCAGGCGCTAACCCACCGCGACACGCTCTGCGTCGGCCGCACCCACGGCGTGCACGCCGAGCCGACCACCTTCGGCCTGCGCCTGGCGGGCTTCGCCTTCGAGGCGGACCGCAACCTCTCCCGGCTGGAGGGCGCCTTCGAGCACCTGCGCGTCGGCAAGCTCTCCGGCGCGGTCGGCACCTACGCCTCGGTGCCGCCGGCGGTCGAGGCGCGGGTGATGGAGCGGCTCGGGCTGCGCCGCGAGGAGGTCGCCACGCAGGTGGTTCCGCGCGACCGCCACGCCGTGCTGACCTCGGTGGCGGCGCTGGCCGGCGCCGGCCTGGAGCGCTTCGCGACCGAGGTGCGCAACCTGCAGCGGCCCGAGGTGCGCGAGGTCGAAGAGCCGTTCGCCGCCGGCCAGAAGGGCTCCTCGGCGATGCCGCACAAGCGCAACCCGAGCCGCACCGAGCGGATCACCGGCCTGGCCCGGGTCCTGCGCGGCTACGCGCAGGCGGGGATGGAGAACGTCGCCCTCTGGCACGAGCGCGACATCTCCCACTCCGGCGCCGAGCGGGTGATCCTGCCCGACGCGACGATCGCGCTCGACTACATGCAGGACCTCGCCGCGAAGGTCGCCGGCGGGATGAACGTGCGCGCCGACCGTATGCGCGAGAACCTCGAGCTCACCCACGGCGCCCTCTTCAGCCAGCGCGCCCTCACCGCCCTGGTCGAGTCCGGCCTCACCCGCGACGAGGCCTACCGCGTCGTCCAGGAGAACGCCCAGCGCGCCTGGGACAGTGGCACCCACTTCCGCCAGCTGCTCGGCGAGGCGGCGCCGGAGCTCGACCTCGACGCCGTCTTCGACTACGGCGCCTACCTCACCCACCTGCCCGAGGTCTTCGAGCGCCTGGAAGCGCTGCGCGGCTGAGCGCGACCCGGAAAGCTCAGACCGGGATCACGGTGAGGCCGGCGACGCCGCTGAGGGCGTCGAAGTCACCGTCTTGGGTCATGACCGGCATCTCATAGGCAACCGCCGTCGCGGCAATCCACATGTCGTTGACAGCGACTCGCGCACCCGATGCCGCGAGATATGCCCGCATTTGCGACCAAGCTCGGGCTACCTCGTCATCGACGGGCAGCGCGGCAAAGCGACGAGATGCCTCGAGGGTGGCGATACGGAGGTCTCGACTCTCGATGTCCTCCGCGAGGAGGACCCCCACCCGCAACTCAGCGTGCGTCACTACCGAGATCGCACTCTGACGCGGAAGAAAATCCCGCCTTACAGGACGACCTTCCTCCAGGGCAACGAAGACCGACGTATCCAGCAAGCCGCGATCTGGTCGCTCCTCACTCACCACAGCCGGTTGAGGCGGTCTTCGTCGGTGGTTTCATCGAGCCGCTTGAGATCGTCGCGCAAACCCGGATCGGCCGAGTACTTGGTAACGATCTCCATCACCTCGTCAGGTCCGAGCCAGCGCGGACCCTCAGACCGGTGCGGAACAAGGTCGGCAACCGGCTTCCCGCGCACGGTGATCACGATGCTCTCCCCTGCCTCGACGCGCTTGAGCAGGTCGGCGGTTTTGTTCCGCAGGTCTCTTGTCGCTACTTCTACGATGGTGCTACGACTGTAGCATCGGATCGGCAGCCTCTTTTCGTCATTCGCCCTCTAGGCTTCTCGCGTGCTCCTCTACACCTGCGGACAGAAGAAACTGGGGCCGGGGTTTGCGCACCCGTGCGCGAAGGCGGGCAAGGCGCTCGACGCGGCCGGCTACACCTACGAGATCAAGGTGGTCGGCGGCTACCGGCTGATGCCCTGGACCTGGGGCAGCCGCGACGAGGACCGGACCGAGGTGCGGGAGCTGAGCGGCACCAACGAGGTGCCGATCCTCGTCCTCGACGACGGCGAGGTGATCTCGGGCTCAAGCACGATCGCGCGCTGGGCCAAGGAACACCCCGCGGCGCGCGGTACGCCCGCGAGCTGAGGCTCAGGCCGCGGCCAGCTCGCGCTCGCGCGCTGGGTGGCGAGCCGTGAGCACGACCGGAGTGCCGGCGCGAGGCGAGAGGGTGATGTTGCGGCGGCCGATCTTCTCCGGCGCCGGGTCGGCCTTGTGCAAGTCGCAGCGCTCGAAGACCTCGCGCAGCACGATCCGCATCTCGAACTCGGCGAAGGCGGCACCGATGCAGCGGCGGATGCCGCCGCCGAAGGGAATCCAGGCGTAGGTGTCGGGGGCCTCCTCGAGGAACCGCTCGGGGCGGAAGGCGAAGGGCTCGGGGTAGACGTCGGCGCGGGTGTGGGTGAGCCAGATCGCCGGCGTCACGTCGGTCCCCGCCGGCAGGTCCAGGTTCTCTGAGACGAGCTCGGCGTTGAGGCGGCGCCCGGCGAGTGGCACGACCGGGCGCAGGCGCAGCGACTCGCTGATCGTCGCCCGCAGGTAGTCCTCCTCGCCCGCCTCGAGCGACTCGCGCAGGCGGGCCAGCGGCCCGGCGTGGCGCAGCAGCAGGTCGAAGGTCCAGGCCAGCGCGGTCGCCGTGGTCTCGTGGCCGGCGAGCAGCAGCGTCATCAGCTGGTCGCGCAGGTCGGAGTCGGACATGCCCGACCCGTCTTCGAATTCAGCCTGCATCAGCAGCGAGAGGATGTCGTCGCGCTCTTCGTAGGCGCCGCTGGCGCGGTGCTCGGCGATCTCGGCGTAGAGCAGCTCGTCGGCCTCCTTCAGCTGCTTTTCGAATTTGGCCCAGGGACCGCGGCCACCGAAGCGGCGCGAGGCGAGGCCGGTGAGCTGGGCAAGGGGCGAGGCCGTCTCCTCCAGAACCCTGGTGAGGACCGCGCGCAGGCGCTCGAAGCGGGGACCGTCGGTGACGCCGAAGACGACCTTGAGGATCACCTCCAGCGTGATCGCCTGCATGCGCGGGTGGATCGCGAACTCCTCGCCGAGCGGCCAGGAGTCGATCTCGCGCTCGACGATCTCCTCGACCAGCGGTTGGTAGGAGCGCATGCGCTCGCCGTGGAAGGGCGGCAGCATCAGCTTGCGGTGGGCGAGGTGGTCGGCGCCTTCGGTGACCAGCAGCGAGCGCGGGCCGACGATCGGGGTGAGGATGATGTCGCGGCCGGGCGGCAGGCCGTGCGAGCGCTCTCTATAGAGGGCCTTGATCGCGTCGGGGTCGGAGATCAGCACCATCGGCCGCTCGAAGGTGAGGAACTTGACGCTGAAGTTGTCGCCGTAGCGCTCGCGGCACTCCTGCATGAAGGGCAGCGGGCGGAAGCTCCAGCGCAGCGTCTGCATCAGGGGGGAGCTCTTCGGTTCGGGCGGCAGCGCCACGAGGGAAGGATCGCATACTGGCTGCCCAGCCAGTATGAAGGCTCCGTTCAGCCGCGCCGCCCGCCTCGCTAGCATCGGCGCGGATGGCCCCCGTCACCGACCTCAAGCTCCATTCCTCCGGCAAGGTGCGCGAGATCTACGAGTGGGACGACGACCTGCTGATGGTCGCCTCCGACCGGATCTCGATCTACGACGTGGTGATGCCGACGCCGATCCCCGACAAGGGCAAGGTGCTGAATCGGATCTCCGAATTCTGGTTCGAGCTGACCGGCGACATCGTCCCCAACCACTTCGTCTCCGCCGACGTGCCGGAAGACGTCGCCGAACGGGCGATGCGGGTGCGCAAACTGGAGATGTACCCGGTCGAGTGCGTCGTGCGCGGCTACCTCTCCGGCTCGGGCTGGAAGGAATACAGGGAGGGCGGCGCCGTCTGCGGGATCGAGCTGCCCGCGGGACTGCTCGAGTCCGACAAGCTGCCCGAGCCGATCTTCACCCCGGCGACCAAGGCCGAGATCGGCGACCACGACGAGAACGTCGACTTCGACCGCGCCGCCGAGATCGTCGGCGACCGGGCGCTGATGGAAGATCTGCGGCGGGTCTCGATCGAGGTCTACCAGCGCGGTGCGGAGCACGCGGCCGAGCGCGGGATCATCCTCGCCGACACCAAGTTCGAGTTCGGCCGCCACGCCGGGGCCGAGATCGTCCTCGCCGACGAGGTGCTGACGCCCGACTCCTCGCGCTTCTGGCCCGCCGACCGCTACGAGCCTGGCAGGACGCAGCCGTCCTTCGACAAGCAGTACGTGCGCGACTGGGCGACCGAGAGCGGCTGGGACAAGACCCCGCCCGCCCCCGAGATTCCGCCCGACGTGGTCGAGCAGACGCGGGCCAAGTACGTCGAGGCCTACGAGCGGGTCACGGAGCGCTCCTTCTAGTGGCGAAGGCCCGGGTGCTGATCCGGCCCAAGGAGGGGATCCTCGACCCCCAGGGCAAGGCGGTGGAGCGGGCGCTGCCGGCGCTCGGCTTCGAGGGGATCGAGCACGTGCGGGTCGGCCGCCTGGTCGAGCTCGAAGCCGAGGACCCGGCGCGGCTCGGCGAGCTCTGCGAGAAGCTGCTCGCCAACCCGCTGATCGAGGACTACGAGATCGAGCAGCTCGACGGCGCCGCCTGATGCGTTGGGGCGTCCTGCAGTTCCCCGGCTCCTGCGACGAGCGGGACGCGCTGGCGGCCTGCGAGCGGACCGGCGCCGAGGCGCGCCTGGTCTGGCACGAGGAGCGCGACCTGACCGGGATCGACGCGGTCGTCGTCCCCGGCGGCTTCTCCTACGGCGACTACCTGCGGGCCGGCGCGATCGCCCGCTTCTCGCCGGCGATGGAGGCGGTGGGCGAGTTCGCCGCCGCGGGCGGCCCGGTGCTCGGCATCTGCAACGGCTTCCAGGTCCTCTGCGAGGCGGGCCTCCTCCCCGGCGCCCTCCTGCTCAACGAGAGCCTCCGCTTCACCTGCCGCCAACTCGAGCTAATCCCCGCCGACGGGCCTGAAACTGGACATATCGACACGCTTTCGGCCCGTCGGCCGGCGTTGTCGATTCCGGCGAAGCACGGGGAAGGCAGGTTCTGGGCGCCGGAGGGGGTGCTCGACGAGCTGGAGGCGCGGGGGCAGGTCGCCTACCGCTACGCGCCGGGGCAGAACCCGAATGGGTCGGCGCGGGACATCGCCGGGGTGCGCAACGAGGCGGGCAACGTGGTCGGGCTGATGCCGCATCCCGAGCACGCGGTCGATCCGCTCACCGGGTCCACCGACGGGTTGAAGGTCTTCGAAGCCGTCGCGGCGGCAGGGGCGACCGCATGACGGTGGAGGTCGCCAAGCATCGCGAGCTGGGGCTGACCGACGCCGAGTTCGAGCTGATCATCGCGAAGCTCGGGCGCGAGCCGAATGACGTCGAGCTGGCGATGTTCAGCCTGCTCTGGTCCGAGCACTGCGCCTATAAGCACTCGCGCAAGCTGCTGCGGCGATTGCCGACCGAGGGCGAGCGGGTTGTGATGGGGCCGGGTGAGAACGCCGGCGCCGTCGACGTCGGCAACGGCTACGCGGTCGCCTTCAAGGTCGAGTCGCACAATCACCCGAGCGCGGTCGAGCCCTTCCAGGGGGCGGCGACGGGGGTCGGCGGCATCCTGCGCGACGTCTTCGCCCTCGGCGCGCGGCCGATCGCGATCCTCGACTCGTTGCGCTTCGGCGAGCTCGACTCGGTCCGCTCGCGCCACCTGCTCGACGGCGCGGTGCGCGGGATCGGCCACTACGGCAACTCGATCGGCGTGCCCAACGTCGGCGGCGAGATCTACTTCGAGGCGCCCTACGAGCACAACTGCCTGGTCAACGCGATGTGCGTCGGGCTGGCGAAGACGGCGGACATGGTGCGCGCCGCCGCCACCGGCGTCGGCAACGCGGTGGTGTTGATGGGCGCCTCGACCGGGCGCGACGGGATCGGCGGCGCCTCGGTGCTGGCCTCGGCCGAGCTCGGCGAGGGCGACGAGGCGAAGCGGCCGACCGTGCAGATCGGCGACCCCTTCGAGGAGTCGAAGGTGCTCGAGTGCTGCCTGGAGCTGCTGGAGAAGGGGCTGCTCGTCTCGCTGCAGGACCTCGGCGCGGCCGGGCTCACCTCCTCGGCGGGTGAGATGGCCTCGGCCGGCGGCGTCGGCATCGACCTCGACGTGGCCAAGGTGCCGCTGCGCGAGGCCGACATGGAGCCCTTCGAGATCATGGTCTCCGAGTCGCAGGAGCGGATGCTCGCCGTGGTCGAGCCGGCCCGCGTCCCCGAGGTGATCGCGGTCTGCGAGAAATGGCAGACCGGCTCGGCGCAGATCGGCGTTGTCACCGACTCGGGGCAGATCCGGATCCTGCGCGGCAAGGAGGTCGTCGGCGAGATGCCGGTCGAGGCGCTGGTCGACGGTTGCCCGCTCTACGACCTCGAGCCGGCGGCGCCGCAGGGTTGGATCTACGGCAACCGGGCCACGCTGCGCGAGGACGCGAGCAGCGAGGAGACGCTGCTGGCCCTGCTCGCCTCGCCCAGCATCGCCTCCAAGCGCTGGGCCTTCGAGCAGTACGACTGCGTGGTCGGCTCGCGCACTGTGCGGCGGCCCGAGGGAGCGGACGCCGCGGTGCTGCAGATTGCCGAGGCCGGCAACGCGATCGCGGTCTCGATCGACGGCAACGGCCGCCGCGTCGCCTGCGACCCTCACGCCGGCACGATCGAGGCGGTGCTCGAGTGCACCCAGAACCTCGCCTGCGTTGGCGCCGAGCCGCTCGGCCTGACCAACTGCCTCAACTTCGGCAACCCCGAGAAACCGGCGCCCGCCTGGCAGCTCGACCAGGCGGTGAGCGGCCTCGCCGAGGCCTGCGAGCAGCTCGGCGTACCCGTCGTCGGCGGCAACGTCTCCCTCTACAACGAGGGCCCGGAAGGCCCGATCTACCCGACGCCCGTCGTCGGCATGGTCGGCGAGCTGCCCGACCCGGCCATCACCTGCGGCAGCGCCTTCGCCCGCAAGGGCGAGGCGATCGCCCTGCTCGGCCCGTTCGCGCCGACCCTGGCCGGCTCGGAGCTAGCCAAGCAGCGCGGGGAGCTCGGCATGGGGCTGGCGCAGCCGGACGTCGAGGCGGTGGCCCGCGCCTGCGAGGCCGTGCGCGAGGCCGTGCGCGGCG
>DASZSJ010000086.1:0-12804 GCA_035548675.1 Solirubrobacterales bacterium
GGCCGCCGTGGAGACGCGCCCCCAGCCAGCCAGCCAGCTAGGTGCCTTCGCCGACGCGCTTCCAGAAGCCGACCCAGATCCGCTCTGCCTGGATGCCGGCTTTCAGCGTGATGGCCGCGCCGGGGGGCAGTCCCTCCTCGATGCCGGCCTTTTGCATCTCTTCGTAATCCGACAGCTGGGCTTCGTGGGCGGGCACCTGGGCCGCGGCCATCGCCTGCGGGTCGGCGCCGAAGAAGACCTTGAGCAGCGCCAGGTCGCGCAGCTCGGTCAACTCTGCGGTTGGCTCTGCCAGCCAGTCGCGCAGGGCCCTGCGGCCCCTGGCCGTCACCTTGTAGTGGCGGCGGCGGCGGCCGCTCTCCTCGCGCCGCTCGCTCAGGTAGCCGGCGCCGGCCAGGCGCTCGGGCTCGCTGTAGAGCTGGGCGTGTTGCAGCGACCAGAAGTTGCCGAGGCCGGCGCTCACCGCCTGCTTCAGGTCATAGGGGGTCGCCTCGCCAAGCGCCTCGAGCACGCCGAGGACGATGTAGGAGGTGGGAGTGAGGCGGAGCTCGCTTGACATCGGTTCGTGATAACGGTATAGCTTAGACCGTCTATTTTGGACTATAGAAAGGTGGAGAGACAATGGAGCTGACCACCAGCACGCCGCCGGAGACCGTATCCCGTCCCGCCCATGCGAAGGGGTTCGAGACGCTCGAAGCCGAGGTGAACTTGGACGCGCTGCCCGTGGAGGGCACGATTCCGGAGTGGCTCAGCGGCACCCTGCTGCGCAACGGTCCGGCCAAGTTCGAGGTCGGCGAGCAGCCCTTCCGCCACTGGTTCGACGGCCTGGCGATGTTGCACAAGTTCTCCTTCGGTGGCGGCTCCGTCTCCTACGCCAACCGCTTCCTGCGCAGCGGCGCGTACGAAGTGGCCGAGAGCGAGGGCGCGATCTCCTACAGCGAGTTCGCGACCGACCCGTGCCGCTCGATCTTCCGCCGCGCGGCGACGCTCTTCCGGCCCAAGCTCACCGACAACTGCAACGTCAACCTGACGCGCCTTGGCGACGAATACGTGGCGATGACCGAGACGCCGATGCCGGTCGCCTTCGACCCCGAGACGCTGGAGACCCTCGGCGTCTCCTTTCGCCCGCCGGGGATCCACGCCACCGCCCACCCTCACCACGACCCCGAGCGGGGCGAGCTGATCGCCTACGTCACCCACTTCGGCCCGCGCAGCGAGTACCGCCTCTTCGCCCAGCGCGACCGCGCGACGCAGCGCCGCATCGCCACCCGGCGGGTCGGCGAGCCCTCCTACATGCACAGTTTCGCCCTCACCGAGCGCTACGCCGTGCTGGTTGCCTTCCCGCTCGTCGTCAACCCGCTCGAGCTGGCGCTGTCGGGGAAGCCCTTCATCGCCAACTACCGCTGGAAGCCCGAGCGGGGCACCGAGGTGCTCGTCTTCGACCGCGCCGACGGCAGCCTGCGGGGCGCCTACGAGGCCGAGCCGTGCTTCTCCTTCCACCACGTCAACGCCTTCGAGCAGGGTGGCGAGCTGGTCGTCGACATGGCCGCCTACGAGGACGCAGAGGTGATCGACGCGCTCTACCTCGACCAGGTGCGCTCGGCGCAGGGCGCGGCGGCGCCCACCGCCCGGCTCTGGCGCTACCGGATCGACCTCGAGCGCGGCGGCGTCGACGAGGAAGCCCTCTCGGAGGCGCCGCTGGAGCTGCCGCGGATCGACTACCGCGAGCGCAACGGGCGTCCCTACCGCTACGTCTACGGGACTGGCGCTGCCAGCGGCGATGAAGAGGCCGAGTTCCTCGACCGCCTGGTCAAGATCGACGTCTCCACCGGTGCGGCAGCGGAGTGGCGGGAGGCCGGGGCCTTCCCCGGAGAGCCGGTCTTCGTCCCCTCCCCGCGCCCCGACCGGGCCGAGGACGACGGCGTTCTGCTCTCCGTCGTCCTCGACGCCCGCGGCACCTCCTACCTGCTGGTCCTCGACGCCGCCAGCCTCGCGGAGCTAGGCCGCGCCCGGGTCCCCCACCACGTCCCCTTCGGCTTCCACGGGCAGTACTTCAGCTGAGTCGCCGTGCCCGAAGCGGACGTCCGGCAGGAGCCTGCCGAGCCAGCCCGGCATGTACCAGGCGGCGCGGCCGGCGAGGCGGAGGAACACCGGCAGTAGCAGCAGCCGCACCAGGAAGGCGTCGAGCAGGACCGCGACGCCAAGGATCACCCCCATCTCCTTCGGCGGCAGCGGGCCGGAGAGGGCGAAGGTGAAGAAGACGGCGACCATCACCGCGCCGGCGGCGAGGATCACGCGGCCGGAATGCGCCAGGCCGCCGACCATCGCCTCGCGCGGGTCGCCCGAGGCTTCCCAGTGCTCGCGCGCCGAGGAGAGCAGGAAGACGGTGTAGTCCATCGCGATCGCGAAGATCATCGCGAAGAAGAAGATCGGCCCCCAGGCGTCGAGGAAGCCCTGCGATTCGAAGCCGAGCAGGCCCGAGAGGTGGCCATCCTGGAAGATCAGCGTGGCGACGCCGAAGGCCGCCGCGGTCGAGAGCAGGTTGGCGAGGACACCGATCGCGGCCACCAGCGGCGCCTGGAAGGCGATCAGCAGGAGCAGGAAGCCGAGCGCCAGCACGACGCCGATCGCGAGCGGCGTCTTCGCCGCCAGCGCCGCTTCGAGGTCGTGGTTTTCCGCCGCGGGGCCGCCGACGAGCACGCCCGCCGGCAGCTCCCCACGCAGCCGGTCGAGGGTGTCGCCAAAGGCCGCGGTCGAGGGCCCGGCCCCCGGAATCGCTTCAACCAACACGGCACCCCCGGGCGCCACCTGCGCCGGCACCACCCCCGCAACCCCCGCAACCCCCGGATCCCCCCGCAACACCCCGCCGACGGGCCGAAAGCGTGTCGATATGTCCCGTTTGAGGCCCGTCGGCGGTGGGGGGAGGAGGATTTGGAGGGCGCCGGGGGCACCGGGGCCGAAGGCGGCGCTGACCTGGCGGTAGCCGAGGCGGGAGTGATCGCCGCTCGGTACCACCTTGATCGACGGCATCCCGGTGCGCAGGCCGAGGACCGGCAGCGCCAGCGCCAGCAGTGCGACCAGGGCGAGGCCGCCGAAGAGCGCCGGGCGGCGCCAGAGCAGCTCGCCCCAGCGGGCGAAGCGCGGCGAACGGTGATCGCCGCGGTGGACCCAGGGCAGGCTCAGCCGGTCGACCGCGGGGCCGAGCTTCGCCAGCACGGCCGGCAGCAGCGTCAGCGTCGCGGCGAGGACGAAGAGGACGGCGATCATGATCCCCAGCGACATCGAGCGGAAGGCCGGGCTCGGCACCAGCATCACCGCCGAGAGCGAGATCAGCACGGTGATGCCGGAGAAGAGGACCGCCTTGCCGGCCGTGTCCATCGTCTCGCCGACGGCCTCGGCCACCGACTCGTGCTGGCCGAAGAGGGCGTTGCGGAAGCGCATGACGATGAAGAGGGCGTAGTCGATGCCGAGCGCCAGCGCGAACATCAGGGCGAAGTTCATCGCCCAGATCGAGATCGGCGCGACTAGGGTGCCGAGGTAGAGGACGCCAGCGGAGGCGACGAGGCCGACGATCGTCAGCATCAGCGGCAGGCCCGCCGCGACCAGCGAGCCGAAGGCGAGGACGAGGATCGCCAGCGTCACCGGCCAGGAGAGCAGCTCCGACTTCAGCATCGCTTCGCGGTTGGCTTCGTTGAAGTCCGACCACATGCCGGTGGCGCCGGTCAGGTTGGCTTCGACCCCGGGGGCGGCCGCGGCGGCGAGCTCGCCCTTGAGGTCGTCGGCGGCGGCGACCATGCCGTTGGGGTCCCTGGCGGCGCCGGCCCGGACCACGGCGGTGTGGCCGTCGGCGGAGATCGAGAGGCCCGGCCGCGGCGGCCAGACCCGGCTGACCGCGGGATTGGCGGCGAGGATCCGCTCGGCTCGGGCGACGGTGCGCTGGAACGCCGGCGCCCCCGCGCTCAGCCGCTGCGAATGGATGGCGACCTGGAGCGAGTAGGCGCCGGCGCCGCCGAAGGCGCGGTCGACCTGCTGGCGCACGGCGACCGACTCCGAGCCGCCTGCCTGCCAGCCGGCGCCGGAGAGCGCGGTCTCGACCCGCGGCGCGAGCACGCCGAGGCCGATCGCGACGACGGCCCAGGTCGCGAAGACCCAGCGCCGCCGCTGCGCCGCGAAGCGGCCGAGGCGGCCGATCGGACCGAGGCTGGCGCTCACCGCGGGCACCCGCGCTCGACGCCGAAGCCGTGCCGCAGGATCAGCGAGGCCGGGCAGTCGCCGACGAGGACGAAGAGCCACTGGTTGACGGCGACGAAGCCGGTGAGGAGGAGGAACCAGGGGCTGACGAAGGCGCTGAGCAGGGCGCTGAGCCCGGTCATCGTCCCGGCCAGGGCGAAGAGGATCCGCTCGAGCGGCCAGCGCCGCGTCTCGGCAGTTGGGGCGGTGGGCCCTCTGCGTGGGGTGGCAACGGTCGGCATCGCTATCCTCCGGTAATAGACACTTTACAAGTTAACAACTTAACAGTTGTAAAATGGTACGATAGCAGAATGATGCAGAGCCCGCTCCAGCCCGACGCCGCCGACCTGATCGCCGGCCGCTTTCGCGCCCTCGCCGATCCGACCCGGCTGCGCATCCTCGACCACCTGCGTCGCAGCGAGGAGGCGTCGGTGGGCGAGCTGACCGCGGCGCTCGGCACCTCCCAGCAGAACGTCTCCAAGCACCTGGGGGCGCTGCGCGCCGAGGGGTTCGTCTCCCGCCGCAAGCAGGGAACGAGCTCCCTCTACAGCATCGGCGACCCGGCGGTGCTGGAGCTCTGCGACCGCCTCTGCGAGGCGATGGAATCGCAGCTTACGGCACTCGGCGCCGTGCTGGCAAGCTGAGTCAGGTCCCCTCGCCGCGCTCCGCGCGCTGGCGTCGCAGCCGTTCGCCTGGGCGCCAGAGGCTGACCAGGCCGGCGACCAGGGTGACGAGGAAGATCTGGCCCACCATCATCTCCAGGCCGGCGATCATGCGCCCGGGCTGGCCGCCGGGGACGAGGTCGCCGTAGCCGGTGGTGGTCAGCGTCGTGTAGCTGAAGAAGAGGAAGTCGGAGCCCTGCGGGGCGGCGACGCCTTCGAAGAACGGACTCGACTGCATCCGGTCGACCGCCCCGTAGACGAAGGTGAAGAGGATGCCGAGCACGGCGTAGACGCTGAGCGCGCCGAGGATCGTGCGCGAGCCCACTTCCGGCGTGCTGATGATGCGGCGCAGCACGGCGACCGTCGCCGCCAGCAGCAGGCAGACCTGGATCGCCGAGGCGAGCTCGAGCCAGGTGTGGTCACCGCTCGCCGCGCTGATCGTGGCGAGGACGACGGTGGCCGCGGACAGCAGCAGGGCGCCCCGTACGGCCTCGACCCGGGCGTGGGCGCTGACCAGCGCCACAACCGAGGTCACGCTGGTGGCGATCGTCAGCACGACCGCGTCCCAGCCGCGGTTCGCCAGCAGCGAGGTGAGCACGTAGGTCAGCAGCACCAGCAGGAGGACGAGGCCGAACGCGTCGCGGGCCCGTTCGGCTCGCTGCATCCATCGCTCACGCCTCTGCGCACGCCGGGACGCCGTCTCCATCTCCGCACGTTTCGGTTGGCGGCGGGCGTTTCCTGCCGCCTGCGGCGTCCTGATAGACCTCTGCCAGTGGCGGAAGGGACCTGGAGCGCTGTCGACGAGTACGTGAGCGGGCTGCTGGCGCCCCACGACGAGGCCCTTGCCGGGGCGCTGCGCGCCGCCGAGGAGGCCGGGCTGCCCTCGATCCAGGTCTCGCCGCCGCAGGGCAAGCTGCTGCAGCTGCTGGTACGGACGGTGGGGGCGAAGACGATCCTCGAGTTCGGCACGCTGGGCGGCTACAGCACGATCTGGTTGGGCCGGGCGCTGCCCGAGGGCGGCCGCCTGGTGACGCTCGAGGCCAACCCGGACTACGCCGAGGTCGCCTCGCGCAGCATCGCCGCCGCCGGCCTCGCCGACGTCGTCGAGGTCCGCGTCGGCCCGGCGCTGGAGCTGTTGCCGGGGCTTGCCGGCGACGGGGTCGGCCCGTTCGACCTCGTCTTCATCGACGCCGACAAGGCCAACACGCCCGAGTACTTCGCCTGGTCGCTGGCCCACGCGCGCCCCGGCGCCCTGATCGTCGCCGACAACGTCGTCCGCGACGGCCGCCTCGCCGACCCCTCCGACGAGGACCCGGCGATCGCCGCCCAGCGCCGCTTCCACGAGCTGCTCGCCGCCGAGCCCAGGGTGGAAGCGACGACGATCCAGACCGTCGGCGGCAAGGGCTACGACGGTTTCAGCGTCGCCCGCGTGGTGCGGTAGCCGCCGCCGGTCCCCCGGGCCGGGCAGACCCCCGGGTCGGGCGGGCCGCCGCGCCGAGTCTGGCGGCGGCGAAATCCAGCCGTCTACCTACCCCTGCTCGGCCGCGCCGATCTCGGCCGCGATGCGGACGCCGGCGGAGAGCAGCGGGGCGGCCAGCACCAGGCCGACCGTGCCGAAGAGGCAGCCGCCCGCGATCGTCGCGATCAGGACGGCCAGCGGGTGCAGGTTCAGGGTCGCGCCGTAGGCGATCGGCTGGATCAGCTGCTGGAGGACGCCGTTGGCGAGCAGGACGATGGCCCCCAGCGCCAGCGTCGCCTCCGGCCCCTGCCCGCCGAGGGCGATCAGGACGGCGAAGATCCCGGCGGTCCAGGCGCCGATGTAGGGGACGTATCCGCCGACGAAGGTGACCACCGTGATCGTGCCCGCCAGGGGTACCCCGAGGACCAGGGCGCCGGCGCCGACGATCAGCGCGCTCCAGACGGCGACGATCGTGACGCCGAGGAAGTAGCCGCGCAGGCTGCTCGCGACCCGGCCCAGGATCGAGTGGGCGAGGGGGATCGGGACCCCGAGGTGGCGCTCGACGAAGCCGCCGATGGTGGGCGCGTCCTTGAGCAGGAAGAAGAGGCTGAGCGCGGTGAAGGAGAGGAAGACGACGAGCGAAGCCAGTTTCTCGATCCCGCCGAAGAGCCCGTGGGTGAGGGCTTCGAAGCCGGCGCTGACCGAGGCGCTGGTGTCGGCGTTCGCGTTCGCCGCGGTGCCCGCCTGCACGCCGAGGTTACGGAGCAGCGATTCGACCTCCTGCGCCCCTTCGCGCAACCGGGCGGAGAGGCCCTCCGCCTGGCTGGCGATGCCCCCCAGGACCAGCAGGCCGATGCCGGCCGCGATCAGGGCGATCGCGAGGAAGACGAGCGCGGCTCCCACCGCGCGCGGAACCCCGCGCCGGTGCAGCCAGTCGACCGCCGGGGAGACGACCGAGGCGATGATGCCGGCCGTGATCACCGGCATCACGATCGTCTGCGTCAGGGCCAGGAGCCAGATCAGGGCGACCAGCGCCGCGCCGACCCCGACCAGGAGCCAGGCCGAGAAGCCGAGGTCGCGCATCCACTTCGGAGCGGCGAAGATGCCGCTCAATGCGCCAGGCTCGATCTCGATGACTTCCTCTTCCGCGGCGGCCTCGCCGCGTCCCGGGCGTCGCAGTCGCCCACGAAAGATCGCTCGCCCCTCGCTCATCGGCGCGCCCGACGATACGCGGCGCACCCGACACGGCCGCCGTGCGCGGGGATGACGATGGCCGACCGCGTCACCTACGTCGGCCACGCGACCGCGCTCGCCGAGCTCGACGGAGTCCGCCTGCTCACCGACCCCGTGCTTCGCTCGCGGGTCGGGCCGCTGCGTCGCCACGGGGGGCCACCGGCCGCGAGCACGGCGTCAGGGCTGGACGCGGTGCTGATCTCCCACCTCCACCACGACCACGCCGATCTCCCCTCGCTGCGCCGGATCGGTCGCGACGTGCCGCTGCTCGTGCCGCGCGGCGCGGCGCCGCTGTTCGAGCGGCACGGGTTCTCACGGGTCTCGGAGCTGGCGCCCGGCGACTCGATCGCGGTCGGCGCGATCGCCGTCACCGCCGTCGAGGCGAGGCATTCCGGCGAGCGGCGCGGCTTCCGGGGCGCCGAGGCGGTCGGCTACCTGCTCGAGGGCCGGCGCCGGGTCTACTTCGCCGGCGACACCGACATCTTCGCGGGGATGGAGGGCCTGGGCGCGGGCCTCGACCTGGCGCTGCTGCCGATCTGGGGCTGGGGGCCGAGCCTCGGCCCCGGTCACCTCGACCCCGAGCGCGCCGCCAGGGCCGCCGCCCTGCTCTCGCCGCGGATGGTCGTGCCGATCCACTGGGGGACGCTCTACCCGCTCGGCCTCGCTCGCTTCCGCCCCGGCCCGCTGCGCTCGCCGCCGCGCGAGTTCCTCGCCCGGATGCGGGCGCTCGCGCCTCAGGTCGAGGCCCGCGTGCTGGAGCCCGGCGAGGCGGTCTCGCTCGCGTAGGCGGAGTGCCCGAGCCGGGCGAGCCAGCCGCGGAAGATCCGGTGGACCCGCTCCGCTCCGACGACCTCGTCGGCGGGCCACTCCAGCTCGGCGGGGTGGAGAACGAAGGGGAAGGACTGGGTCCCGCCGAGGCCGCCGTGGGAGCCGACCAGCTCCTCGAAGGCGGCGACTTCGCCGAAGTCGGGCCAGACGGCGCTGTTGACGATCAGGTCGGGGCAGTGGGCGAAGCCATCGGTTCGCTTCACGTGCGCCGCCGCGTTGGGGCCGAAGGGGGCGAGCGGGTCCTCGCCCTCGACGCGCTCTTCGTCGAGGAACCTCGTCCCGGCGCGGCCGATCACGGTGGCGCCGCGGCGCTCGGAGCGCGCCAGCAGGAAGCCGATGCCGGGATGGTCCCTGAGCGCGGGCACGAGCTGCGGGTAGAGCGCTTCGATCCTCTCCAGGCTGACCCTGCCCGGCTCGCGGGGGAAGCTGATCAGCCCGAGGCAGCCCGAGGCCATCACCGAGAGCTCCGGGATCCCGTCGCCGTGCGTCTGCTCGATGTCGTGGCGGGCGTCGTCCTCGAGGGCGACGGCGCCGTCGGCGCGCCGGCTCCGGGTCGCGAACCGCACCGTGCGCGCAGCCGCGGTGTCGTCGCGGGCCACCTCGGTCAGGCCGGCGCTCAGGTAGGCGAGCGAGTCGTCCTCGCCGCTTTCGACCGCGATCGTGCTGTCGGGCTCGCAGGCGGAGCGGACCACCGCCTCCAGGGTCTCGCCGAAGCGGTCGCGGAAGGTTTCTCCCTGGGATTGGCCGTGGTCGGAGAGCACGACGAGGCGGTAGGGGCGCGGCGCCTCCGGGCAGGCGGCGGCGATCCTGGCGATCTGGCGGTCGAGGTCGCGCAGGACGGCGAGCGCGTCGTGGCGCTCGATCCCCGAGTGGTGGGCGACCTCGTCGTAGGCGAGGAACGTCGTGTAGATCACCGGGCGGCCGGCGAGGACGTCGCCGATCACCGCGGCGACCTGAAGGTCCCGCTGCACCACCGTGGCCCAGGCGCGGATGAGCGCGTAGGAGCGGCTGCGGGCGATGCGGGGCCGGACGTCGTCGCGCACCTGGGCCCGGGCGGCGCGCCGCTCCCGCACCACCTCGGCGCAGACGAGGACGAGGGTGCGCGCGACCGCGTAGGGGCGGGCGAAGTAGGCGGCGTAGTCGCGCCCGATCGGGCGGCGGCGGCGCAGCGCCGTGCTCATCGTCAGCATCGAGTGCGGCGCGTCGCCGGAGAGGATGTTGGCGCGGCTGGCGCCGTCGGCGTGCAGCAGCCCCCGCCCGTCGGAGTGGCGGCGCTCCAGCTCTTCGGCATCGCGGGGGTGGTTGGTGACGATCGCGGCGCCGCGCTCCTTCTCCCACCAGCGGAAGGCCGGCATGTCCTCGTTGTCGCCGTGCAGCAGGCCGGCCTGGCAGGCGCCCGTCTGCGAGGACCAGTCCGTCTCCCAGCTCCGCAGCCGGTGCGAGCCGTCGCGCAGCCAGGCGGCGAGGTTGGGCGCGCTGCCGTCGCTGAGCGCGCGATGCAGGACGTCATGCGCGAGGCCGTCGATCTCGAGGAAAAGCAGGCCCGGAGCGTCCCCCGCGACCACCTGCTTGCGGCGGCGCAGCTGCCGCCGCACCACGTGGCGGTACCAGAAGTCGTCTTCGTCGATCGCCAGCAGGCCGTAGACCGTGGCGGTGATCGCCGTCATCGCCACCGCCACGACCACGCCTTCGACGACCCCGCCGATCTCCCCACCGGGGATGACGTCGATCGCGAACGCCACCAGCACCCCGTTCAGCAGCAGGGCCCCGGTGCCCAGGGTGAGGACGGTGAGCGGCAGCGCCAGCCTCACCAGCACCGGCCAGAGCAACGCGTTCAGCACGCCGATCAGCGCCGCCGCCCCGATCGCCGCCCGCGCGCCATCCAGCACGAAGCCGCTCAGCACCTCCGAGAGGAAGAGCAAGACAAGAGCGTCGAGCCCGAGCACGAGCAGCGCCCGCCAGATGATCCGCAGCCTCATGGCCGTATGTCTATCGCGCGGTGCCGGACTTTCTTCGCCCGTCACCCCCGTGCCAGCCCCAAGCCACCGTCATAACCGGCCTCAGTTTCGAGAGGGCGGCGGCGGATATCCAGCGCTTGGGTCCGGGCGGCGGATGGATTGGCTGACGGGGGCTGGCGAGGGAAATGGCCACCGAGAGCCAAGCCGACCCGACTCTCTATTGCGGTTGCTGCGAGATGACTTGCCCAGAGAGACGCGCCTGGACGCGCTGTCTGGCGAACCATTCACCTTCGGATTCACGAGGAGCCGCCCAACTGACTCTGGCCACTGCCCCCGCTGCTAGCGCGCATCCGATATTGACCCACCTCTGGTGTGGTCAATGTCGGATGCGCGACCCGTGCCTGCTTCTCGGGCGGGCCGGTCGACCTTCGTGGAGATAGCGCCAGAGAACCCGGTCAGTCTGGGGTGTCTCTTGCCAAGGAGTGAAGGCCGCCATGCGGATGGCCGAGATCGGCGCCGCTTACGGCGGCGTCGATGAGGTCGCTAGAGCGGCTTCCTCGGCGGGCGTTCGCATCGTCGTCATGAGGTTAGCCCCATGAAGTGTCTTCCTCGCTCAGTGCCGCCTGGATGAACGCGCCCTTGGCCTCGGTGTAGGCCTCGCGATCCTCGCGGTGGCGCTCGGCCAGTTCGCGCTTGAGCGCCGCGTAGCCGGCTGCGAGCCGGGGGTTGGTGCGGAGGCGGTCGCGAAACGCAAGCTCCTCGCGATAGCGCCGGGAGCCCACCGGGACCAGATGCAGGTGATGGGTGCGCCGGGCCGGGTCGGGCTTGCAGAACCAGTGCATCTCCTCGGGGAGGTAGGGGGCGTAGAGGTAGCCCAACCCGGCGAGCGGCTCAAAGCAGGAGCGGGCGCTCTCGAGGTCGCTGACTCCGACCAAGATGTCGATGGTCGGCTTCGCCTCAAGGCCAGAGACGGCGGTGCTGCCAACATGGTGGATGCCCCCACAGATCCACTCGCCGATTACCCCCTCCAGCGCTTTCCGCTCGAGCTCGAAGCGAGCGGGCCAGGCAGGATCCGGGGGCGCAAGTTGGATCGGTTCGTCCGCGGACATTCCGATGAGCGTGGCGTTAGTCGTCTTCTTCAGCGCGCCCGTAGCGATCCTGCAGGCGCACGACGTCATCGAGGTGCGGCGTGGAGACCTCGAGCACCACCGAGTCTTCCAGTGCCTCGATGGAGTGGACGACGCCGGGCTCGTTTCGCCACGCCTGGCCCGGCTCGACCTCGCGCTCAGCGAGCGCCTCGGCGCTCTCCCCCTGGATCAGCCGCAACCTTCCCGAGAGCAAATAGGACGTCTCATCCTTTTCGCGGTGGTATTGCAGCGAGAGGGCGTGACCGGCGTTGACGACGAGCAGCTTCCCGGCATAACTCCCGGTTTGCGCCCACCAGACCTCGTGCCCCCAGGGCTTCTCGATTCGTTTTCCCCCTGGACCATCGCATCGACAGTACTGCCAAGGGATGCGATTCCGGGCCGCCGGTTTGTCGCCCCAAATGTCGCTGGGGATGAGATCTAGGCGGGAACGCGCTCGCCAGCAGGCACGTAGTGCTCCAACTCGGCGGATGCTGCAAGGCGAAGGGAATACCCTTTTCTGCGAGCTTGACTACCTCGGCATAGGAGTCTCCGGCGGCGGACCAGTCCTCTACGTCAGGGGACTCGGCCCACCAGCCGTCAGCCTCATGGTGGTAGATGATGCGCACGTTCTTCATCGATCCTCCAGCTCAGAGTGGCTTTCGGGCCTCGTCTTCGGCAAGCCCAACCTCCCTGACGAGAACCTTGCGGACCAGGCCGATGGGGACCGTCACCTTGTCGTGGAACGCGAAGGTCAGGGGTGGACGGCCTGGGGCCTCCAACCTGCGGTGCGAGCCTGACTGGCGCAAGACGTGGTAGTCCAAGAGCTCGCGTTCGAGAAACGGCGAGCAGGCGTTTTGCCTTCATCGTCGGGAATCGAGCCAAGGTGCCGACCTAAGCCTCGGCATCCTCAATGTCTTCGGGCACCCACTCAAATAGGCGTCGAGCAGCGAACCTCCCTATGCGCCTGGGTGCCAGGCGCCAGGCATCCGTAGAGATCGATGGAGCGGTGGTCCAGACGTGAGGAAGCCGTAGCAAAACCCCTCTAGCAAGCCAAATCTGAGGCTATAAGCGGAGGGGGAGGGATTCGAACCCTCGAGACCCCGTTAGGGGCCTGCCGGTTTTCAAGACCGGGACGGAAACGCAGGAATCAGCTTGCTAGAGCGGTTTGTCGGTTTCGTGCCACCGGCCGTGCCACGGTGATCATTTGCGAAACCGCATCAGCATGGTTCGGGCACCTTCAAGCGACGAGGGCGCTTCGCCGAATTCCTCCCCAAAGCTCGCCCGGCCGGCGACGACGATTCGGTCGTCTG
>DASZSJ010000087.1:0-17936 GCA_035548675.1 Solirubrobacterales bacterium
CAAAACGCTCGGCAGGAGCCTCGCTTGAGTGTTTTGGCAGGGGTCGCCCGGCGCTCTCCTAGACTTCATGGGATGCTTTCCACTCGGCAGGAGCTGATCCTGAAGCTTGTCGTCGACGCCTATCTGGCGTCGGGGACGCCCGTGCCTTCGAAGGAGCTTGCGGATCTCTCTGAGGTGGAGTGGGGACCGTCGACGGTGCGGGCGGAGTTGGCGGCGCTCGAGGCCGCGGGGTACTTGACGCATCCTCATACCTCGGCGGGCCGCGTTCCCACCGAGCGGGGCTATCGCCACCACGTCGACCTGATGATGGAGGCGGGTGGGCCGCCCGCCGAAAGCACGGTCGAGCTCGAGCTGCGGCGGGAGATCGATGCGGCGATGCGGGAGACGACGGCGGCGCTGGCGCAGGTCACCGACCTGATGGCGCTGGTCACGGCGCCGCCGGAGACGGTTGCGGCGACGATCCACCGGGTCGAGGTGCTGCGGCTGCAGCCGAGCAGGGTGATGGTCGTCGCGATCGCCTCCAACGGCGCCGTCGCCAAGCGCTTCTTCGACTTCGCGGGCCCGGTCGACCCGGGCCTGGTCGAGTGGGCGTCGAGCTACCTCAACGAGTCGCTGGCCGGCATGGGCCTCGGCGCCCGCATGATCGCCAGCAAGCTCGCCGATCCCGAGCTGGGGCCGGTCGAGGCGGAGTTCATCGCCGCGCTCGCACCCGCCTTCACCGAGCTCGAGGGCGAGGAGTCGGCCGACGCCCTCTACACCGATGGCGCCTCCCGACTGCTTTCCGAAGCGCACTCGGCCGACCTGCCCCGCGCCGACCGGTTGATGACCGCGCTGGAGGAGCGGGCGACGCTGCTCGGCATGCTGCGCTCGGCGCTCGACCGCCGCTCGGTCTTCCTCTGGATCGGCGGCGAGAACCCACGGCCGGAGCTGCGCTCGGTCAGCGTCGTCGGCGCCAACTACGGCCTCGCCCACCGCAACCTCGGCGCCGTCGGTGTGGTCGGCCCGCTGCGCATGGATTACGCGACCGCGATCGCCTCGGTGCGCGCCGCCGCGCGCGAGCTGTCGCGCTACTGCGAGACGGTCTACGACGGCTGAGCGACAGGCGATGCCACGCGACTACTACGAGGTCCTCGGCGTCGAGCGCGGCGCCTCCGAGACGGACCTGAAGCGCGCCTTCCGCAAGCTCGCCCGCGAGCTGCATCCCGACGTCAACGCGCACGACCCCGACGCCGAGGAGAAATTCAAGGAAGCGGCGGAGGCTTACGAGGTGCTCTCCGACCCCGAGCAGCGCCAGCTCTACGACCGCTTCGGCCGCGACGGCCTGCGCTCCGGCGGCTTTCCCCCGGGCGGCGCCGGCTTCGGCACGGTCGAGGACATCTTCCAGGCGGTCTTCGGCGGTGCCTTCGGCTTCGAGGTGCGGCGCGGGCCGATGCGCGGCCAGGACCTCGTCCACGCGGTCGAGATCACCGCGATCCAGGCGATGCTGGGTGCCAGCGTCAAGATCCCCAGCCACGAGGGCGAGCGTGAGATCGAGCTGCCCTCCGGCGTCCAGCACGGCACCCAGTTCGCCCTGCGCGGCCACGGTCTGCCGGGCGCCAACGGTGGCCCTCCCGGCGACCTGCGCATCGTCGTCCACGTGATCGTCCCCAGCGACCTCTCCGAGGAACAGCGCGAGCTGGCCGAAAAGCTCGAGGGGACGCTCGAGCCGCGCAACCTGCGCTCCTCCCATGACGGCGGCGGCGATGAGGGCTTCTTCTCCCGCATGCGCCGGGCCTTCGGGTGATCCGGCTCGCGGTTCGCTGTCGGCCCGAGCAGGCCGAGATCGTCCTCGCCGAGCTGACCGTGCTGGCCCCGAACGGGGTCGAGGAGGAGCGCGGGCCGGGCTTCGTCGAGTACGCGATCTACGGCGGCGAGGGCGAGCTGCCGGAGCTGGGTGAGATCGAGGTCGCCGCTGGCGACGGCCTGGTCGAGGTGGTCGCGACCGAGGTGCCTGACGACTGGGCCGACCGCTGGCAGGACTTCCACAAACCGTTGCTCGTCGGCGAGCGCCTCTGGCTGCGCCCCTCCTGGGAGGAGCCGCGCGAGGACGCGATCGACCTCGTCGTCGACCCCGGCCGCGCCTTCGGCACCGGCGCCCACCCGACGACCCGCCTCTGTCTCGAGTTCCTGCTCGAGCTGGCGGAGGAGGGAGAGGTGAGCGGCCCTCTGACCGACCTCGGTACGGGCTCCGGCGTCCTGGCGATAGCAGCCACAAAGCTTGGCTGGAACCCTGTTCGCGCCTACGATCACGAGGGGCCCTCGATCGAGGCCGCCGGCGCCAACGCCGCGGCCAACGGCGTCAGCCTCGAACTGGAGCGCCGCAACCTCCGCGAGGGACTGCCCGAGCTCGCGCCAACCGTGGTGGCGAACATGACCGCCCCGGTGCTGAGGGTGGTGGCGGAGCAACTCGACCCTGACAGGGGAAGGGCTCGCCGGAGCCTCCCCGCTGTTGCTCCGGCGAGCCCTCCCCCGATCCCCACCACGCTGGTGCTCTCCGGCCTCCTCCCGCCGGAGCTCGACGAGATCGCCGCCGCTTTCACCCCCGTCGGGCTGGCCGAGACCGACCGTCGCATCGACGGCGACTGGGCCGCTCTCCTGCTTGCGCGCTGATTGGCATTGGCGACTTATCCGTCAAATAGACGGATAAGTCGCCAATGCCCCCGTTCCGCCGATATGTTTCCGCCGATGGACCTCGCGACCATCATCAGCCCCGGCTACAAGATCGCACTGGTGCTGCACATCCTTGCGGTTGTGCTGGCCTTCGGCCCGACCTTCGGCTACGGCGTCTTCTTCTCGGTGACGCCGCAGTTTCCGCGGGCGACGCCGGCGATCCTCGCGGGCATCCAGCGCGTCGACCGCTTCCTGGTCAATCCGGGCATGATCGTGCTGCTGCTTGCGGGTATCTACCTGCTTGCCGACGGCCCCTGGGAAGCGAGCGACGCCTTCGTCAGCGTCGGCTTCCTGGCGATCATCGCGCTCTTCGGCCTTCAGCACGCCTTCTTCGGGCCGCAGGTGCGGCGGGCTCGCGAGCTCGCCGAGCGTGACCTGAAGGCGGGTGACGCGCTCAGCCCGGAGTTCGACGCGGTCGCCCAGCGGCTGAGCCAGGTCGGCATGATCGCCGGCCTGATCGTCGTCGTCACGGTCTTCTTCATGACCTACAAGCCGTTCCTCTAGAGCGGCGCCCTGACGGACCTGGCCGCCAAGCCGAGCGCGCTCGACGCCTCGCTGCCGATCGCGATGTTCGATTCGGGGGTGGGCGGGCTCACCGTGTTGCACGAGTGCCTCGTCTCGCTGCCCGAGGAGGACTACGTCTACCTCGGCGACACCGAGTGGTTCCCCTACGGGACGAAGGACACCGCCGCGCTGCGCGAGCGCATTGGCTCGATCGCCGAGTTACTGCTCCGCGGCGGCGCCAAGCTGCTGGTGATCGCCTGCAATACAGCGACGGCGATCGGCGAGGACGTCGCCCGCGAGGTCGCCGCCGCGCACGGGGTGGAGGTCGTGCCGGTAGTCGCGCCCCAGGCCGAGATCGCGGCGGCGATCACCGACAACGGACACGTCGGCGTCCTCGCCACGCCGAACACGGTGCGGAGCGGCTCCTACCGGCGGGCGCTCGAACGCCAGGGGAGGCCGCTGGCGGTAACCGAAGTCGAGGCGCCCGACCTGGCGCCCTTCATCCAGAACGGCTCGCCCTTCGACGACGGGGTGTTGGAGATGGCCCGCGGTTACTGCGCCCCGCTGAGACGGGCCGAGGTCGACACCTTGATCCTCGGCTGCACCCACTATCCGCTCGTTGCGCCGATGCTGCAGCGCATCCTCGGCCGCGACGTGCGCCTCGTCAGCGGCGGTCACGCGGTCGCCGCAGCCGCCCAGCGCACGCTCGAGCGGGGCGGCCTCGCCCGCGAGCCCGACGGCGAGGGCGAGTACCGCTTTCTCTGCAGCGGCGACGTCGATTCCTTCCGTGAGCTCGGCACCCGCTTCCTGCAGATGCCGCTCGGCGAGATCGAGCGGGTTGCCGTGGACGGCGCCGACTACCCTTAGACCGGATGAGCGTCCTGGAGCAGGTGCAGGCCGATGTGCGGACCGCGATGAAGGCGGGCGAGCGCGAGCGCGCGGCGGCGCTGCGCCTCGTCGTCGATTCGCTGCAGCAGGACGCCAAGCTGGGCAAGGGCGACGAGATCGCGGTGCTGCAGCGGGAGCGCAAGAAGCGGGTCGAGGCCGCCGAGGCGTACGCGGAAGCGGGGCGCGAGGAGCAGGCTGGCGCCGAGCGCTTCGAGGCGGAGCTGATCGAGGCCTACCTGCCGCAGCAGCTCTCCGACGCGGAGCTGGCGGAGCTGGTCGACGCCGCGATCGGCGAGACCGGCGCCAGCGAGCAGAGGCAGATGGGGCAGGTGATGTCGGCGCTGATGCCCAAGGTCGGGGGGCGCGCCGACGGCAAGCGGGTCAGCGCGGCGGTGCGTGAGCGGCTTGGCGCGTAGGCAGCTCACCCTCGACAACTCCGTCGCCGCCGAGCTGGCGGGCTCCGAGGACGCGGTCCTGCGCGAGTTGCGCGGTCACCTCGACTGCGATTTCCACCTGCGCGGCAACGTGCTCACGCTCGACGGCGAACCGGCCGACGTGCAGATGGCGGCGACCGTGGTCGACGAGCTGGTCGAGCTGATCGAGCAGGGTCACGAGGTGGCGCCGGGGACGATCGAAGCGGTGACCGGCGCGCTCGACGCCTCCGAGAGCCCGGCCGAGATCCTCGAGGACGTGGTCTGGCGCCACCGCAACACGAAAGTGGCGCCGAAGACGCTCAACCAGAAGCGCTACGTCGACTCGATCCGCGACAACACGATCACCTTCGGCGTCGGCCCGGCCGGCACCGGCAAGACCTTCCTCGCGGTGGCGATGGCGGCCTCGGCCCTGGCCGAGCGCGAAGTGCAGCGGATCATCCTCACCCGGCCCGCGGTCGAGGCGGGCGAGCGGCTCGGCTTCCTGCCGGGCGACATCCAGGCCAAGGTCGATCCCTACCTGCGCCCGCTCTTCGACGCGCTCTTCGACATGCTCGATCCCGACCGGGTCAACGGCTATTTCGAGCGCGGCGTGATCGAGGTCGCGCCGCTCGCCTTCATGCGCGGCCGCACCCTCAACGACTCCTTCGTGATCCTCGACGAGGCGCAGAACACCAGCCCCGAGCAGATGAAGATGTTCCTCACCCGGCTCGGCTTCAACTCGCGCATGGTGGTCACCGGCGACGTCACCCAGATCGACCTGCCGACCGACCAGCGCTCGGGCCTGATCGCCGTGCGCGACATCCTCGACGCGGTCAAGGACATCTCCTTCATCGAGTTCGGCGGCGAGGACGTCGTCCGCCACAAGCTGGTCCAGCGGATCGTCGCCGCCTACGACGCCCACGGCAGCCGCGAGCGGGCGGCGCGCGCCGAACACGGGCCGACGCCGAGCCCTTGAGCCCGCGCCGCGCCGACGTGATCGGGGGTGGCTCGGGCGTCGACCTGGCCGACGTGCCGGCCGAGCTGCGCGGGCCGGTCGCCGCCGTCCTCGCTGCCGCCGGGGTGGACGAGGGGCACCTCGCGGTCGAGCTGGTCGGGGAGGGGCGCATCCGCGCGCTCAACCGCGAGCATCGGGGCGTGGACGCACCCACCGACGTGCTCGCCTTCCCGATCGACGGCGCCGAGCCGACCGCGGGCCCGCGTGAGCTGGGCGACGTGTCGATCTGCCCCGCGCACTGCTCCGACGTGACCGAGGCCGCGGTCCACGGCGTCCTGCACCTCTGCGGCTACGACCACGAGGTCGACGACGGCGAGATGCTGGCGCTGCAGAGCCAGGTCATGCGTTCACTTGAAATCCCGCTGCCCCCGGACGCGGGAGGCCGGGCGCGAGATCGCCGGGTGTCATGAGCGTGCCCGGCCGGGAGCAGAGGAGGCAGCGGGCTGGTTTCATCGGCCTCGCGGGCCGGCCCAACGTCGGCAAGTCAACCCTGGTCAACGCGATCGTCGGCAGCCGCGTCGCGATCGTCTCGATGCGGCCGCAGACGACGCGGCGGGCGATCCGCGGCATCCACACCGACCTGGGGGCGGAGCGCCAGTTGGTACTCGTCGACCTGCCCGGCGTGCAGCGTCCCCGCGACGTGCTCACCGAGCGCATGCAGAAGCGGGTCGAGCGCGAGCTGGCCGACTCCGACCTGGCGCTGATGGTGGTCAACGGCGAGGAGGGGATCGGGCCGGGGGACCGCTTCATCGCCCGCGCCCTGCTCGGCGCCGGCCGCGACCTGCCGACGATCTGCGCCGTCAACAAGGTCGACCGCGTCGGTCCCAACGAGCTGGTGCCGGTGCTGGCCGAAGCGGCGGAGCTGGAGGGCGTCGACGAGGTCTTCCCGATCAGCGCCCGCAAGGGCGAGGGGCTCGACGCGCTGATCGAGCGCCTCGGCGAGCTGGTGCCCGAGGGGCCCTACCTCTACCCACCCGAAGACCACAGCGACCAGCCGGGAGAGCTGCTGCTCGCCGAGCTGATCCGCGAGCAGGTGCTCAACCGCACCCGCGAGGAGATCCCCCACTCGGTCGAGATCGCGGTCAAGGAGGTCGAGGAGCGCGACGATGGCCTGGTCACCGTCGTCGCCGAGATCTGGGCCGAGACCGAGTCGCAGAAGGGCATCCTGATCGGCAAGGGCGGCAACAAGGTCAGCGAGATCGGCACCGCCGCCCGCCGTTCGCTCGAAACCGAGCTCGCCACCAAGGTCCATCTCGACCTCCAGGTCCGCGTCCGCGACCGCTGGCGCCGCGACGAGGGGCTGCTCGACCGGCTCGGGATCGAATGATTTGGCGACTTATCCGTGGTATGGACGGATAAGTCGCCAAAGCTAACTACGATTGCCTGATGTTCGAGGCGGTGAAATTCGACGAGCGCGGGCTGGTGCCCGTCGTTGCGCAGGACGCCGTCACCGGCGAGGTGCTGACGCTCGCCTACGCCAACGCGGAGGCGCTGCGGCTGACGGTCGAGAGCGGCGAGCTGCACTTCTACAGCCGCTCGCGCGAGCAGATTTGGCGCAAGGGGGAAACCTCGGGCAACGTGCTGAAGCTGCGCCAACTGCGCTACGACTGCGACGGCGACGCGATCGTCGCTCTGGTCGAGCCGACCGGGCCCGCCTGTCACACCGGCGAGCGCAGTTGCTTCTACCGCGAGCTGGGCGGCTCGGCGTCGACCGAGCCGGATGCGCCCGCCGCCCCCGGCGAGCCGGCGCCGGTCGTGCACGAGGCGCTGGCCGTGCTCGAGCGCACACTGCGCAGCCGCGCCGCCGAGCGGCCCGAGGGCAGCTACACGGTGAAGCTGCTCGACGACCCGAAGCTGGTCGGCGAGAAGGTCGAGGAGGAGGCCGAGGAGGTCGTGCGCGCGGCCCGCGAAGAGACGGACGAGCGCGTCGCCGAAGAGGCCGCCGACCTGCTCTACCACCTGGCGGTGCTGCTCGCCTCGCGCGGGGTTCCGCAGGCCGCCGCGATGGAGGTGCTCAATGGCCGTCGCCGCTGAGTCCGAGTTGCGGCTGGCCCCCTCCCTGGAGGAGGCGCGTGCGCTCGCCGAGCAGGGCAACGTCGTGCCCGTCTGTGCCCGCTTCATCGACGACACGGAGACGCCGGTATCGGCCTTCCTCAAGCTGCGCGCGGGGGAGCCCGAGGGCGCCCCCTGCTTCCTGCTCGAGTCGGCCGAGCAGGGCCAGGTCGGCCGCTACTCCTTCGTCGGCTTCCGCCCCCGCTCGGTCTTGCGCTGGAACGACGGCGTGCTCGGCGAGAGCGGCGCCGCGGACGTCGAGGTCGCCGATCCCTACGCCGCGGTGGCCGACTACCTGGCCCGTTTCCAGCCGGCTCCGGTCGAGGGCCTGCCGCCCTTCAGCGGCGGCGCCGTCGGCTTCTTCGGCTACGACCTGGTGCGCACGGTCGAGCCGCTTGGCGAGCCCAATCCGGACACGCTCGGCCTGCCCGACATGGCGTTGATGGTGACCGACCTGCTGCTCGTCTTCGACCACCTGCGCCACGAGCTGACGATCATGGCCTGCGCCTTCGCCGATGACGCGGGGGGCATCGACGCCGCCTACGAGCGCGCCGCGACGACGATCGCCGACGCCCGCCAGCGCCTGCGCGGCGCCGTGCCGGTACCGGCGACCCCGGCGCTCGCCGAGCCGCCCGAGTTCACCTCCAACATGGAGCGCGAGCAGTTCGAAGCGGCGGTGTCGCGGATCGTCGAGTACGTGCACGCCGGCGACGCCTTCCAGGTCGTCCCCTCGCAGCGCTTCTCGGCACCCGCCCCGGTCGAGGCCTTCTCGATCTACCGCGGCCTGCGCGCGGTCAACCCCTCGCCCTACATGTACTTCCTCGAGTTCGGCGACTTCCAGATCGCCGGCGCTTCGCCCGAGCCGCTGGTCAAAGTGATCGACGGCCGGGTCGAGACGCGGCCGATCGCCGGCACCTACCCGCGCGGCTCCGACGAGGAGGAGGACCGCCGCCTCGCCGAGCGCCTCGTCAATGACCCCAAGGAGCGGGCCGAGCACGTGATGCTGGTCGACCTCGGCCGCAACGACCTCGGCCGCGTCTGCGAGTACGGCTCGGTGAAGGTGGACGAGCTGATGGTGGTCGAGACCTACTCCCACGTCCTCCACATCGTCAGCCAGGTCTCCGGCAAGCTGCGCGAGGGGGTGGGGGCGATGGACGTGCTGCGCTCGGCCCTGCCCGCCGGCACCCTCTCCGGTGCGCCCAAGGTGCGGGCGATGCAGATCATCGACGAGCTGGAGCCGGTCAAGCGCTGCTCCTACGGCGGCGCGATCGGCTACCTCTCCTGGAACGGCGACCTCGACACCGCGATCCACATCCGCACCGTGGTGATCAAGGACGGGCAGGTCCACGTGCAGGCCGGCGGCGGCACCGTCGCCGACGCCGTGCCCGCCTACGAGTACAACGAGTCGGTCAACAAGGCGAGGGCGGTCTTCCGCGCCGTCGAGCTCGCCTGCGAACAGCCGGATTGGGCCTGATGCGGAATGCGCGTGCTCGTGATCGACAACTACGACTCCTTCACCTACAACCTGGTCCAGTACCTGGGTGAGCTCGGGGCTGAGCTGGAGGTCGTGCGCAACGACAAGGCGAGCGTCGACGAGTTGCTGGAGCGCGGCGCCGAGCGCCTCGTCGTCTCGCCGGGCCCCTGCACGCCGGCCGAGGCCGGTATCTCCAAGGAGGCGATCCGCCGCTTCGCCGAGGCGGGCACGCCGGTGCTCGGCGTTTGCCTCGGCCACCAGTCGCTGGTCGAGGCCTTCGGCGGGCGTACGGTGCAGGGGGATCCGATCCACGGCAAGGACGCCGAGATCGAGCACGACGGGCGCACGATCTTCGCCGGCCTGCCGAGCCCCTTTGTCGCCGGCCGCTACCACTCGCTCGTCGCCGACCCCGAGCTGCCCGGGGAGCTCGAGCTGAGCGCCAGCCTCGGCGACGTCGTGATGGGCGCCCGCCACCGCGAGCTGCCGGCCGAGGGCGTCCAGTTCCACCCCGAGTCGGTCCTCACTCCCCAGGGCAAGCACCTGCTCGCCAACTTCCTCGGAGCAGCCCAATGAGCTTCCGGTGCGCCTTTGCACCCCTATACGGGGATAGAGCGCAGCGGAGCGGGGTGGGAGCGCGCCGGAACGGGGTGGGGCGATGACTGCGCCGGAGCGGGGTGCACCGATGACCAACGACGTCGTCACCCGGGCGATCGACGCGGTCTGCGCCGGCGACCATCTCACCGCCGACCACGCGGCCGCGGTGCTGGCCGAGATCATGGGGGGGAGAACCGGCGAGGTGCAGACCGGCGCTTTCCTGATCGCACTGCGGGCCAAGGGCGAGACCGTGCCCGAGTTGGTCGGCCTGGCGCGGACGATGCGGGCGCTGGCGACGCCGGTGCAGACCGCGCGCCACGACCTCGTCGACACCGCCGGCACCGGCGGCGGCCCCTCGACCTTCAACGTCTCGACCACGGCGGCGCTGGTCGCGGCGGCGGCCGGCTGCGCCGTCGCCAAGCACGGCAACCGCTCCGCCACCAGCAAGTGTGGCTCCGCCGACCTGCTCGAGGCGCTCGGGGTAAACATCGAGCTCGACCCCGAGCAGGTGGGCCGCTGCATCGATGAGGTCGGCTTCGGTTTCATGTTCGCCCCCCGCCACCACAAGGCGATGGCGCACGTGGTGCCGGTGCGCAAGGCCCTCGGCGTGCGCACGATCTTCAACTTCCTCGGGCCGCTGACCAACCCGGCCGGAGCCGGGCGGCAGCTGCTCGGAGTCTCCGACCGCCATTACCAGGAGACGATCGCCGAGGCGCTGGTCGGGCTGGGCAGCGAGCGGGCGATGGTGGTCGCCGCCGAGGACGGCGTCGACGAGCTCTCGATCTCCTCCCGCACGCGGGTGATCGAGGTCAGGGACGGTCGCACCGAGGAGCACTACGTCGAGCCCGGCGACTTCGGCATGGCGATGGCGGAGCTGGAGGAGGTGGCCGGCGGCACGCCGGAGCAGAACGCCGCCGCCGCACGGGCGGTGCTGGCGGGGGAGACCGGCCCCCGCCGCGATCTCGTCCTGCTCAACGCCGGCGCCGCGATCTACGTCGGCGGCGCCGCGGACAGCTTCGGCGCCGGAGTCGGCAGGGCCGGAGAGACCGTCGATTCGGGCGCGGCCGCCGAGTTGCTCGACCGTCTGATCACGGCGACCGCCTCCGCGGCCGTCTAGTCTGTCCCTGTCAAGTGGCGATGATCGAGCAGCTGATCTCGGTGGCGAGGGAAGGGGTAGAGGAGCGCCGCGGGCAGGTCCCGCAGGCGGACCTCGAGTCGCGCCTTTCCGCCCGCGGCGAGGACCGGCCCTTCAGCGAGGCGCTGGTGCGCCCGGGGCTCTCGCTGATCGCCGAGTTCAAGCGGCGTTCGCCCAGCGCCGGCGACATCTCGACCATCGCCGAGGTGACCGAGCAGGTACAGGCGTATGAGCGCGGCGGCGCGGCGGCGCTCTCGATCCTGACCGACGAGCGCCACTTCGGCGGCTCGCTGCAGGACCTGCGTGAGGCGATGGCCGCCTGCGACCTGCCGATCCTGCGCAAGGACTTCATCGTCGATCCCTATCAGCTCTATGAGGCGGCGGTGAACGGCGCCGACGCGGTTCTGCTGATCGTCCGCGCCCTCAGCGACCGCAGGCTGGCCGAGCTCTACGAGCAGGCGCGCGGGCTCGATCTCGACTGCCTGGTCGAGGTGCACGACGCCGAGGAGTTGCAGCGGGCGCTCGAGCTCGACGTCGAGGTGATCGGGATCAACAACCGCGACCTCGACTCGGGCACGGTTGACGTCGCCACCACCTACGAGCTGATCATCGACGTTCCCGCCGGCAAGACCGTCGTCGCCGAGAGCGGTATCTCCACCCGCGAGGAGCTCGAAGAGCTGGAGCGGGTCGGCGTCGACGCGGTGCTCATCGGCAGTGCCCTGATGAGCGCCCCGGACCCCGAGTCGAAGGTGCGCGAGCTGGCCGGGGCCGACGAGGCCACCCGCGAGCACCGCCTCCCGTAGGCCCGCGCCCCCCGGCGCCCGGAATTTAAAGACGATTTGCGACCCGTTTAGGAAGCACTGAGAGAACCGCCCTAGATTGGCCTCAATGCGTCGCTTCTTTCGCACATCGTTTGGCTCGGCATTGCTCGGCGGCGCCGTGGTCGCAGCGTTTGGCGCGATCGCCATCGCCACCGGTCTGCTCGATACCGGTGAACACACGACGACCACGGTCACGGCGCCGCTCAGCAGTGCTCCCGTTGCCAGCAAGGAAAGCTCCGACGTGAACACCGTCAACGAGATCTACAAGCACGACGGGCAAGGAGTCGCCTTCATCGAAGCGACCGAGCCGGCCGAAAAATCGGCCTCGCCGTTCAACCCGTTCGGCGAAGAAGAAGAACGGGGCGGCGGGGTCGCGACCGGCTCCGGCTTCCTGATCGACACCGAAGGCCACATCGTCACCAACAACCACGTGGTCGAAGGCGCGACCAAGGTGACGGTCAAGCTCGGCTCCTCGGAGACCAGCCACCAGGCCGAAGTCGTGGGCACCGACCCGGCGACCGACGTTGCCCTGCTCAAGATCGACGTCCCCGCGGACCAGCAGCACCCGCTCGAGCTGGGTAACTCGGCCGAGGTCGAAGTCGGCGACCCGGTGGTCGCGATCGGCAATCCCTTCGGGCTCGACCGCACGGTCACGGCGGGGATCGTCTCCGCCCTGCAGCGCCAGATCCAGGCGCCCAACGGCTTCGCGATCTCGCACGTGATCCAGACCGACGCGGCGATCAACCCCGGCAACTCCGGCGGCCCGCTGATCGACTCCGAAGGCAAGGTGATCGGGATCAACTCGCAGATCCAGACCGGCGGCAGCAGCGAGGGCAACGTCGGGATCGGCTTCGCGGTGCCGATCGACACCGCCCGCGAAGTCGTCGAGCAGATCGAAGAGCACGGCGAAGTCAAGCACGCCTACATCGGCATCAGCGGCGGCAGCATCACGCCGGCGCTGGCCAAGGCGCTGAAGCTCCCGGTCGACAAGGGCGTCCTCGTCAACGAAGTCGTCAAGGACAGCCCGGCCGACAAGGCCGGCATCGAAGGCGGTGACACGGAGGCGACGATCGAAGGCGCCCAGGTCAACCTCGGCGGCGACATCATCACCGAAGTCGACGGCAAGCCTGCCGAGTCGATGGAAGACGTGATCGATGCGGTCAACGGCGCCCAGCCCGGCGACAAGATGGAGCTGACCATCCTGCGCGGGGACAACGAAACCAAGCACGTGACGGTCACTCTCGGGGTACGTCCGGCCAAAGCGGAATAACGCTTGAGTCTCCTGGCCCAGACGGGATGCCGCTGCGTAGCTCGCGTACTCTGAGGGTTGTGCGAGTCAAGATCTGCGGGATAACCAACCTGGACGACGCGGCCGAGGCGGTGCAGCTCGGGGCCTGGGCGATTGGGCTGATCCACTACGCGAAGAGCCCGCGGGCCTGCGACCCCGCCGAAGCGGCCGCGATCGCCGCCGCCTACCGGCGCAAGTGCGAGGTGGTGGGGGTCTTCGTCAACCCGGAGCTGGAGGAGGTGGCGAAGGCGGTCGAGGCAGCGAGCCTGACGATGGTGCAGCTGAATGGCGCCGAGGGCCCCCAGTTCTGCGCCGAGGTGGCGCGGCGCACCGGGGTCAAGGTGATCAAGGCGATCCACGTCGCCAGCGCGGCTGAGATCCACGGCGCCGAGGCCTACCGCACCGACTTCCACCTCTTCGACCGCCGCGGCCGCGGCCTCTGGGGCGGAACCGGCGAGAGCTTCGACTGGGGGCTGCTGCGCGAGCACCGCTCCGAAGTGCCGGCGATCGTCGCCGGCGGCCTGCGGCCGGACAACGTCGCCGCCGCGATCGCGGTCGCCCACCCCTACGCGGTCGACGTCGCGAGCGGGGTCGAGGCCGAGCCCGGCCGCAAGGACCACGCCGCGATGGCTGCCTTCTTCGAGGCGGCGCGTGAGGTCGCCAGAACCTGAGAAGGCCCACCCGCCCGCGGCGGACGCGGGAGGGAGAGAGCAAGATAACCGGTGATCATGAGTGCGAACGAGCGAGAGCAGAGTACGCGGGCGGTTGTTCCGGAGCGCTTTGGCCCCTACGGGGGCCGGTACGTCCCCGAGACGCTGATCCCGGCGCTGGACGAGCTGGCCACCGCCTGGGCCGAGGCGCGCGAGGACGGCCCCTTCAACGAGCGGCTGCAGCTGCTGCGGCGCGACTTCATCGGCCGCCCGACGCCGCTCTACCTTGCCGGCCGGCTCTCGGCGCACGCCGGCCGTCGCGTCTACCTCAAGCGCGAGGACCTTGCCCACACCGGCTCGCACAAGATCAACAACGCGCTCGGCCAGGCGCTGCTCGCCGAGCGGATGGGGAAGCGACGGATCATCGCCGAGACCGGTGCCGGCCAGCACGGCGTCGCCTCGGCCACTGCCTGCGCCCTGCTCGGCCTCGAGTGCATCGTCTACATGGGCTCGGAGGACATCCGCCGCCAGAAGCCCAACGTCGAACGGATGCGGTTGCTGGGCGCCGAGGTGGTGCCGGTCGAGGCCGGGGCGCGGACGCTGAAGGAGGCGGTCAGCGCGGCGATCCGCGACTGGGTCGCCAACGTCGAGACCACCCACTACATCATCGGCTCCGCCGTCGGCCCGGCGCCCTACCCGGCGCTGGTGCGCGACCTGCAGCGGGTGATCGGCGAGGAGGCGCGCGAGCAGGCCCTGGCGGCGGAGGGCGAGCTGCCGGCGCGGGTAATCGCCTGCGTCGGCGGCGGCTCAAACTCGATCGGCATCTTCACGCCCTTCGTCGACGATGCCGGGGTGGCGCTGGTCGGCGTCGAGGCGGCGGGGGAGGGGCTCGACACCGGCCGTCACGGCGCCTCGCTCGGCGCCGGCGTCACCGGGGTCCTGCACGGCTCGCTCTCCTCGATCATCGCCGACGAGGAGGGTCAGATCGTCGAGGCGCACTCGGTCTCGGCCGGCCTCGACTACCCGGGCGTCGGCCCCGAGCACGCCTGGCTGCGCGACAGCGGCCGGGCCAGCTACTTCGCGGTCAGCGACGCGCAGGCCCTGGCGGCGTTTGGGGAGCTCTCGCGCCTGGAGGGGATCATCCCGGCGCTCGAGTCCTCGCACGCGATCGCCTGGCTGCTGGAGAACTCGGACGCCAGCAGTGGGTACGACGTACTTTGTCTCTCTGGAAGGGGAGATAAGGACCTTGCAGAGGTGCTGGCGCAGGGAGTGGGGGGCGCCGGGGCATGATTCGGCGGAGCGACAGCGGGGAGGCTCCGGGAGACCGCACCCGGACCTCCCAGCCCGACCGCTCTGCGGGAACCGCTCGGATCGGAGCCGCCTTCCAGGGAGCCAGGGACGAAGGCCGGGCGGCGCTGATGCCTTACATGATGGCTGGGTACCCCGACCGGGAGGCCTCGATGGCCGTGGCGCGAGCCTACGCCGACTACGGGGCCGACCTGGTTGAGCTGGGCGTTCCCTTCTCCGATCCGCTCGCCGATGGGCCGACCATTCACGCGGCTGGCACGAAGGCGCTGGAGGCCGGAGCGACGCTCGGCACTGCGCTGGAGGTCTGCGAAGCGATCGCGGAGCGGGTGCCGGTGGTCTTCATGGTCTACGCGAACATGGTGCTGGCGCACGGCGGGCCGGCGGCGTTCGCGGAGCGGGCCGCAGCTGCCGGTGCGGCGGGCGTGATCGTGCCGGACCTGCCGCTGGAGGAGGCCGAGCCGATGCGCGAGGCGTTCACGGCGGCCGGGCTGGCGCTGGTACCGCTGGTGGCGCCGACCACCCCGGCCGAGCGGCGGGCGCGGATCTGCGCCGCCGCCCAGGGGTTCGTCTACCTCGTCTCGACCGTCGGCACGACCGGGGAGCGCGACGAGGTGCCGGCGGCGTTGGCCGATCTCCTCGCCGCGACCAAGGCCGAGGCCGAGGTGCCGGTTGCCGTCGGCTTCGGCATCGGCACGCCGGCCCAGGCCGCCCAGGTGGGCAGGATCGCCGACGGCGTGATCATCGGCAGCCGCCTCGTCCGCGCCGCCGGCGAGGGCGGAGGACCGGACGGGGCCGCGGCCGCGGTCGGCGAGTTCCTGGGCGAGACCCGCTCTGCGCTGGCCGGCTGAGACCGCGGCCGCGCAAACGGATACGATGCCCGCCGCATGGGAATGGTGATCACACTCTTTCTCGCCCTGGCGACGACGATCGTGGCCTACGCCGTGCTCGGCCAGGGCGGCGGCGTCGCCGGCCTGATCTTCTTCGCGATCCTGCTGATCGGCGCCTCGCTCAGAATCCTGCAGCCCAAGTCCTAGCAGGGATTGGCGAAACCCCCGCGCACGTCCGGCGGCGCCGCGGCGCCCGTCGCTAGGCCCGCGTGGCGACCACCTCCAGGTAATCGGACTCGAGCACGAGGGCGCGATCGCCGGCGCGGTTGTTGCGCTCCAGCAGCTCGCGCAGGTCCGCTTCCAGCGCCGCCTCGCCCTCGGGGCCAACCCGTTCGAAGGCCATCATCGTCGGCCCGAAGTAGGTGCGGAAGATCTCCAGCCAGTGGTCGGCGGAGTAGAAGCGCTGCACCGAGGTGCGCCGCTCGAGCCGCAGGTCCGAGATGCCGTCGCCGAAGAGCTCGCGCAGGTGCTCCTCGGTGCCCCAGAGCGGCGGCGGGGTGAGCGCCACCGGCGGCGGAGCGTGCTTGGCGGTCGTCTTGAACATCTCGCCGACGAAGCCGTCCGGGACCCAGTTGGCCATCCCGATCCGGCCGCCCGGCTTGCAGACGCGCAGCAGCTCGGCGGCGGTCTGCTCGTGGTCGGGGGCAAACATCGCGCCGTAGATCGACATCACCACGTCGAACTCGGCGTCGGCGAAGGGCAGGTCGGCCGCGTCGGCCTCGACGAACTCGATCTCCAGCCGCTCGGCCGCCGCCCGTTCGCGCCCGCGCTCGAGCAGGGCGGGGACGAAGTCGCTGCTGACGGTGTTGCCCCAGGCGCGCCGCGCGGCGGCGATCGCGGCGTTGCCGCTGCCGGAGGCGACGTCGAGCACGCGCTCGCCCGGCACGATGTCGAGGGCCTCGGCCAGCCTTTCGGCGTCCGGCATGACCACCGTCGCCACCATCGAGAAGTCGCCCTTCGACCAGGTCTGCTGCATCGCCTGCCGCACGACCCCCAGGTCCACCTCGCCACTCATCTCCGCTCCTTCCAGCTCGCTCGATCCGAACTGCATCAAATTTTCTACCTGCGGGACTGAGAATTTGATGCAGTTCGATGAACCTAGCGGTTGGCTGGGGATCCGTCACGGTTAATCTGGGGTCGATGCGGATCGGTGTGCTCACTGGCGGGGGCGATTGCCCGGGGCTCAATGCGGTGATCAGGGCGATCGTGCGCAAGGGGGTAGAACACTGCGGCCACGAGTTCGTCGGCTACCGCGACGGTTGGCGCGGGCCGCTGGAGCGCGACAGCCGACCGCTTGGGGTGCCCGAGGTGCGGGGGGTCCTGCCGCGCGGCGGCACGATCCTCGGCGCCTCGCGGACCAATCCGTTCAAGCAGGAGGGAGGCCCCGAGCGGCTGCTCGCCAACCTCGAGGTCGACGGGGTCGACGGGCTGATCGCGATCGGCGGCGAGGACACGCTGGGCGCCGCTTCGCGCCTGCACGCCGAGCACGACCTGCCGGTCGTCGGCGTGCCGAAGACGATCGACAACGACCTCAGCGCCACCGACTACACCTTTGGCTTCGACACCGCGGTCAACATCGCGATGGAGGCGATCGACCGTCTGCACACGACCGCCGACAGCCACCACCGCGTGCTGATCGTCGAGGTGATGGGGCGCCACGCCGGCTGGATCGCCTTCCACGCCGGCCTCGCCGGCGGCGCCAACGTGATCCTCATCCCCGAGCAGCCCTTCGACCTCGATCGGGTCTGCGAGTTCGTCGGCCGCCGCTTCGAGCATCAGTTCGCGCCGATCCTCGTCGTCGCCGAGGGTGCGCAGCCGCTCGGCGGCCGGCCCGAGACCAAAAACGAGAAGCTCGACCAGTTCGGCCACGTCGCCCTGGGCGGCATCGCCCACTGGCTCGAGGGCGAGATCGAGCGGCGGACCGGCAAGGAGGCGCGGGCGACGGTGCTGGGCCACGTCCAGCGCGGCGGCACGCCGACGGCCTTCGACCGGGTGCTGGCGACGAGGTTCGGGCTGCACGCGATCGACGCCGTCGATGCCCGTGACTGGGGCAAGATGACCGCGCTGCGCGGGACCGACATCGAGCTCGTCGAGCTCTCCGCAGCGACGGGGGAGCTGAAGACGGTGCCGGAGAGCCTGTACTCGGAGGCTGAGGTCTTCTTTGGCTAGGCACGAGACAGGGAGGGCTCGGGTGGCCC
>DASZSJ010000088.1:0-3546 GCA_035548675.1 Solirubrobacterales bacterium
CCGGCGGCGGAGGCGGCGCGGCGCCTGCGGACGGCGCTCAGCCCGGAGGGCGAGTGGATGGGCGAGGTGCTGCGCGACGGCGACGGGAGGCTGAGCGAGGTGCGAGCCGACGGGCACCCCGACGCGGGCGGCCTCGTCATCGCCTCCGATCAGGATCACGCGCGGGCGATCGCCGCGCGGCTCGGCTCGATCTCGGGGGAGCGACCCGAGCTGGTGATGAGCGACGAGCCCGATGCCAGCCGGCGCATCGCCGATTTCGCCTCCTCCGATCGACGCTGGCTGGTCTCGGTCCTGATGGTCTCCGAGGGCGTCGACATCCCCCGCCTGCGGGTCGGCGTCTACGCGACGGCGTCCCGAACCGAGCTCTTCTTCCGCCAGGTCGTCGGTCGCTTCATCCGAGCCACCCCGCGCCCGCGCCGCCAGATGAGCTACCTCCTGATGCCGGCCGACCCGCGGCTGAAGGCGCTCGCCCGCGAGATCGAGCTGGAGCGCCGCCACGCGCTCGACCTCTCGCCGGGCGCCGAGGAGGACGAGGGCGAAGAGCTCGACGACCCCGCTCCGGAGCGACGCGAGCCGGGCGAAGGCTTCGCCGTCCTGAGCTCGGGCGACGCCGAGCTGGACGAGGCGATCATGAGCGAGACCACGCTCCAGCTCTTCCCGACCCATGACCCCGAGCCGGCGGCGAGGGAGGCGACCCTCGCCAGGCCCGCGGCCCCCTCGAAGGACCTCGAACCCGAGCGGGAGTCGGCCTACGCGACCCGAGAGCGGCTGCGGGGCGAGCGCCGACGCCTGGTCGCCGACGTCGCCCGTCGCACCGGCAAGTCGCACCGGGAGATCCAGGCCCGCATCAATCGCGACACCCGCACCCGCTCGGTCGCCAGCGCCACCATCGACCAGCTCGAGCGCGGCAACGCGCTGCTGCGCCGCGAGCTGTGGCGGTGAGAGCCAGCCCGGCACCCCCGCCTCTCGCGTAGCGCAGCGGGTCTCGTTCGAGACATGTCGACGCCAGGGAAGCCATATCCTGCGGCGCAGTGAGCGGATGGACCCGCCCACTGCTGGAAATCGGCGCTGGGCGTGAGCCGCGCGCCCCTGCCCAGCGCCCGGAGAGGGAGCGCGCGCAGAGGCGCATCAAGACGCCCAGCGCAGGCTGCAACGAGGGCCCAACGTCGCCGACGAGTTCACGGCGGCCCGGCGCATGCAGGCAGTGCTGGTCGCCACCTCACTTCCCTGCTCCGTCGATTGAGTCACCGAAATAGATCAATGCGAATGTCTGCATTCCTATTGAGTTTTTAATCAAGAACTGAGTACTTTCTAGGTTGCCGATCTGTGTAAGAATGCCGCTCACATCCGGTACGCTCGGATGCCCAAAGGCAAGCGAGCAGGGGACCAAACGAAATCATGAAAGACATGATCGGATGCTCGCTGGGGCTCTGATGACGGCGCGCCGAACCGACACCCCGGCGACGAAAGCGGCCCTGGCCGGCGGCCGGGTCACGGTTGGAGTGATCGGCGACTACCAGCACGACTTTCCACCCCACCCGGCGACCAACCTCGCCCTCGAACATGCCGCCGCGGCGCTGCCGATCGAGCTCGACGTCCGCTGGCTGAGCACCACCGCGCTCGTTGACCTCTCCCCCGCCGCGCTCGCCCGCCACGACGCCCTCTGGTGCGCGCCCGGAAGCCCCTATCGAAGCCTGGGAGGCGCCCTGCGGGCGATCCGGCTCGCGCGCGAGCTCGACCTGCCGCTCCTCGGCACCTGTGGAGGCTTTCAACACATGGTGCTCGAGTACGCGCGCAACGTCCTCGGCGTCGAGGACGCCCAGCATGCGGAGTACGACCCCTACGCTTCCAAGCTCTTCATCTCGGTGCTTCGGTGCTCGCTCGCGGGCCGAACCATGAGCGTACGCCTCACCGCCGACTCACTCGCCGGCAGGCTCTACGGCAAGCGCGAGGTCAGCGAGCAGTACTACTGTGACTTCGGACTGAATCCGGACCACCAGCGGGACTTGGAAAGCGCCGGGCTGCGGGTCGTCGGCACCGATCAGGACGGCGAGGCGCGGGTGATCGAGCTGCCGGAGCAGCGGTTCTACCTCGCGACCCTGTTCGTGCCTCAGCTGAGCTCCCGGCCCAACGCGCCACATCCGCTCGTCACCGCCCTGCTCGAAACGGCCGCGCAATCCCGGCAACCGGCGTCAGAGACCAGGCTCGGCGAGGCTCGTCACTGAGTCCTCTTTGTCCCGTAAATATTGAGTACTCATATACCTACGTATAGTGCCCGGGGCTCGCTGTGGAGGCTCACATGCTGATAGGTTCAGACAAAATATTTCGCATGAAGAGACTGTCCCGGACTTATCGTCAGACACCCTTGGCGCATCCTCGCGCTCTGGTTGGTCGCGCTGACAAAGAGGAGCCAGGGACGGGGCGGCAGCCGAGAACGCACTTCCGCTCACTCCCGCCGAAAACACACTTCTTCCCGCTATGCGGGCAAAAGTGCGTTCTCACCACGGGTGCGCTTGTAGTGATCGAGCCAGCCGAGCAGCGCCGCGGTCCGCTCGGTCGCTCGCGGTCAACGAGCGGGTGCCGGCGAGCCGAGCTCGACGCACTTGAGCTTCGGCCCTGCTGAGAGTCATGATTCCAGGATGCAGAGGCCGGAAAGCCGTCAGCATAGCCACGGCACGCGGCTCGAGCGTTCTCCTGGACCGCGTGGCTCGGCGCCGTGACAGGCGCCTACCGTAGGCATCTTCCCACCGGCAGACGCTACACAGCCGTACCTTCAACACCCGCTGGGAGGGGCGTCGGCGCGTACTGCAACCCGATCCGTGTAACCGGTGCCACACGAGCCGTCACACGGCCCAAGCCTCGGCCTCGAGGCGAGCGCAAAGTCGAGTGTGCATCGCTCGACGCGATCAACCTGAACACGGCCCCTGATCAAGACCGAGCGGGAGGTGCGAGTCGAGCAGATCAGATGCGTGCCCGAAGACCGGCTCGCTCGACGGCATGACCCGCGCCGACCAGGGCCGACCGAGGAGATGACATCAGGATGTCGGTCGAACGCCGTGATCGAAACCCCGCCCCTACCACTGACGAACAGCTCGACCTCCACCCTTTCGCGAGGCTTGAATGGCTTGCATCTCGTCTGGAACTCGATGGCATGCTTACCTTCTCCGAGCCAGACAGAGCCCCGGTAGCACGCGAGCCATTCCGCCTTCGCCGACCGGGCCTCCGCTCTCGGCCCAAGGCCTGACTCAGGCTTGGCCGACGGCACGTGGCCGGCGAAGACCGATGCAAGCAAGGCGATCAGCGCTAGAACCGTCGATGATCGGTAGTCATTCCCCGTGAACAAACTCCACCCGTCGCCGCTAGAAAGGGAGCAGCGGCGCGAAGGCTAACAGCCCGCTGTATGCGAGGGCTTCAACTCCGGTCTGCCGGTTCGCGGTAAACCCCACCTAGATCCCACCGCGGTTGCCCTCCGCGCCCACGGGTCTGATGACCGGACCCCGTTCATCGGTCCACCCCGAGTGAGAGTCCGGGGTTAACTGGGACGTC
>DASZSJ010000089.1:0-99510 GCA_035548675.1 Solirubrobacterales bacterium
GAGGTCGGGGTGGAAGGGAGGCAGGCCGCCGGTGGGGCAGGGGGAGTTGTCGGGGCCGCTGATGATCTGGAAGGTGGAGGTGGAGGTGACGGGCTCTGTCCCCGACCAAGGGTAGAGAACGGCGCTTACCGCGTGGGCGCCGCAGGAGGACGGGCTTGTCAGAGGGCTGCGGGCGCCCTCGCGGAAGTGCAGGCGGAAGTGGGAGAAGGGGAAGGGCGGCAGATCCTCGCCCGTGGTGGTGAGCTGCCCGGTGTTGGGGTCGGGCTCGACTTTGAGGGGGACCTTGACGACGATGCCGAGCTTCGGTTCGCGGATCACCATGTAGATGGCTAGGAGGGAGTCGAAGGAGTTCTCATAGGGGGTGGCGGCGAAGATCTTGCCCTTCAACAGGGTGTTTTCGAGGATCGGGGTTTCCACTTCGACCGAGCCGATCGTGGCCGCTTCGGGGCAGGAGACTCCTGGTGGGGCGAAGTTGGGGCCTTCGCCTGGGGCCAGGTAGGGAGACGATGCTTGGAACTGGGTCTCCGAGCAGGTGGCGAGGCCTTCGGCGAGGGCGGGGTTGACGGAGAAGCCCTCGGGCAGGGTGACGACCGCTTTCTCAACATCGGCGTTTGAGACGCCATCCGGGTTGGCGAGGCCTTCGTTGTCGGTGTCGAGGGAGAAGTCGAGGCCGGTGGGGCTGGCGGCGGCGCGGGAGGTGGGCTGGGCGGTGATATTCGGGGAGAAGCCGAGTTTGCCGCAGCCCTCGAAGCCGCTGGATTGACCGAAGTCGTCGTGGGTTTCGGCGAAGCCTTCACTGAAGATACCTGCCTCTTTCCAAGAATCAGTCTTGTAGAAGGTCTTGAGTGGACCCTCACACGAGCGCGGCAGAGTAAGGAAAGGAATCGGAGAGATATTAGCGGGGCACTCGCCGTCCGATGCGCCAGTGCTCGGGTTAATACAGCGTCCGCGTAGAGAGTCGTGAGATTTTGCCCCGGGATTCCCCCACAGGGTGAAAGTGGCACCTATCACTTCAATCTGCTGGGAGATGTTGACCGACCCACCGACGATGTTGTAGGGAGGGCTTTCCTTCACACCCAGTTCGATCGTCACTGGCACTAGCTTGATCCAGAAGCCAAGCTTAGCCGCGACCCCAGGCGGTGGGGCAAGGTTGTAGACAGCGCCGTGGATAAAGCCGGTTATTTCCGCGCCGCCCCCCCTGACAGAAATTGTTCCAACGGCGCTTGCATCGGGACAGTTTGAAACAGCCTCTCCTACCACTGAGGAACCCGTAGTAAGAAAGTCCGCGGTCGAGCAGGGGGGCACCGCGAAGGGGTTTCCAACAAAGCCGGGAATCTGTGTAAGGATTAGGTCCTTAGGTGCTTCTTCGATTTCTTCCCCGCCTTTGCCGCTCGGCACAGCGGGAAAACCCAGCGTCACCTTGATCGCGTTGGGATGGGCGCCCGCTTGGTCGACGGCTTCACCTTTCGCATTAGTGAAGGTGACATCGAATTCGGTCAGGTCATAGGCCGCTTGGGCCGGTACCACAGCGATCAACATGGCGCCAACCAGCAGCATGCATCCCAGCACGGCAAGAAGCCCATTCGGAATGAAGGAGACCTTGATGTCTTCTGTTACGCTCACGCTTTCTCTTTCACTTTCGGCGCGCCAGTTGAATTCTTTTTGGGCGCGGATCACCGTCGCCCCGCCCTCGGCTTAGCCTGCCTCTTGTGCTTCTTCTTGTGGCGCTTGGACTTGACGCAGTGGCCCCTGCGTTTCACCTTCGGCTTGCCGCACTTCTTCGACTTGGAAGGCGATTTGGTGACGTTCCCAGCGCCATAGAAGGTGGAACTCGCCGGCGTGGGGTCGACTGGGGGGGAATACGGACCTTGGCAGGCTTCGCCCTCGCAGGCACGCACGGGCTTGGCCGGCCCGGGCAGGCCGCCGCCTACTCGGGCGTCGTAGACATCGACGAGGCCATAGTCCCATGACACCAAGCTCGAAACCGTGGTGAAGAAGACATTGGAGCCAGATTCGTCGGCGTCCAGAAAGCGCACATCGATACTCGCCTGCCCGGAGGAAATCAAATCCACGCAGCCACCGTTAGAAGGCGAGTATGAAACAGAAACGGTCGTACAGGCGCCCTTTCCAATCGCCTCCCACTGGTAGAGGTCTTCGCGCTCGTTGGTATCACGGGGGGTGAGTGCGTCGGCGGCCAAAAAGAACAGGCGATGCCCGTCGGGGCTGAGCAGGCGTGAGCCATATAGGATGCTCTGGAAGACGGGAAGACGGCCAGCGGCACGTACCTCTCCCTTTCCTTCCTCTGGCACTTGCCCTCGCGGCCGTGCTCCGCTCGGGTTACACGAAGCACAGACGAGTTCGTTGGAAACCGAATCATAGAGGTAGACCTCTGCGTCTGCTTCCCCAGTTTCGCTGTCAGCGTTGTCATAGGCCGTGAGCGGCGTCGCGGCGGTCAACGCCACGCGGGTCCCCGCTGCGTTTACTCGCGCAGTGTGGAGATCGGGCGTGGGCGCCACCGGAGATTGGGCTTCCAACTGCAGGTCCGCTCCCTCTTCGAATGCTCCGATCAGTTGGAAGGACCCCTCCGCACTATGGAAGTAAAGGTTCGCTTGCCCCGCGACGGCACCGGGTGCCCGTGCTTCGCGCGAGACGAAATAAACACGCTTCGCGTCCTCACTTGCGCCCAAGATCGCTCCCACCACTTCACCTGCGATCTCGGTTGTTTCTTTGGTTTCCAAATCGTATTCGTAGAGAGTGCCCTTGGTGACGAAGAGCGCGCGCGAACCGTCTTTGGAGGCTGCTTGGAATCGTGATCCAGACGCTCCCTCAAGAGTTTCAGCCTCTTCAGAAACCGGAAACGTGCAAGGCGCTTCAGGTCCGCTGCAGTCCCCCCCATCGGAGAAGGGATGCTCGCGAACGTAGATCTTCCCCGGACCTTTCTCGGTGGCAGTCCAAAATACTCGCTCGCCGCTAGTCGAAATCGCATTCTGCACACTAGGTCGCCGGTTACGTCCCACGTTCGCTTTCACTTCCACGAAAGTGCCTCCCCCCGTACAGGAACCAGTAATTTGGCCCCCACCTTCGGGTAGTATGCACAGCATCCGCTCAGTCGCGCCGCGTCGGCCGTAGAGTTGCCACTTATCTTTACTTCCCCCAACAGTGGTCAAGCCCTTAGAAAGGTAGATCACTGATTGCTCATCGGCAGAGACACCCTGTAGTTCGAGTGCAAATTCTTCCCCGCTAATACCTTCTGGGGCAGATGTATTCAGGGCGGTGTACTGGGAGCCGCCGCATTCCTCATCGGTCCGGCGGTAGAGGCCCGAGAAGCCCGCCGGAGCCCCGGCGGCCAATGGTGATTCGGCAAAAGTCTGAACCCAGGAAGTACAGAGATCGTTGGAGAAGGCACGAAATTCGTTGTCGAAGCGTTTCCCCGTTGAGTAGATACCTTTGCCCTCCGGCGGGGAGATGGCGTGACTTGTCCAACCGACCCCAGGTTCGCGAGCAGCCACGTACTGGCTCGTGGCAGGTGCTGACTTTGCTCCGCCAAAGGCACGGTAGGACCCATAGGCCATACGGCCACCGTCGGCGGAACTCTGGCTGAGGACCGTGGGCAGGGCGGTAGTGAACTCTGGAAGGACGATTATGTCGCCGCCAAGCTTTTCCAGAGGAGAAACCAACTCATAGGCGCGACAGTCCGGAAGAGCGGCCCCAGTGCCGCTCCTCGTCGCGTCGTTGGCGCAGGCAGGCATATCCCCTACACGGAAAGTAGTGAACATGGACTCGCCTCCGACGGTTGGTCCACCGCCGTCCGAAACCGCCACGAAGCGATAGGAGTAGGAGGTGCCAGGCTCAAGCCCTTCCAAGTGGATAGTCGTCGTCGACACCGGCGTGTTCACCGCTTCGGCCTCAAGCGCCGGACCGGGCGGAGCTGCAGTATCGGTCACGCAGGCAGCGTCCCATCCCTCCGCTTCCACGCAGGCGGTAGGCCCCCACTGTGCATAGTAATTAGTGGTGCCTACCGCACCCGCCCAGAACTTCGGATTGATATTCGCCTTGATCTTCGCCGTCCTTGTTTCCACCACAGTCGCGTACTGTGCGGCGATCACGGGCGCCGCGGGTGGTGGTTCGCACTTCTCAGGGTCGGGAATTCCGTAACCGCTGAAATAGGATCTACCGGGACTCCCAGACGAGAAGCGGGATACATAAGCGTTGTCGCCTTCGCCCGCCGGATGGCAGGCCCCGCTGGCCGCAACGCCGCGTACTGTAGTGGTATCTGAGCTTCGGTTGAAGCCGGGCTTGCCACCTTCGCCCGTTTCTCCACAGGTCAGACACTGCCCAGCCGTGTCGTACTTCTGCACCCGCCATGGTTCGCCGTCGAATCCTTCCTGAGCCAAGGACACATAGAGGTTGCCTGCTCCGTCGAGTGCCAGCGAGTTCGGTCGCTCTGTGCTCTTTTCCGGTTCGAATTCCCCCAGCGCTTCATAGGGGGCACTTCGGGCGATCTCATGAACGGCCGCCTCGCCGGTGAAGGCGACATAGAGGTTGCAGTCCGCGTCGGTCGCGATCGCCGCCACAACCTTGCCGGCGGGCATTGCTATCGCTGGTCCTTCGAAGTTACCTTCGGAGTCGAAATGCTGGATCAGTTCCCCTTTGCCGACAAAGAGGCTGTCATCCGTGCCGCATGCCGCGATCCTATTTATATAAGCGAAGGTGGAGCCCGAGAACTGAGCTTCAGTCGGACCGGTTTCGCCAAAGCTTTTCAGCAACACAGCTTCGTTTTCGCCGAGTCCACCAGTGGGGTCGAAACGCTGGACGCGTCCGTTTTCGACATCCATGACCCAGACCATTCCCGAACCGTCCACGGCGACCGCTTCGGGGGTCTTGAACTGACCTGGACCCGATCCGGCAATGCCCTTTAGGCATCCGGTCAAAACCGTACAGGTCTGGAGTTCCGATTGCGGGTCTTCGGCGTTGACTCTCCAGCCCCAGGCCTTGACGAATTTCCCCCAGGCAGTGAACTCGTCGATCCGAAGGTTGTTAGCGTCAACTATGTAGACATGGCCCTCGCGGCCAGGGTCGGCAGCAATCCCTCGCGGCAAATCGAGCCGACCAGCCCCTTCGCCGGCGAAACCGTCTTCAGGGCTCTTGGCCAAAAGTGACGGCGGTGCCGCGCTGGCCGCCGAGGTCGTGATCACAGCCACGGCGCAGAGCAGCGCTAGGGTTCCCAGAGATCTCTTCAAAAGGTCTGCGATTCCGCCGGGTGAGGAGCGAGTTGGGTGGACGAATCGCGAGTGGATGGATTTGGTCATCTCCGGGTCTCCTGATTGAAGGACACAGTGAGCGACAGGGCGGCGAGCAGACCGAAGACCAGCACCCCAACAACGCTCTTGATCGCCTCAAAGCTCATATCGTCTCTCTTGCTCGTTGGACCTGGAATGAACACGCCGAATGCCCTCCCCCGGCGAGCGCCAGCGCTCGCCGGGGGAGGGTGCGATCAACTACGGAGCCGTGACCGCCCAGCTGCCGAACGCATCAGGGACCAGTACGCTTGACCCAACAACTTCGGTGGCCGCCACGAAGATCACGCCGGTCCGACCGACTCCGGTACCAAGGCTGCTCGTGGTCGAACCTGTATTCTCGGGCTTAAACGCATTGAATTTACCCGGTACTTCGGCTTCTTTGATTTCACCGCCACCTACGCCCTGGTAGACACAGAAAAAGCCAGCACCTGCCTCTGGATTTTCAGCGCTTGCCGCGCCGGCATGGGTGCTGTTCTCGCATTCGGCCGGAGCGCCCTTGGCGGTGAGTGCAACCCCGGCGGCCGTGGCGGTGGCGGACTTGGACATTTCGAGTTCGGTGGCCGAGATAACTTTGGTGATCACGGTTTCCGTCGGAATTCCAGGGCCACTGATGAACTGACCGACGGCGAACTGCCCCGTAGTGGTCGATACATTTTTGATGAGCCTTTTGACCGCGGCGCTCCCAGTACCGGTGGTGTCTCCCGTTCCGGTCGCCTTGGTTTCGGTGCCCCCGCCGGGAACGAACTTCACTTTGTCGGCTCCAAGAGTGGTTGCAAGCGGAATCGAGAAGGAAACCGCAGTCTGGCCGCCGCTGGCGCTGGCTGGAATAAGCCAAGAGCCCGTCTCCGTTGCGCCGGAGGGCAGGGTGCCGCCCGCGGTCCAAGGCGAGCCTTCCGGACCTTTCAGGTCAACTCCAGCCGGCCAGGCTCCAGCGGCCTTCGGACCGTAGATCTTGTTGGCTACGGTGTCGATGTAGAAATCGCCGTTGGCGCCGGTGGCTGCCGATGGTGCGACGGTGCCATTGAGAACAGTGTTGCCGTTGGCACCTGGAGTCCCTTCTTCGCCATTGCAGACTTCGGTGGGCGTGCCAAAACCTTCAATTTCTACGGTGATACCGCCTTCAGGACAGCCGGGAGCGGTATCGGAGAGAAGGACGGATTTGCCCGGGGCCCCATTCGTACCGTTGGTGCCGTCTTTGCCGGGAGCGCCGGCGGGACCAGCTGCTCCGATATCGCCCTTCGGCCCCCTCGGACCCCGCGGCCCCTTCTTGGCCTTGGCCTTCTTGGCCTTGGAGGCGGTGGCCTTGCCACCCCCTGAAGAGTTGTTGGCGGCGTAGGCGCCGCCGAGCATTGCGAAGACGAGGGCAATCACCGAGATGACTCCCGGGATCCCGAATCGCGTGCGTAGCGTCGAGAACATGTTTCGAATCTCTCCTTGTCCCGTGAGCCCCTCTGCCCGCCGCTTCCCTTTGCGGCTTCCTCGAGGCTCGGTGTCTTGATTCCCTGTAGCTTCGTCGGCGAGTTTGAACACTCGCGTACATGAAGCTAGGCAGAATTGAAACAGGGGCGTTTTAGCCTGTCAAGGAAAAGATGGTGTTCCTAGAAGGCCGAGTACCGCGTGCGTTCTCAAAGAAGGGGCCGGGCGAGGAGCGAGCTACGAGCGCTTGGCGCCGCGCGGCCTGCCCTTGGCCCTGGCCGTCTCGCTGCGCGCCACGCTGCGGATCGTCTTGCCGAGCGCTTTGTCGGTCGCCTCGGCGATCGCGATCTGGAAGACGCCCATCAGGACCTCGCCGCCGAGGGGGCGGGTGCGCTCGAGGGTCTCGCGCACCTTTGGCCAGTCGCTTTCGGGGCGGCCGGCTTCGTCGAAGGGCTGCCAGACCTGTTCGAGGAAGAGGTCGGTGAAGAGCTGGGCGATTTCGTTGGCCTTACGGCGCAGTTTCTCCGCCACCGCGAGGACGGCGTCGGGGCTCATGCCGACGTCGGCCAGGGCGGCGGCGGCGTTCATCATCCGCGGGCTGATCACCTCGACTTTGCCGTCTGGCAGGGAGCGGATGACGCCGAGCTTTTCGCCCCGTTCGAGCATCTCGAAGCCGCGCCCTTCCTCGACCTCCTTCTTCCACAGCTCGGCCAGCTCGGCGAGGTCGACGATCTCCGGCGCCTCCTCTTCGAAGGGCGCCCGCAGGGTGCGGGTGAGGTTGTGGATCTCCGCGGCGGCGCCGTTGACGCTTTCCGACATGCGCCGGATCGCCTCCAGGTTGAGGCCCTCCGCCTGCAGTTCGCGGGTCAGTTCGATCCGCGCCACGTGGTCCTCGTTGTAGTAGCCAGTGCGGCCGTGGACGACCGGCGGCGGCAAGAGGCCGCGGGTCTGGTGGGCGCGGATGTTGCGCACCGTCATCCCGGTGCGCTCGGCCAGCTCGCCGATCGTCATCTCGCCCTTGGCGGGCTTGCTCCCGTCCCCGGCGGGTTTGCTCATCCCTTCATCGTAAGCGGGAATCGCTGCCCGTTCATCTTTTTTGCCCGATCCGAGCAGAGAAAGGCGATCGCGGCGGCGATGTCCTCGGTGGGGGTGAAGGTGGGAAAGTCCTCGCCCGGGCTCTCCTCGCGCATCCGCTGGGTGAGGATCGCGTCGACGACGATGATGTTGGCGGTCGCGCTCGAGCCTTCGAAGCCGTCGGCGAGGGCGAGCGTCCAGGCCTCCGCCGCCGCCTTGGCCGCGGCGTAGGCGGCGTTCGTGTTCGTCGGCTCCTGGGCCTGCTTGGAGGAGACGAGAACGAAGCGACCGTGCTCGCTCCCCAGCAGCGCCTCGTGGAAGGCGCGGCTCGTGTGCTGGACGGTGCGGATCAGCAGGTCGTGCAGCAGCTCCCAGTCAGCGAGCGGCGCACTCGCCAGCGGCTCTCCCCCACGCCAGCCGCCGACCAAGTGCAGCAGCGCGTCGACCCGGCCGAAGCGCTCGAGCAGCGCCGCGCACCAGGAGCGCGCCGCCTCCTCGTCGAGCAGGTCGACAGCCCGCCCGTCCCAGCGCTCCGCCGGCAGGCCCAGCCCGGCGCCGACCTCATCTGCCTTCTCCTGCGAGACGTCCGCCCCGGCGATCGTCGCCCCCTCGCCGGCGAGCGTCTCGGCCACGACGGGCCCGAGCCCGCCGGACACTCCCGCAATCGCGATTACTCGGCCGTCGAGTTCGTTGCCACCCATCCAGGGATCATCGCGCACCAAGAGGCGACCGTCCTGCTGGGCGGGCCCAAGTGCGCTCCCTTCGAGGTCGGCCTGTCCTCCGAGCTCTCGACTCCGAAGCCAGGCCTGGCCCAAATGGGGGAGACAGGATTCGAACCTGTGTAGGCATAGCCAACTGGTTTACAGCCAGTCCCCTTTAACCACTCGGGCACTCCCCCAGCTGTGCTGGCGATTCTAGATGGAAGCGACGAGCTAGCTCGGCTTGACGCCCAGCCGCTCCATCATCCGCTCGTTGAAGGCGGTCAGGGCCGACATCGGGCGCATGAAGACGGTGAGGACGGCGACGCGGCCCTCGTCGTCGAGCTCGAGGAAGTCGATGCCCTCCAGCTCGCGGTCGCCGACGTTGGCCTTGAAGCGCAGGGCGACCGAGTTGCCCTCGTGCAGCTCATCCACGTAAGTGAGGTCTTCGAGGGTGGCGGCGACGTGGGTGAGGATCGCGGTGACCGCCTCGCGCCCCTCGAAGCCGCGGAAGAGGATCGGGCTGTGCAGCTCGACGTCCTCGCGCAGCGTCGCGGTCAGCAACTCGAGGTCCTTCGCTTCGGCGGCGCGGCGGAAGGGGTGCGGCTCGGCCATGCCCACACTCTACGCGGTGACTTCGCGGTTAGTGGGGCTATTGGGGTACTAAAGGCGAAGTCAGTCTCTGAGATACTCGCGGCGTGCGGGACAGCACGATCGCCAAGCTCTCCAACTCGCTCGGGGCGAGGGGCCTGCGCTGGACTGGCAAGCTCAACGTGCCGCTCTACCGGCTCAGCGGCGGGTTGATCGGTGGCAAGGTCGGGCAGGGTCCGGTCCTGCTCCTCACCACGACGGGGCGCAAGTCGGGACAGCAGCGCACGGCGCCGGTCCTCTACCTCGCCGATGGCGAGAACGTGGTCGTGATCAACACCAACGCCGGCAACGCCAAGGTCCCAGCCTGGTCGCTCAACCTGAAGGCCAACCCGGAGGCCGAGGTCCAGCGGGGGCGCAAGCGCTACCCGGTCCGCGCCCGCGTCGCCGAGGGCGAGGAGCGCGAGCGGCTCTGGCGCGCCCACAGCGAACAGTACGCGGGCTGGGACTACTACCAGGCCAAGCTCGACCGCACCGCCTCGGTGATCGTCCTCGAACCCCGTGAATCCTGACGGCCGAGCCTGACGGGCCGAGTGGCCCTCAGGCCAGGACGCAGGGAGCGAAGTGTGCTCTGCACATGAGCGACTGAGGACGCCGCCTGAGGACCACTCGGCCCGTCAGGATGCTTCGCGCAGCATTTGGGCCTCGGGGAGGGCCCGCAGCTTCTTCAGCGTGTTGGTCTCGATCTGGCGGATGCGCTCGCGGGTGACCCCGAAGGTCCGCCCCACTTCCTCCAGCGTCAGCGGCTCCAGGCCGGAGAGGCCGTAGCGCAGCTCGATCACCTGGCGCTCGCGCTCGGGCAGCGCGTCGAGCGCCCGCCGCACCCCCTCGCGCTGCAGGTGCTCGCTCGCCTCCTCGAAGGGCTGCGCCACCTCTTCGTCGGCGACGAAGTCGCCCAGCTCCGATTCGTCCTCGTCCCCCACCGGCTTCTCCAGCGAGACCGGCAGCTGGGAGACGCGCAGGATGTCGCGCACATCCTCCAGCGGCCAGCGCAGCTCGGCGGCGATCTCCTCCGGCTCGGGCTCGCGCCCCAGCGCCTGCACCAGCTGGCGCTCGACGTGGGTCACCCGGTTCAGCTTCTCGACCATGTGGACGGGGATGCGGATCGTCCGCGCCTTGTCGGCGATCGCCCGCGTCACCGCTTGGCGGATCCACCAGGTCGCGTAGGTCGAGAACTTGTAGCCGCGCCGGTAGTCGAACTTCTCGACCGCGCGGATCAGCCCCAGCGAGCCCTCCTGGATCAGGTCGAGGAAGCTCAGTCCCCGCCCCAGGTAGCCCTTGGCGATCGAGACGACCAGCCGCAGGTTGGCCTCGACCATCTGCCGCTTGGCGATCATGTCGCCGCGCTCGATCCGCTTCGCCAGTTCGACCTCCTGGGCGGCGGTGAGCAGGTCGACCTGGCCGATCGAGCGCAGGTAGAGCCGCAGCGAGTCGAGGCTCGGTTCGACCGTCAGATCGAGCTCCTCGGATTTCTTCACCGCCGCGACGGCGCCGTTGGTCTCCTCCGCGCGCTGTTCCTTGTAGGCGTCGACGCCCTCCTCGGCCAGCACTTCGACGCCCTGCTCGACCAGGTGCGCGTGCAGGGCGGAGATCTGCTCCTTGGTGACCTCGACCTCCTCGAGCGTGTTGGCGATCTGCTCGAAGGTGAGGTAGCCGCGCTCACGGCCCAGCGCGATCAGTCCGCGCAGCTCCTCCGGCTCCGCAAACGGCTGTTCATCCGAATCCCGATCCAGCCCCTGGGGGACCGTCTCCAACGGTTCGATCTCACTGCCTCCGCGCTACAACCCTCTCCCCCTGGCAGGGGAGGCCGACCCCAACGCTCCGGCCGCAGCGAAGTATAGGCAGAAGGAATCGGTTCGGTCCGGAGCGCGGGCGCGAGCGCCGAGGCCGGGCGCGGGGACCGTGCCGGGCGGGCCGGCGATTCCGTTTGCATAGGCTTACGGCGATGGCCTCGCGCTCGACGATCACCCCCGCGCGCTCGGCGCCCGACGTGCAGTCGGGCGTGCCCGCCACCCAGGTCAGCCTCTCGCGCGTCGGCGTCACCGGGGTCGAGAAGGTGATCCGGGTCAAGGCCGACGGCACCGAGAACCTCTACCACGCCAACTTCGAGTGCTTCGTCGACCTCGAGCCGCAGCAGGCCGGCGTCCACATGTCGCGCTTCGAGGAGAACGTCGGCGGGGCGATCGACGAGGTCGTGCTCGGCGAGGCCTTCCGCGCCGAGGTCCTCGCCGCCCACATCGCCGAGCGCGTGCGCGAGACCCAGCACGGCCGCCGCGCTGAGGTCTCGGTCGAGGCGCGCTACCCGGAGACGGTGAAGACACCGGCGAGCGGCCACTCGACCCAGGAGATCTACGGCCTCTTTGGCACCGCCGTCGCCTCCGAGCAGGGCACCCGCACGCTGACCGGCGTCCAGGCCCAGGGCATGACCGCCTGTCCCTGCGCGCAGGAGATGGTCGCCGAGCTGGGGCGCGAAAACCTCGCCGCCGCCGGCTTCGACGCCGAGCAGGTCGAGCGGGCGATCGAGGCGGTCCCGGTCGCCACCCACAACCAGCGCGGCATCGGCACGCTCTACGTCGGCTGCCCCGAGGGCGGCGCGACCTGGATCGACGCGCCGGAGCTGCTGCGCCTGGTCGAGAGCTCGATGAGCTCGGAGATCTACGAGCTGATGAAGCGACCCGACGAGCTCGCCGTCGTCGCCAAGGCGCATTCCCAGCCGCGCTTCGTCGAGGACTGCGTGCGGGAGATGATCCGCGCCGTGGTCGAGGGCTACCCCGAGCTGCCGGCCGAGGCCTTCGTCATGGCCCGCCAGGAGAACCTGGAGACGATCCACCGCCACAACGTCGTCGCCGAGCGCTACGGCACGCTCGGCGACCTGCGCCGGGAGCTGGCCAGCGGCGAGCACCAGGCCCGCCACACGACGATGCGCGAGTGGCTGGAGTCGCCGGCCGGCTAACGGTCGACGGCTGTCTTGCGTGGTTCCGCCAGGCGCCGGCGCAGGCCGAAGAAGTAGTCGGCGCCGCTGATCACGGTGGCGGCGACGGCGAGGTAGACGAGGACGTCGACCCAGGCGGGCGCCGGGTTGGTCGCGATCAGGGCGATCACGGCGGCGATCTGCAGCACCGTCTTCACCTTGCCGAGCCAGCTGGCGGCGATCACAACGCCGCGCTCGGCGGCGATTGCGCGCATCATCGTCACCGCGAACTCGCGGGCGATGATCACCATCGCCACCCAGGCGGCGAGCCGGTCGAGCGAGACGAGCGAGACGAGGGCGGCGACGATCAGCAGCTTGTCGGCGATCGGGTCCATCAGCTTGCCGAAGGTGGTGACCGCCCCGCGCGAGCGGGCGAAGTAGCCGTCGAGGCCGTCGGTGGCGGCGGCGAGGGCGAAGACCGCGGCGGCGAGGGCGTCGCCGTTGGGCGTCTCGTCGAGCAGGGCGACGACCACGACCGGCACCGCGAGGATGCGCAGCAACGTCAGCGCGTTGGGCAAATTGAGCGGAAACACCCGCTCACTCCCCCTCCCCTTGGGGCCGACGGGCCGAAAGCGTGTCGATATGTCACGTTTCCGGCCCGTCGGCGGTCGAGGTGGTTGGCCCGTCGGCGGTCGCGGTCGCGGTGGCCAGGGCGGCGTCGCGGCGGGCGAAGTAGTCCTCGCCCTCGATGCTGATGTGGGGGACGAGGCGGCCGAGCCAGCTTGGCATCCACCAGGCGCGCTTGCCGAGCAGGACCATGATCGCCGGCACGAGCAGGCAACGGACCAGGGTCGAGTCGATCGCGATCGCGACCGCCAAGCCGACGCCGAACTCCTTCACCACCGGGTTGCCGTTGAGGACGAAGCTGGTAAAGACGCAGACCATGATCGCCGCCGCCGAGGTGATCACCCGGCCGGTGTTGGCCAGGCCTTCGATCACCGCCTCCTTCTCGTCGCCGCTCTTGCGGTAGTGCTCGCGCATCTGGGTGAGCAGGAAGACCTCGTAGTCCATCGAGAGGCCGAAGAGGATCGCGAACATCAGCAGCGGCACGAAGCTGACGATCGGGATCGGGTTGTCGAGTCCGATCAGCGAGGAGCCCCAGCCGAGCTGGAAGACGGCGGTGACGACGCCGTAGGCGGCGGCGACCGAGATCAGGTTCATCGCCGCCGCCTTGACCGGCACCAGCAGCGAGCGGAAGGCGAGCAGCAGGACGACGAAGCTGAGCGCGACGACGATGCCGATCATCAGCGGCAGCTTGTCGCCGATCTGGGTCGCAAGGTCGATGTAGCCGGCGGTCTGGCCGCCGACGTAGGAGCTCGCCGCGGTGCCAGTGAGCGCCCCCGGGATAACCGTTTCGCGCAGGTCTTCGACCAGGGTGACGGTCTCATCGGCCCAGGGCGCCGATTTGGAGATGACGGTGAAGACCGCGACCGTCCCCGCTTCGTCGAGGGTCGGTTCGGAGACCTCGGCGACGTCGGCGGCACCGCCGATCGCTTTCTCCAGGACCGGCAGCACCTGCTTCGCTTCCGCCGGGCTTTCGAATTCGGAGGCGATCAGCAGCGGGCCATTGACGCCGGGGCCGAAGCCCTGGGTGAGCCCGTCGTAGGCCTGGCGCGCGGTGGTCGACTTGGGCAGGGCGCCGATGTCGTTCTGGCCCAGCTCGAGCTGCAGCAGCGGGATCGCGAGCACGATCAGCACCGCGAGCGAGGCGATCGCCGAGCGCCAGGGGCGGTTGGCGACGCCGCGCGCCCAGCGCCGCCAGCCGTGCGGCTCCCTGTCGTCGGGGTGGGTCTTGCCGAACTGGACGCGCAGCGAGTTGATCCGCGGCCCGAGCGCGCCCAGCATCGCCGGCAGCAGGGTCGTCGCCGCCGCCACCGCGACGACCACCGCGATCGCGGCGGTGAAGCCGAGCGTGCTGGCCAGCGGGATGCCGGCGAAGGCGAGCGAGCAGAGGGCGATCACCACGGTGAAGCCGGCGAAGACGACGGCCCCGCCCGCGGTCGCGGTCGCCCGCGCCACCGACTCGCGCATCTCCATCCCTTCGGCGAGCTGCAGCTTGTGGCGGGTGACGATGAAGAGGGCGTAGTCGATGCCGACGCCGAGGCCGATCATCGTCGCCAGGGTGGAGGCGACGCTCGGCACCTGCACGGCGCTCTCGAGCAGGCGGATAACAGAGAGCGAGCAGGCCAGGCCGAGGATCGCCGAGGTGATCGGCAGCACCATCGCCGTCGCCGTGCCGAAGGCGAAGAGCAGGATCACGATCGCGGCGGCGATGCCGATCGCGTCGCTCGCCCCCGTGTCGGGCTTGGAGAGCTGCTGGCCGACGTAGGCGCCGATCGAGACCTTCAACCCCGCTTCTTCGGCCGGCTTGCCCGCGTCGAGCACCGCCTGCGCCTGCGCTTCGGTCAGTTCGCTGGGGCCGACGTCGAGGATGACCGGCGAGTAGCCGACCGAGCGGTCCTTGCTGAGAAAAGCCGCGCCCGCGGGGCTGAGCGGACTGACTGCCGAGTTGACGTCGTGCAACGCGTTCAGCCGCTTGACGCTCGCTTCGACCGCGGCGGCGTGCTCGGGCGAGGTCAGCGTCCCCCCCGCCTTCGCCTGGAAGACGAGTGGGTTGCTGCCGTAGGCCTGTTCGGGCAGGTTGTCTTCGAGCAGTTCGGTCGCCAGCGTCGAGTCGGTGCCCGGCAGCGTCAGGTTGTCGTTGGTCTTGCTGTCGCCCGCCTGGCCGATCAGAACCAGGGCGACGGCGATAACGATCCAAGCCGCGATCGTCGGCCAGTGATGGCGAGCGCAAAAGCGCCCGATCGCGTAGAGGGGGCCGGTCACGCCAGCATCATCCCGCTTCGCCGGGCGGCGTGGGCGGCGGGACGTCACCGGTCTCAAAAGGATCGGGGACCGAGCTGGCCAGGCCACCGCCGAGCAACTGGCGGAGCACGGTGACGTGCTGCGCGTGACTGGCAGCGAGCGCCGCGGCGAGCATTCGCGGCGCGCCCGTATTCATCTGTGGAACGGCATCGAGCGCCTGCGCAAGCGCAGCGTTCTCCGCTTCGTAAGCGAGCAGCAGGGCGTCCCGGCGGGTCTTCGGAGCCGGCGCTTCGGGTTCGACTGCTGCGGCGTCGGCTTCTCCCCCGACGCCGCGGATCGCCTTGGTCACCGCGTCGACGTGAGCCTGACTTTGGCCTCGATACTGGCCCACCACGGCGAGCGCGCGGCCGCGCAGGAGCGGCAGGGCCCGGCGATAGGCGTCGACCGTGGCCAGTTCTCGCGAGAGCGCGGCGTTGAGCACCGCGACGTCGGCCGCCTTCTCGCTGTCAGTTGACGCCCCCTGCCCGCTGCGCCCGCAACCCGCAAGCGCCAGTATGAGCGCGCTCAGAAAGACGACGACGCGACCGAGGCCGCGCCGCCGACTGCTGATGGCAAATGCTCGCTCCGAGCCCATAGGCGGGCGCGAAGCATAAGAGGAGTTCTAGCCGCTTTTGCTCAAAAAATCTAGATCTATTTGGTTGACTTCTTGGCTCGACCCTTTTTCAGGCCTTTAGCTGCCTTCGCCTCCGGCGGCAGGCCTTCGAAGTTCATCAGGACGGCCGTAGCCGGAATTCCCTCCTCGCCGGACTTGGCGAGGCGCTTGGCGCTTTCAGCATGGATCTTGATCAAACCCTCGAGAGTTCCAGCGACGAGGTCGACCGAATCCGCCCAGCCCTTCTCGTCGACGACGCCAGGAGTCCAGCTGATGTGACGATCGTCCCGGGCATCAAAGGTGCCGCCAGCGAGTGCCCCAACAACGTCGTTCATGATCATCTGGATGGCCGATGAGCTCACGCCCGGCTTGACTGAATCCGGAAGAGCCTGCCAGTCTTTGTCCGTCAGGAAGGCTCGCTCAGTGGCCCTGTAGTAGTGCTCCACTGCGCCCCGCCGTGGCTCCGTCTTGACCATTTCAATGCATTCGAAGTCCTTGAGGACTTTGACGTGGTAGCTGACCTGGCTCAGGCCCTCTTCCAGCTCCTTCGAGAGTTCATTGGGGCTCGCCATCCGCTCGTTGAGGATGGTCAGGATCTCAACGCGTAGCGGATGTGCGAGCGCCTTTACAAGGCGCTGGTCGACCCCGATCTCTTTCTTTTGCTTGGTCTTGGTTTTTGTGGCCAAAGCGACTCCTCATTTTCGTTATTACAGCTTGAACCACTCCATCGTATTGAACCTAAAGCCAATATCCAAGCCAAAAGTGATCTTTGGAGGCGTGAAATTTAATACTGGAACTTTTTCCAGCACTCGATTGGTCTAAAGCATCGTATCGGATGGGTCGCGACCTCCAACCGCAAGAGCTGACGATTGCGAAGGGGGTGAGCAGGGTGAAGATCGGGAAAACAGACCAGGTCGTTCCGCTGCTTTCGATTACCAAGCTGCGCTGAAATTGAAACGACCGGCGGATCGATCTTGGGCCCAAGATCGATCCGCCGGTCGTCGCTGCCCGCATGGACGTGATTCAGTGCGGGCATGCCCAGAACTCGTCGCGATCCGGCTGCCGAGGGATTCTCACTTCTCGCTGCCGAAGTTCACGCCTGCAGGCGATGCCCGCGCCTAGTGGCCTGGCGCGAGGAGCGCGCGGCTGACCCCCCACGCCGCTACCGGGGCGAGGTCTACTGGGGACGGCCCATCAGCGGGTTCGGGGATTACGCAGCCCGAGTGGCAATCGTGGGGCTGGCCCCCGCCGCACACGGCGCCAACAGAACCGGGCGAATGTTCACGGGGGATCGATCCGGCGATTGGCTTTATGCGGCCCTCAACCGGGCCGGATACGCCAACCAATCGGTCAGCGAGCATCGCGATGACGGCTTGCTCCTCAGCGACATCTACGTCTCGGCCGTGGTGCGTTGCGCACCGCCGGCCAATCGCCCGACTCCTGGGGAGCGGGACAACTGCCTCCCCTTCCTGGAGCGCGAGCTGGCGCTGCTGAGAAACTGCCGGACGATCGTTGCCCTCGGCGGCTTTGCGTGGGACGGAACGCTGAGGGCGCTCCGGGCCCTAGGCGAGGACGTTCCCAAGCCGAAGCCACGATTCGGCCACGGTTCCGAGGCAAAGGCCGGAGACTGGACCCTGCTCGGCTGCTACCACCCCAGCCAGCAGAACACCTTCACCGGCAGGCTGACCGAGCCGATGCTCGACGCGATCTTCACTCGGGCTCGCGAGCTTTCGCGCGGGGCTTCGGGCTCGCCTCGCTCGGAGTTTCGAACGCCAAGATCCCGACGGTGATCGTCATCGGTGCAGCGTCGTCGCCAGCCAACCGCTGCGCGCTCTTCTCCTGGATCGCGGTCAGGCACTCGAGAGTCTGGTTCATCAGACAGACGACTTCCTCCCAACTCTGCCGGTCGACGCGGGCGGGCAGCCAGGTCACGTGCTCATCGGCGTTCTCTCCCAGCGTTCCGTGTTTCAGTGCCGACGCAGCATCGTCAATCAACAGCTGCATAAAGCTCCCCGCGATGTCCGCCCTCAGCGATGGGGGGACCTGGCGCCACTGCTCGTCATCGAAGAAAACGGTCTGCCTTGCTCGAAAGAAATGCTCGACCGCGCCGCGACGGCGCTCGCTCCTGACCCGCTCGATGCAGCCAAGCTTCTCGAGCTGTTCGATGTGGTGATAAAAGGAGCTGACGTCGGCACCGATTTCCTCACCGATTTCCCGCCCGCTGGCGACCCTTTCGTTGAGCACAGCGAGGATGTGCTCCCTGACCGGATGGCTGAGGGCCTTGATAAGTCGCCGGTCGAAAAACGTCCTCAGATCATCCGACTCGCTCAGTTCCCGCATCGACTTGCCTGCCTTCATGAGACCCCCTAGCTAGGTTCGACGTCCCGGCCACGATAGATCTCTGGACGTACCGAAAAGGTGCCGAAATCGGGGGAGCGCCGCTATTTACCAATTATTAATTGGAACTCTTTTGAGTAATGGACCGGTCTCACGCGTATCCCCAAGGAGGTGGGCAGCATGCAACGACCGCGACTGAAGCGCACCACGCAGCAGATGGAAGCCCCCAACGGCGACGTCTACCTGCTCCGACCCAGCGCCGGGGCCGACGTCCACATCGAGGAGCCCGATCCCGAGGGCCGGCGGCTGCTGGCGGCGCTGGACGGGACGCGGACCGAAGCGGAGCTGATCGAGGAGTTCGGCGCCGCCGAGGTCGGCGACCTGCTCGCCCAGTTCGAGGAGCTCGGCGTGGTCGAGGACGCAGCTGACGACGACCGCATCCCGGGGCCGGTGATGGAGCGGCTCGACCGTCAGCTGCGCTATTTCAGCGACGTGACCGACGGGCCGACCGCCTCGGAATGCCAGGCGCGGCTGGAAAAGGCGCGGATCGCGGTGCTGGGGGTCGGTGGGCTCGGCGGTTGGGCGGCGCTCAACCTCGCCTGTTGCGGGATCGGCGAGATGCTGCTGCTCGACTTCGACCGGGTCGAGCTGAGCAACCTCAACCGCCAGGTGCTCTACTCGGAGGCCGACATCGGCCGCTTCAAGGCCGAGGCGGCGGCGGAGCGACTGAGCGGCTTCGACTCCTCGATGAGGGTCGAGGCCAGGGTGCAGCGGCTCGACAGCGAAGCTGCGGTCGCCGAGACGATCGAGGGCTACGACCTGGTGATCGACGCCTGCGATTGGCCCGCCCACGACATCGAGCGCTGGATCAACTCGGCCTGCTTCAAGGCGCGGATCCCGTTCATCGCGATGAGCCACTTCCCGCCGGTCGCCCGGGTCGGGCCGTTCTACGTGCCGGGGGTCACCGGCTGCTTCTCCTGCCAGGAGATCGGTTACAGGCGCAGCTTCCCGCTCTACGACATCGCGGTCGAGCAGCAGCGGGGCAAAGGTTCGCCGGCGGCGACGCTGGGGCCCGCCTGCAGCTTGATCGGCGGCCAGATCGGGCTCGACATCCTGCACTACCTCACCGGCCTGGCCCGGCCCTCGACGCTCGGCGTCGGCCACATCTACGACCTGCGCACGATGGCGATCGAGCGCGAGCCGGTGGTCCCCGAGCCCGATTGTCCGGTCTGCGGCGACATCCAGCCGACCTCCGACAAAGAGCTGCAGGGGATGGCGCCGCGATAGGTAGGGTGGCGGGCGATGGGGCGAGCCCGCCACCTGCTGTCGCTACTGGCGCTCACGGTCGGGCTCGGGCTCGCCGCGAGCGGTTGCGGCTCCTCCGCGGACGAGGGGTCGACGGGAGTGATGAGCGAGGGCGGCGCCGGGGCGAGCGCGCCAGCGGGGTCGGCGGTGCGCACCTGCAGGGTGGCGATCGCCGGCATCCCCACGGCCCGCGCGAGCGGCGTCGGCTGCGCCCGGGCGCGCGGCGTCGTCTCCGCCTGGAGCGGGGCGCGGCGTTGCGCGGAGCCGCGGGGCGGCTCCCGCGTCGCCTGCTCGGCCGGCGGTCTGCGCTGCCTCGGCACCGCCACGGACCGCGGCCTCGCCGTCAGCTGCGCCGGCCCGGGTCGCTCGGTCGCCTTCCTCGCCAAGCGCGGTTGACGGCGAGCGCCGGCCGCTATGACCGGCTCGCCCCCGTGAACCGCAGGGCGACGGGGATGAAGAAGAGCGCGAGCCAGCAATAGGTTGCCGCTTCCGGGCTGACCAGGAAGGCGACGGCGATCGAGAGGGCGAAGACCGCGGCGACGGCAAGGGCCGATCGCCGTCCCGCCTGTTCCTCCTCGGGCGAGGCGCGGCTGAGCCCGGCCCGCCTGGCGTCGACGAAGAGCAGGGTGCCGGCGAGGATCACGCCGATCAGGTTGACCGCGTAGAGGACCACCGCCGGCTCGTCGCCGCCGTGGTCGCCAAGCACCTGGCTGCTGAACGGCATCAGCACGATCCAGGCGAGGTAGAAGAGGTTGAGCGTGATCAGGCGGGAGTCGAAGCCGGTCACGTCGCCGAAGAAGCGATGGTGGACGACCCAGAAGCGCCCGATCACGGCGAAGCTGATCGCGTAGGCGAAGAGATCGTGGCGCTGTTCCCAGAGCGCCGGCCAGAGGTCGTCCCCCGGGACGTGTTCAGGCACCTCCAACTGCAGCACCAGCAGCGTGATCGCGATCGCGAAGACCCCATCGCTGAAGGCGACGATGCGCGAGAACTCGACCTCGTTCTCCTCCCGCCCCTTTGCCCTTCGCGCCCGTGACACAGCCGCCATAATGGACATGCCCGCCGACGTAGCTCAGCTGGTAGAGCACTTCACTCGTAATGAAGGGGTCCCCGGTTCAAGTCCGGGCGTCGGCTCTAAGAGTTCCCTTCAGAATGCAGCGTGCGCGGATGGCGAGCGCCGGACCAAGCGGGGCCAGGACGCAGGGAGGCCGAATAGGTAGGCCTTCGGCCGACCGAGGACGCCGCCCCGCGGTGTCCGCCGCCGCCAGACGTGTGCGGGCATTCTGAAAGGAACTCTAAGCCGAGGCGAGTTCGGCCTCGGCCCAGCGGCCTACCTCCTCCACAAGCGCAACCGTCACATCGCGGTCGAGCGGCTGGGCATCGAGAAGATCCTCGTAGCGAAGAGGGACCGCGTACTGCGTCAAAGTCAAGACCAGGTCAATGTCGAACGGAAGCTCGCCGGTCCCATGCGATGCAGGCATCACGAGGCGGTGCAGGTCGTGGGTGAACTCGAAATCTTCCTTTCGGCTCGCAATAACGGCCTTGAGCCACTTCTCGACGGCCTACTGAGCATGGAACCCAACCGCGTCGTCGCCGATCTCCTCGTTCGGTGCAAGCAAGCGCAGTACCTTCGCGTCTCCTTCCGCCTTCCGGGCGAGCACCTCGGAGACTTCGTCCAGATCACGCTCCGGCGAGGACACGGCCCTCCTTCAAAGCCTCATGGATCAGGGTGCCCGGCACGCCCCCCCACTTCTCAACGTGGTTGGCGCCGTAGAGGATCAGATCCACAGGTGCGCCGATTTCTCCGATCGCCCGACGGAGGCGCACGAACTCCGCGTTTCGATGCTCGAGCTTCGGCTCGATCACGATCAGCCCGACCATGCCGCGAAAAAGAAAACCCGACCCACGAGGGGCCGGGTGGTGTAGATGCGGAGGCTACGCCATGTCGCGCCGGACAAGACTTCCGAGACCATCTCGATAATCGTCGCCTCGTGAAGACGAACTTCTACGTCGATGCCTTCAACCTCTACTACGGGTCGTTGAGAGGAACGCCCCATAAGTGGCTCGATCTGGCTGCCCTGTTCGGACGGGTGTTCCCGAGAAACGAAATCCATCGCATCAGGTACTTCACCGCCCGCGTTGACCGGCGTCCGCCCCACTTCCAGCAGCATCAGCAACAGCAGGCGTATCTGCGCGCGCTCGACACGATCCCGAACCTGTCGATCCACTACGGGCAGTTCCGCACCCGACCAGTGCAGATGCGTCTCGCGAACCCGCGTCGCGTCGGACCGAAGACCGTCCGCGTCCTCAAGACCGAGGAGAAGGGCTCAGACGTGAACCTCGCGTCGTACTTGCTCCTCGATGCTTTCCGCGAAGACTGCGAGGTCGCAGTGGTCGTCTCAAACGACGCTGACCTCAAAACCCCAATCGACCTCGCGATAAACGAGCTTGGTGTCCGCGTGGGCGTCCTCAACCCTCATCCGCCAGAGAGGCGAAGCCTCGACCTGCGCCCGACCTTCTTCAAGCAGCTACGCCGTGGACCGATCGAGGCAAGCCAGTTCGACGCGGTATTGCGCGACGACCGAGGCGAGATACGCAAGCCAAAGACCTGGTAGGCCCCCCTGAAATCGCTGAGGCCCGCCGAAGCGGGCCTCGCACCCAGCCGCCGAAGCGACTGGGGGGATGGATGAAGAATAGTCCGGCCGGCCGGACATTGCAAGCAAAACGGGCCGCGTGGCACGCCTACCTCGCGATCCCGAGTCCGCGCCGCCGCTCTCGCATCCGAACCTTGCCGAGGTCGCGCCCAAGCTGCCGCTGCACCTGTCGCAGCCGACGCAGCTCCGCCTCGCGGCGCGCGAGCTCGGCACGCTGTTTCGGCTCGACTCCGAGGGCGTGGTTGCGATCGACAACACCGTGCTGCTGACGGTAGCGCTCGACCTCGGACACGCCGCGATCCCAGGCAGCGCGCTTCGCCGGGTCGCTCGGCCTCCTCCCCAGCTCATTCGTGATGTAAGCGGGCGGCGCGATGTGGGCGGCGCAGATCGCCAGCTGCCGCCGCTCGGCGAGGACACGATCTGCGATGGCGAACTCCCGGCGCGCCGTATCGCCAGGTACGGGCATCTCCGCCAGCTGGTCTTCGAGGCGCCTCAGCTGGCTGCGGGAGCGCGATTCGAGGCTGTCCACGCGAGACAGCGCCTCGCCGCGTTCGCGGCGCGGCAGCGCTTCGATCGCCTCCCGCTGCGCCTGAACGCCCGCGAGTCGCTCGCTTCCGTCCTCGATTCGCTTGGTGAGGGCATCACGCCTCTCCGCCAGAACTTGCTCCCTGTCGGCAGCGCTGTAGAGGTCGTCGCGTCGCACGACCAGCTCCTCGGTCGGCAAGCGGGAGAACTGCGAGCGCAGCGCCTCGTCGTGAGCGGTGATCTGAGCGCGGTCGCGCTCGGCGGCTTCGGCGATGTGCGGAATGCCCTCCCGCAGGTAGGGAGGCTCGGGGGCGATCTCCTCGCGGTGGGCCTGAACCTCCGGTGTTGCGTGAGGGGTGGTGCTGTTGGCTGGTGGTGGCGGGGCTCTCGGCGCTGCCTGGGGTTCGTCATTGCCTCAGGTGCTGGCTCGTGGCTCGCTCGATTTGTTGGCTGCCGTGTCTTGACGCTTTGCTTTCTTTCTTTTGGCTCTGGGGTCTGACGAATAGTCTGCGGTCGATGTCGAGTGGGCCGAAGCAGAAGGCACGCGCCGATGTGAAGCGCGCCCAGGCGAAATTCACGCGGACGGGCAGCCAGCACGAACAAGCTCGCGAAGCTCGGCGTGAGAGTTTTGAGCGGGCCCGAAAGGCGGGGCTCACGCTACGAGAGATCGGTGAAGCGGCCGGGCTGCATCTGACGAGAGTCAGAGAAGACGAAGGAACGGGCGACGGAATCGACCCAGATCGGGCTCAGATATCGCGCTCGTAATGAAGGGGTCCCCGGTTCAAGTCCGGACGCGTTCAGCGCTCACCTCGGCCTCGGACGCACGGGGCTCGAAAAGGATGGCTCCGGCGGAATAACAATCCGCCTGTCCTCTGCGCCCGGCCGCAGAATCAGCACCTCGGCCGGGGCTTTCTCCAGTAGCCAGATGAGGTCGTCTCCGGAGAGCTCGTCGCTGCCCTCGGCGGGCGCCGGAACAACAACGCGGTCAAAGCGCTCGCGATCGAGCAGGCGGGAGAGGGCGTGGCGGTAGGAGCGGCCGCGCTCGATGCGGGAGTCGACCGCGACGCCCTGGGCAGTCGCCCGCTGTTCGATCGCCTCCAGCATCGGCATCGCCTTCGCCGCCTCGGCCGGGATCGCGCAGTCGAGCGGCAGTCGCTTCGGCACCGCCGCCAGGTAGGCGGGCATCAGGGTCGCGTTCTCGGCGCGGGCGAGGCGGAGGGCCGCGTCGACGGCGCGGCGCGAGATCGCCGTGCCGGTGAAGGGCAGCAGGATCTGGTGGATCGGCTGCGGGCGCTCGGAGCGCCGGCCGCGCCAGCGCGAGCGGGCGATGAGGTAGCCGCCGGCCAACCCGGCGAGGAGCGCGACGGCGATCAGGGCGCGCTCGACGCTCACCCGCGCTCCCTCTCGTTGCCGCCGCGGTGGGCGACGATCCGCACGTCGACTCCGGGCGGCGTCGCTCGCATCAGCCGCTGCGGCAGCGGTTCGCGCAGCCGGGCGAGGCCGCGCGGCGGCTTGGCCTCGCCGACCATGATGTAGGTGGTGCCGCGCTCGCGGACCACATGGGCGGCGCCGTCGACCAGGCTGTCGCTCTCCTCGATCAGGAAGGTGGCGCCGAGGACCGAGGCGAGGTGACGGAGCGCCGTCACCTGGCGCTCGACCTCGCCCTCGATCGGCTGGCCCGGCGGCTTCACCCAGAGCAAGTCGAGGTCAGTGCCGAGCCGCTGCGCCGAGCGCCAGGCCCGGCGCACCAGGCGCTGCGAGGAGGGCTGCGGGCGGACCAGCGCCAGCAGCCGCTCCCCCACTGCTTTCGGAACCTCGGCGGCGACCCGCTCGGAGCGCGTGCCAAGCGGCTCCTCGACCACCAGGCGCTTCGCCTCGACCTCCTGGGCGACCTGGCGCAGGGCGACCTCGCGCAGCGCCAGCAGGTTCTCGACGGTGAAGAAGTTACGCAGCGCCGCCTCGATGTTCTCGCCGGGGTAGACCTTGCCGGCTCGCAGACGCTCGATCAGCGCCTCCGGCGTGAGGTCGATCAGCACCACCTCGTCCGCCTCTCCGAGCACAGCGTCGGGGATCGTCTCCCTCACCCGTGTCCCGGTCAGCTCGGTCACCTGGTCGTTCAGCGACTCCAGGTGCTGCACGTTGACCGTCGAAAACACGTCGATCCCAGCGGCGAGCACCGCGCGCACGTCTTCGTAGCGCTTGGAGTGCTCGGCGCCGGAAGCGTTGGTGTGGGCAAGCTCGTCTATCAGCGCCAGCTCGGGCGCTCGGGCAAGGAGCGCCGGCAGGTCCATCTCCTCGAGGTCGGTGCCGCGGTAGGTGAGTCGCCGCCGCGGAACCACCTCCAGCCCTGCCGCCAACGCCGAGGTCTCCGGCCGCTTGTGAGGCTCCATGTAGCCGATCGCGACGTCGCGGCCGGCCCCCCGCGCGGCATGACCCTCCTGCAACATCCGGTAGGTCTTGCCGACCCCGGCGGCCATGCCGATGAAGACCTTGAGGTGACCGCGGCGAGCGGATCGCACGCCTTGATTGTCCGCCGCCAGTTGCGCGGCGCACATCTCAGGCTCCGAGCAAGTTGTGGATCAAGAGGTCGAGCAGCTTGATCCCGATGAACGGCACGATCAGACCGCCAAGGCCGAAGATCAACATGTTGCGCCGCAGCAGCGCCGTGGCGCCGATCGGCCGGTAGCGGACGCCGCGCAGGGCGAGCGGCACGAGCAGCGGGATCACCAGGGCGTTGAAGACGATCGCCGAGAGGATCGCTGAGGTCGGCGTGCCCAGCTCCATGATGTTGAGCGCGTCGAGCGGCCCACGCTCGCCGGGCTTGGCCGCATAGGTGAAGGCGAAAATCGCCGGCAGGATCGCGAAGTACTTGGCGACGTCGTTGGCGATCGAGAAGGTGGTCAGCGCGCCGCGGGTGATGAGGAGCTGCTTGCCGATCTCAACGACCTCGATCAGCTTCGTCGGGTTGGAGTCGAGGTCGACCATGTTGCCCGCCTCACGTGCCGCCTGAGTGCCGGTGTTCATCGCCACGCCGACGTCGGACTGCGCGAGGGCCGGGGCGTCGTTGGTCCCGTCGCCGGCCATCGCGACCATCCGACCTTCCTCCTGGTGGCCGCGGATCAGCTCCAGCTTCTGCTCCGGCGTCGCTTCGGGCAGGAAGTCGTCCACGCCGGCCTCCTCGGCGATCTTCGCGGCGGTGAGGCGATTGTCGCCGGTCACCATCACGGTCGAGATCCCCATCGCCCGCAGCTCATCGAAGCGGGCGCGCATCCCGTCCTTGACGATGTCCTTCAGGTAGACGACGCCGAGGACATGGTTGTCGCGGCAGACGGCGAGGGGGGTGCCGCCGTCGCGGCCGATCAGGTCCAACTGCTCGCGCAGCTCGGCGGGCGGGCGGCCACCCTGGTCTTCGACGTAGCGGACGATCGCGTCGCCGGCCCCCTTGCGGTACTGGTTGCCGTTCACGTCCACGCCGCTCATCCGCGTTTCGGCAGAGAACGGGACGAAGGTGGCGACGTGGGCGTCCAGCTCGCGCTCGCGGATTCCGTACCGGCTCTTGGCGAGGACGACGATCGAACGGCCCTCGGGGGTCTCGTCGGCGAGCGAGGAGAGCTGCGCCGCCTCGGCCAGCTCGGACTCCTCGATCCCCGGCATCGGGATGAACTGGGTCGCCTCGCGGTTGCCGAGCGTGATCGTCCCGGTCTTGTCGAGCAGAAGCACGTCCACGTCGCCGGACGCCTCGACCGCCCTGCCGGAAAGCGCGAGCACGTTGTGGCGGACGAGGCGGTCCATGCCGGCGATGCCGATCGCCGAGAGCAGAGCGCCGATCGTGGTCGGGATCAGGGCGACCAGCAGCGCGATCAAGGTGACGACCGAGGCATCGGTGCCGGAGAACTCGGCGAGGGGACGCAGCGATACGACCACCGCGAGGAAGACCAGCGTGAGCCCGGCGAGCAGGATGTTGAGGGCGATCTCGTTCGGGGTCTTGCGCCGCTCGGCTCCCTCGACCAGGGCGATCATCCGGTCGAGGAAGCTCTGCCCCGGCTCCTGGGTGATCTCCACGACGATCCGATCCGAGAGGACCCGCGTGCCGCCGGTCACAGCCGAACGATCGCCACCCGACTCGCGCACCACCGGCGCCGACTCGCCGGTGATGGCCGACTCGTCCACCGAGGCGATGCCCTCGACCACGGTGCCGTCGCCGGGGATCGTCTCCCCCGCCTCGACCACGACCACGTCGCCGCGCCGCAGCTCCGAGGCGGGCTTCTCGCCACCGTCACGAAGCCGGGCGACGGTCTCCGTTCGCATCGAACGCAGCGCGTCTGCTTGGGCCTTGCCCCGCCCCTCGGCGATCGCCTCGGCGAAGTTGGCGAAGACGACCGTGAGCCAGAGCCACACCGCGATCGAGAAGGCGAACCAGGCGGGCTCCTCGCCGCCGCCGAGCGGCGCTCCGCCGAAGACCTGGATCAGCCAGCCGGCGGTGACGATCGCCGCGCCGATCTCGACCACGAACATGACCGGGTTGCGGACCTGATGGCGCGGGTCGACCTTTCGCAGCGAGTCGAGGCCGGCGCGCGCGACGATCGGCCAGCTGAGCAGTGAACGCGGCTCGTTGCGAAGCGTCTCGTCGGTCATTTGGTGGCTCCCTGGGCGAGGGCGACGTTGAGCTCGAGGACGTTCACGCCCGGCTCGCCGAACAGCCCGAGGGAGCGGCCGGCGGTGTGCTCGTCCACGAGGTCGAGAACCCGAGAGAGCGGCAGGTCGCGGACCGCCGCGACCCGGCGCGCCTGGATGCGGGCGTTGGCGAGCGAGATGTGGGGATCGACGCCCGAGGCCGAGGTCGTGACCGCGTCAACCGGCACGTCGGCGGCACGCAGGCCGGGGTCGTAGGGGCGTTCGCGCTTCAGGTAGGCGGCAAGCTGCTCGGCGAAGAAGTCGGAGAGTTCACGGCTGTTCGGCCCGAGGTTGTTGAAATAGGTGACGTCGCCGCTGTATTCGGTTGCGGAGGGGCGGCTCTGGAAGTAGCGCGGCAGCCCCTTGAAGTCCTGGCCGATCAGCTCCGAGCCGACCACCTTCCCGTCCATCTCGATCCTGCTGCCGTCAGAGGCACCGGGAAAGGCAAGCTGCGCCGCCCCGGTCGTGACCAGCGGGTAGGCGATGCCGAGCAGCACGGTCAGGAAGACGACCGCGGCCGCGGCGGTAGTGAGGTCTTTTCGCAGTCCGTTCATCTCAGAAGAGTTGGTCGGTCAGCCCCTGGACGACCGGACCGAGCAGGAAGGCGGGGAAGAAGGTGAGCGCGGCGACGATCACGACGACGCCGATCAGCAGGACGACGAAGGTGGGAGAGTCGGCGCGAAAGGTGCCGGCGCCGGCCGGGGCGACGCGCTTGCCCGCCAGCGAGCCGGCCACCGCCAGCGCCGCGATCATCGGCAGGAAGCGGGCGAGGATCATCACCAGTCCGCCGAGCAGGGTGGCGAAGCTGAACGTTTCCGAGCCGACGTTGCCCGGCGCGTTCGGCTGGATGAAGCCGGTGTAGCCAGCGAAGGCCGAGCCGTTGTTGTTGGCCTGCGACATGTAGGCGTAGAGCGACTCCGAGAAGCCCTGGGGGCCGTGGTTGTAGATCGACTGCGTGCCGTCCGGGCTCGCCACCGCCCAGGCGGTCGCAAACAGCACCAAGAGCGGCGTCACCAGCACGCCGACGAGGACCAGCTTCACCTCCCGCGACTCGATCTTCTTGCCGAGGAACTCCGGCGTGCGGCCGACCATCAGGCCGGCGATGAAGACGCTCAGCAGGACGAACAGCAGCATGCAATAGAGGCCCGAGCCGACCCCGCCGAAGATGACCTCGCCGGTCCCCATGTTCGCCAGGGGGACGAGGCCGCCGATCCCGGTCAGCGAGTCGAGCGCCGCGTTGACGGCGCCGCAAGAGGTCACGGTCGTCACCGCCGTCCACAGCGAGGACTGGGCGATGCCGAAACGCTGCTCCTTGCCCTCCATGTTGCCGCCGGTCGAGCCTTCGATCGAGGCGGTCAGCATCCCGGCGTGGTGCTGCGCCGGGCTGCCGTGCTGCTCGGCGACGTAGACGACGGCGACCGCGACGACGAGCATCGCCATCATCGCCGCGTAGAGCGCCCAGCCCTGGCGGCGGTTGCCGATCATGCGCCCGAAGGTGTGGGTGAGGCTGGCCGGGATGATCAGGATCAGCAGCAGCTCGACCATGTTGGTGAAGCTGCTCGCGTTCTCGAACGGGTAGGCGCTGTTGACGTTGAAGAAGCCGCCGCCATTGGTTCCCAGCTCCTTGATCGCCTCCTGCGAGGCGACCGGGCCGAGCGCCAGGGTCTGCGTACCCCCGGCGATCGTGTGGAAGGTGGTCGAGCCGTCGAGCGTCTGGATCACACCCTGGGAGACCAAAAGCAGTGCCGCGACGGTGGCGATCGGCAGCAGGACGTAGAGGTTGATCCGAACGAGATCGGCCCAAAAGTTGCCGAGTGCCGCCCCCGAGCGGGCGGCGAAGCCCCGGATCACGGCGGCGAGCACGGCGATCCCGACCGCGGCCGAGACGAAGTTCTGCACCGTCAGCCCGACCATCTGGACGAAGTAGCTCAGCGTCGCCTCGCCGCCGTAGTACTGCCAGTTCGTGTTGGTGACGAAGGAGGAGGCGGTGTTGAAGCTGAGGCTCCAGGGCCCGGAGCCAAAGCCCTCGGGGTTCAGCGGCTGGACACTCTGGGTGCGAAGGATCAGGTAGAGCGCGAGCCAAGAGAGCAGGCTGAAGACGACGATCGAGCGCGCGTATGCCTTCCAGTCCTGCCCCTCCTCCGGACGCACCCTCAGCACCCGGTAGGCGAAGCGCTCGAGCGGACCGAGGAGCGGGGCGAGGAAGACCCGATCGCCCCGGAAGACGGCGGCGATGTAGGAACCGACCAGGGGCACCAGCGCGGTCAGCACGACCAGGAAGACGACGATCTGCGCCCCGCCCTGAGCCATTACAACCGCTCTCCCCGGAACAGCGCGTAGCCGAGGTAGCCGAAGACCGCGACGGCGACGATCAGGCCGAACAGCTCAGCGGCGCTCATACGCGGTCGATCGCCTCGACCAGCGCGTAGATCGCTCCGAAGGCGGCGAGCGCCAGGGCGATAGAGACGAGATCCATGCAGCGATCGTGCGCTTCACCCCGTCAAGGCCGCATGAAGAAACCCGGCCCACGTATACAGATTTCGTCAAGGTCGCCCTAGCGGGGATTGGCGAAACCCCGCCGCCGGACGCGCGGGGTTTCGCCCAATCCTTACTAGCCGGCGAAGCGGTAGCCGACGCCGGGGTCGGTGCGGATGTAGCGGGGGCCGCCGGGGGGCTCGATCTTGCCGCGCAGGTTGGCGACGTGGGCGCGCAGCACCTGTACGTCGTCTTCGTACTCGACGCCCCACACCTCGACCAGCAGCGAGCGATGCGTCATCAGCCGGCCGCGATTAAGCGCGAGGACCCGCAGCAGCTCAAACTCGGTCGGGGTCAGGTGAACCTCCTCGCCGTCGCGCCGCACAACGCGAGCGCCCAGATCGAGCTCCAGCCCGTCTGCCTCGATCACGGGCTCCGAGCTCTCGGGCCTGGCCCGCCTCAGCACCGCCTCGAGCCGCGCGATCAGCTCCGGCGGGCCGAAGGGCTTGGTCACGTAGTCATCGGCGCCGGCCGCCAGCGCCCGCACCTTTGCCTCCTCCTCGCCAACGGCCGAGAGGACGATGATCGGCATCTCGCTCCACTCGCGCAGCCGTTTCGTCACCTCGACCCCGTCGATGTCAGGAAGCATCAGGTCGATGATCGCCGCGGCGGGGGGCTTCAGCGCAGCGCGGTCCAGGGCCTCCTCGCCGGTCGTCGCCGTCACCGCCTCATAACCGACATCCCGCAGGATGACCCGCAGGGCGCGGAGGATCTGCTCCTCGTCGTCGCAGACCAGGACGCGAGTCGCTCCGTTCACTCCCCGCCTCCGTCGTGCGGCGGCAGGGTGACGACGAAGCTGGTCCCCTGCCCGGGCAGCGACTCGACCGCGATCTCGCCTCCGTTGGCCTCGATGAACCCCCTGGCGATCGCCAGGCCGAGACCGGAGCCGGCGCTGGCGGTTTCGCCGTGCTGGAAGGGCTCGAAAATCCGCTCCCAGTCCTTCTCGGGAATCCCCGGGCCCTGATCCACCACGCGCACGACGATATTGGCGCCGACCAGCCGCGAGCGAACCGATACCGGCCGGCCGTTCCCGTAGCGGACCGCGTTCTCAAGCAGGTTCGCGAAGGCTCGCTCCAGCTGCGCGGCATCGGCGTCGACCATCGGCAGCTCCGCGTCAACCGCCAGGCGGATCGACTGCGTCTTCGCCTGTCCCTGCCGCGCCGCCTCCAGCACCTCGGCGAGATCGACCGGGCCGCGATGCGGCTCGGCCTTCCCCGCCTCGAGCCGGGAGATGTCAAGCAGGTTCTCGACCAGGCGCGAGAGCCGCCTGCCCTCTCCGACGATCCCCTCGCTGAGCTCAGCGCGCTCCTCCGAAGTCAAGGTCCCCGAGCCGAGGGCCGTGCCGCCCGCGATGATCGACGTCAGCGGAGTCCGCAGGTCGTGGGAGATCGAGCGCAGCAGCACGGTCTTGAGCTCGTCGCTTCGCCGCACCGCCTCGGCTTCCACGGCCTCGGCCTGCATCCGGTCCCGCTCGCGGGTCAGCGCCTCCAGCTCGGCGAGGGCGCGGTCGGCTTCCTCGCGACGCCGCTCGGCCTCGACAGCGCGAGCGCGCGCGAGGCCGGCAACCGTGCCGCTGACGATCGCCGCGATCGCGAACGCGGCCAGAGCGACCCAGTTCTCCTCCTCGGCGATCGTGAAGCGATGCAGCGGCGGGATATGGAAGAAGTTGAAAGCAGCGGCGCTGAGGACCGACGCGAGCAGTCCCAGCCGCAGGCCCCAGACGGTCGAGATCAGCAGGATCGCCGGTAGGTAGATGACCCCGAGGGAGACGACCGGCGCGACCTCCTTGAGTGGGTAGACGAGCAGGGTCCCAGCCGTGACTGACACCAAAGTCGCCACAAGCCCGAGCCAGGCCGCTGGCGGCTCGACCCCCAATCCAATCGGGATCTGACGTCGGCGCATCGGGGTCAGCGTATGCCCTGTGCGGTAAACCGACGCGATCGAACTGCAACGCCCAACAGATTCCGAACCGCTGCATCGGTAGTACAGGAGAACGGGGGCGACGGGAGGCAACAGCCTTCGCTGATTTTCGCTTCCCGAGGCCAATCCGTATGGGGAGTCCGCGCTGCCCTGCGATCGATTTGCCACCGTATACGTGGGTCAATCGATCGCAGGGCAGCGTGCGGGCGACCCACTTAGGGCGGGAAGCTCTGAGCGGCGCGGCCAAGAACACGATCGCGAAGCTGCCGGTCGATCTCCCTTGCGGGAGTTGTCAATGGCCCGCTACCAGGCAAACTCCGCTCGCAATGAAGGGGGCCCCGGTTCAAGTCCGGGCGGCGGCTCTGAGGAGAGCGGTGTTATGGGGCAAGACCGGGCCTAAGTAGGTATTTAGCGCGTTGAAATGCCGAATACCGGCGGTCGCCTATCGGGCCACGGGGATGCCCCACGTGGCTGGGTTGTGTCCCAAATATGTTCCCAACTCGGCAACCTCCTCACACCGGATAGCGCAGGATCGCCGCTGCAGGCCCTCCGTCGGGGACCTCGGCGGCGCGCACGGCAAGCACCGCGCCGCTGGCGAGGATGACGCGACGACAGAGCTCGTCGATGACGCCGTAGTCACCCGCTCGCTCGCCGTCGTCGAGCGACACCACGCCGGACTCCTCATCGATGGTCCCGGCAAGCTTGGCGTCGATGTCGACGAAGAGGGTCTCGACGGCGCCGAAGGTAGCGGCGCGGCCGAGGTCGCTGATCTCGACCGCGGTGCGGCCGGCGGCAGAGCGCTGCTCGAAGAGGCCCTTCAGGTCGCGCAGCTCTTCGGCGTAGAGACCGTCGAGGACCTTGCGGGCGGCCTCGCCCAGCTCGGCGTCGCTCGAGGCCTCAGGGCTGCCCGGCAGCGAGTGCTCGGCCAGGTGGGGATAGGAATTGACCGAGCGGAAGATCGCGTCGATCGGCTCAGACGCCGCCAGGATCAGCGGCACGTCCCGGCCAACCAGCACCGCCCGCAATGCCCTGTCGACCGCGCGCGCGTAGCTGCGAAACAGCGTCTTGCGGCCCTCGGAGCCCTGCAGGCGACGGGCCGGAGAGCGGTCGGTGGTCGAGGACTTGCCGACGGCATCTGCCGCGTCGGCCGGCAGGTCGGGAACCCTCACCTCGAAGGTCGGCAGGTCGGGAGTCACCTCGAGCAGGCGCACCGAGCCCTCGGCGAGAGCCAGGACGAAGGCCGTCTGGGGAAAGGTGACGGCGCGCAGCAGCGGCTTTACGTAGTAGCGGTCGGCAACCTGGACCGCCGCGGTCAGCCGGTTCGGCAGGCGAAAGCTGCGCAGGCCGTGGGGGTCGACGAAGACCGCAAGCGAGTGGGCCTGCTCGGCCCAGAACTCGAGATCGTCGTGAAGGTCGTCGAGCGCCCCCTCGATCGCCTCGCGGTCGGCGGCGTCGAGGCCGGCCTCGCGGAGCCGGGCGACCGCCTCCCCGGCCAGGTTCTTGAAGGCGATCCGGGCCGCGTCGGCCTCCGGCGTGATCGGACTGGTTGGCAGATAGATCGAGACGAGCTCCTCGCCGCGAGCCTGCAGCAGGCGCTCGATCTGACGGCGACTCGGGATGTCGGTGTGGAGACCCACGGCGATGACGTTACTTCACGATCGTGAAGTTCAGCGACTTCGGCGACGAGCGCATTCCCGCCGGGTTGGCGGCGGTGATCACAAGCGTGTAGCGGCCCGGCTCGAGCTTCTTCTTGGGCGAGATGCGGCCCTGGAACGCCACCTTGTTGGTGCCATCGTGGCCCGCAAAGGTGAGCCTGCCCGCCGTGACGGTGCGGGCGCGGACGCGCCGGGTGAAGGTGAGGGTCACCGTCGCCCGTTCGTTGAGCGAGAACGAGAAGGTCGTTCCCACGGGCGGCTTCGCGCGGCTGATCGTGGCGAGGCGATTGCCCACACGCCATCTCGCCGTGGACTGGCGGACGTTCTGGACGAGCAGGACGCGGGGAGGGTTTCCCGGGTCCGGCTCGCAACAGGGGGGTTCAGGGGGTTCAGGCTTGGGGGGATCGGGTTTAGGGGGCTCTGGCTTGGGGGGATCGCCGTGGGCGTTGGTCGTGAACGTCCGATCGTCGCCGTAGGCCACTCCACCGGAGTTCTCGGCGACGAGCCGGAAGTGGTAGGTAGTTCCCGGCGCAAGCCCGCCGACGGCAGCCGCGAGTTGCCTCGGGTTGTGGGAGGTCCCAACGCCCTGGATGGCGGTGGAGGCCCCGTAGGCGGCGGTCGTCCCATACTGGAAGTACGCCGTTCCCGAGCCTCCGGCGCCCAGGGTTCCGGTGAGGGTTGCGCCGGCCTCGCCGATGCCGGTCGCCGCCCCCGTCGTCGCGGTGGGCATGTCCACGAAGACCCACGCCGCGCCGGTGCCGCTGTTATCGCGCCAGGCGCCGATCAGCGCGGTGGCGCCATCGGCGGAGAGGGCGACGTTGGTGCCGAATTCGCCTTCTCCGGCCTGGTCGGCGCCGGTGAGCTTGCCGCCCTGCTGGGTCCAGGTGGAGCCCGAGCGCCTGAACAGCCAGGCCGCGCCCCTGGTGCTGTCGTCGGCGAGGCCGCCGACCAGGGCCGTGTTGCCGTCGGCGGAGAGGGCGACGGCGACGCCGAACCTGCCTTCCCCGGTCTCACCGCCACCGGTGAGCTTCGGCCCTTGCTGCGTCCAGGTCGACCCCGAGCGGGTGAAGACCCAGGCGGCGCCCTTGCTGTGATCGTCGTTCCAGCCGCCGATCAACGCGGTGTCACCGTTGGCGGAGAGGGCGACGATCGTGCCGAACTTGCCGTTGCCGGCCTCGTCGCTGGCGGTGAGCTTCGACCCCTGCTGGCTCCAGGTCGAGCCCGAGCGGGTGAAGACCCAGGCGGCGCCCCTGCCGCTGTAATCCAGGTGGCCGCCGAATTCGCTGTCGTCGTTCCAGCCACCGATTAGCGCCGTGTTGCCGTCGGCGGAAAGGGTGACATTCGTGCCGAACATCCCCTCGCCGTCCTCGTCATTGGCGGTGAGCTTTGCGCCCTGCTGCGCCCAGGTGGAGCCCGAGCGCTTGAAGACCCAGACGGCCCCCTTCCAGTTGTCGTCGAGCCAGCCGCCGATGAAGGCGGTGTTGCCGTCTCCGGAGAGCGCCACGGTGTAGCCGAACCAGGGGTTCCCGACCGCGCCGGCGCCGGTGAGCTTGCCGCCCTGCTGGGTCCAGGTCGAGCCCGAGCGGGTGAAGACCCAGGCGGCGCCCTTGCGGTTATCGTCGCCGGGCGCGCCGATGAGCGCGGTGTTGCCGTCGGCGGAGAGGGAGACGCTCGTGCCGAACCCGGCCCCGCTTTCGCTTTCGGACCCGGCGGTCAGCTTCGGCCCCTGCTGGGCCCACACCCCATTCGAGCGTGTGAACACCCAGGCCGCGCCCCTCCTTCTGTCGTCGTTCCAGCCACCGACCAGTGCGGTGTTGCCGTCGGCCGAGAGGGAAACGAGGACGCCGAACTCGCTGTTGTCCTCTTCGCCGCCGGTGAGCTTCGATCCCTGCTGGGTCCACACCCCGCTCGAGCGTGTGAGCACCCAGGTTCCGCCGATGGCGGCGTCGTCCTCGGGGCCGCCGACCAGGGCCGTGTTGCCGTCGGCGGAGAGCGCGACGCTCCTGCCGAATTCACCGCCTCCGGTCTCATCAGCGCCGGTGAGCTTGGCACCCTGCTGGCTCCAGGTCGATCCCGAGCGGGTGAAGACCCAGGCGGCGCCGACGTCGCTGTTGTCGCGGGGACCGCCGACCAGCGCGGTGTTGCCATCGGGGGAGAGAGCGAGGCTGGTGCCGAACCTGCCTTCCCCGACCTCGCCTGTGCCAGTGAGCTTTGCGCCCTGCTGGCTCCAGGTGGAACCGGAGCGGGTGAAGACCCAGGCGGCGCCTTTGCCGCTGTCGTCGAACCCGCCGCCGATAAGGGCGGTATTGCCGTCTCCGGAGAGCGCCAGGCTCTTGCCAAATTCCGCCTGCCCCGCCTCGCCGCTGCCGGTGAGCTTGCCGCCCTGCTGCGCCCAGGTCGAGCCCGAGCGGGTGAAGACCCAGGCCGCCCCGACGAAACCGTTGTCGCGGTTGCCGCCGACCAGAGCCGTGCCGCCGTCGGCCGAGAGCGAGACGCTCGTGCCGAATCTGCCCTCGCCCGTCTCACCGCTGCCGGTGAGCTTGCCGCCCTGCTGCGCCCAGGTCGAGCCCGAGCGGGTGAAGACCCAGGCCGCCCCGACGTCGCCGTCGTCGCCGGGCCCGCCGATCAGCGCCGTGTCGCCGTCGGCCGAGAGCGAGACGCTCGTGCCGAATTCGCCTTCCCCGACGTGGGCGAATTCACCTTCCCCGGCGTGACCCGTGCCGACGAGCTTGCCGCCCTGCTGAGTCCACACCCCGCCCGAGCGCACGAAGACCCAAGCTCCGCCGGCGCCGATGCCAGTCTCACCGCCAACGTTCCCGTAGCGCCCGCCGATCAGGGCGGTGTTTCCGTCTGCGGACAGGGCCACGGCATAGCCGAACCGGCCGGTTCCGATCGCGCCCGCGCCGGTGAGCTTTGCGCCCTGCTGGATCATCGGGTCGATCCGCAGCGGATAGCTCGCATCGCGATCCGCGACGCGAATCAGCACGTGCCCCTTCTCCAGCCCCAACCAGGAGCGCAGCACGTTCCCACGCGCGTCGGTTGCTACCAGGCCGCTGTAGCGAAGTGCGGCGCCCCGGCCCGTGAGCAGCACCGAGTCGCCCCGCAGTCGCGCGGCGAGGTTGCCGGAGAGAGCCAGCGACAGCGTCAGCGGCCCGGCGGCGGCACTGGGACGAGTCGCGACGTCGAACCCCTGCTCGATTCCCAACGGGCCGTTCGCGTACCACTCCGTCAACGCTCCGCGCGCATAGCGGACGCGGTTGGCGCTTGCCCGCGGCAGCGCAGACCGGACCGGCCGCAGCGAATCCCCGTGCCCATACGCGGAGAGCGTCATGCCGAGCTGCGCCGCGCCGGAGGCGACCTCGACGCCATGGCGCGAGAAGGCGGTGTGAAAGCGCTGTGCCGGGTTGCCGGCCCGTAGGCCGGCCATCCGATAGGCCGGCCGGTCCCGCCCGAGCGCTGCCGAGACCGGCCCCTGCGCGGCCAGGGGCAGGCTCGTCAGGCCATCGCGAGGCGCCGTGGCTGGACGCGGGGCTTCAGCAGACCGCGTCGGAAGCACCGCCGTGCATCCAACCGCCGCCACGACACCCGCGAGCAGGGCCGCAACCCAGGATCGCAGCCAGCCACCTCGCGTTGCGGCACCACACCCAGCCACGGGGAACCCATGCGCAGCGACTTCCGATCGCATCACCAACTCCCTCCTCGTTGGCCCCACCGCGCGGGCGGGAACACGGCCATTCTGAGCGTCCACGATCCCGCCGTCAACGTTTGAATCGGATTTGAGCGAAAGGGGCCCGGTTCAAGTCCGGGCGTCGGCTTCCGCGCTGGCCACCGGCCGCGGGGCGGCGGCGGGGGTGGCGAGCGCGACAGGGAGAGCAGTGCGAGGCCGACCGCGAAGCCGGCGCCGACGAGCAACAGCGAGGCCGAAGCCGACAGAGAGGCGATTTTGGGCGAGCCCGCGATGCAGAGTGTTCGATTGACCCCATATACGGGGGCAAGGTGAACACTCCGCATCGAGCACCGCGCGCGGCCCGCCTGGAACCGGAAGAGGTCTCGATTCCACGGCTGCCGCCGTGGGATCAATCGTCTAGGAGGAGCTTCGCGGCGAGGATCGCCATGTCGGGGCGATGCGGTCGAGCTCGGCCAGGTCCTCGGCGCTCGGCCGCCACTCGATCGCGGCGACGTTGGCGGCGATCTGCTCCGGCTTGGTGGCGCCGGCGATCACCGAGCCAACGGCGGGCTGGGCGGCGAGGCCGGCGATCGCGACGTCGAGGATGCCGATGCCGCGCTCGGCGGCGAAGGCTTCAAGGCTCTCGACGACGTCGAACTGGGCGTCGCTGCCGGGCGCTTCGCGCCCCGAGAGGCGGGCGCCCTCGGGACCCTGCTCGCCGCGCCGGTACTTGCCGGTGAGCAGGCCGCTGGCGAGCGGGAAGAAGGGGAGGATCGAGACGCCGAGGCGCTCGCAGGCCGGCGCCACCTCGGCCTCGATCTCGCGCTCGAGCAGGCTGTACTCGTTCTGCAGGGTGACGAAGCGGGCGAGGCCGCGCTCGCGCGAGGTCCGCTCCGCCTCCTCCAACTGCGCGGCGCTGAAGTTGGAGCAGCCGATCGCGCCGACGGTGCCCTCGCGCACCAGCTCGTCGAGCGCGGCGAGCGTCTCCTCCAGCGGCGTGACCCCGTCGGGCCGGTGGTACTGGTAGAGGTCGATCCGGTCGGTGCGCAACCGCCGCAACGAGCCCTCGACCGCCCAGCGGATGTACTCGCGCGAGCCCCGGGGTGCGTCGGGCACACCCTCCACCCCGCGCATCTCCCAGCCGAACTTGGTCGCCAGCACGTACTCGTCGCGACGGCCCGCCAGGGCCTCGCCCATCAGCCGCTCGCTCTCGCTGCCGCCGTAGACGTCGGCCGTGTCGAAGAAGGTGATGCCGGCGGCGAGCGCGGCCTCGAGCACGGCGGCGGTGCCCTCGAGGTCGAGGCGTTTGCCGAAGTTGTTGCAGCCGAGGCCGAGCGCGGAGACCTCGAGCTCGGAGTCGCCGAGGCGCCGACTCGGCAGCTCAGCCATCGCCCGCCGGCCAGCGATCCGCGACCAGCTCGCCGTCGCCACCCTCGGGCTTGCTGCCGCCGACGGCGATCACTTCGAGCCCGTCCGGACCCGCCTCGAAGCCGCGCACGACGTGGGGCGCAACGCGCACCACGTCCCAGTGACGCAGCTCGATCACCTCGTCATCGAGCTTGACCCGCCCCGAGCCGCCGACGACGACGTAGGCCTCCTCCTGCTCGCGGTGGCGATGCCCGCTGGTCGACTTGAAGCCGGGCGCGTAGCGAAAGTGGCTGATCCCGAGCTGCTCGGAGTCGAGGAACTTGCGCGAGAAGCGCCCCTCGATCCCCTCGACGCCGGTCGCGTCCTCGATCTCCATCAGGTTCTTGACCGCGTAGTCCGACATGGCTCCCAGCCTAGAGAGTGGCGCTGCTCGGCCTCAGCCGGCGCCGCCGTCGAACTTGTAGCCGACGCCGCGCACGGTGGCGATCAGCTCGGGGCGCTGGGGGTCGCGCTCGACCTTCTGGCGCAGGTTGGAGATGTGGACGTCGCAGGCGCGCTCGTCGCCGTCGAACTCGGTCTGCCAGAGCTCCTCCATGATCTGGCGGCGGGGGAAGACCTCGCCGGGGCGGCCGACCAGGAGGCGCAGCAGCTGGAACTCGGAGCGGGTCAGGTTGACCGGCACGCCGCGCACGGTGGCGACGTGGCGGACGAGGTCGATCGCGACCGGGCCGGCTTCGATCTTGACCGCCTGGTTGAGCGGGCCGCGGTCGAGCTCGCGGCGGCGCAGCTGGGCGCGCACGCGGCCGAGCAGCTCGCGCACCGAGAAGGGCTTGGTGACGTAATCGTCGGCGCCTACCTCCAGGCCGACCACCTTGTCGACCTCGGCGTCCTTGGCGGTGAGGACGATGATCGGCACGGCGCTGCGCGAGCGCACGTCGCGGCAGATGTCGAGCCCGCTCGGCCCCGGCATCATGATGTCGAGGATCAGCAGGTCGTAGTAGATGCCGTCGCCACCGAGCTTCTCGGTCGCCTCGTCGCCGTCGGCGGCGACGTCGACGTCGAAGCCGTCCTGGGCCAGCGCGTAGCCGACCGACTCGCGCACCGAGGGCTCGTCGTCGACGACGAGGATGCGCCCGCTGCTCATCGTCGCGCTCCCATCAGGCCACCGGGGTCGGGCTCGGTTGCGCGATCGGCAGGCGCACCCAGAAGGTGCTCCCCTCCCCCTCGACGGAGCGGGCACCGAGCTCGCCGCCCATCACGTCGACCATGCGGCGGGCGATCGCCAGGCCGAGGCCGAAGCCCTCCTGCTTGCGGGTCTCGCTGCGGCGGTAGAAGCGCTCGAAGACGCGTTCGATCTCCGCCGCCGGGATGCCTGTGCCTGTATCGGTTACCTCCAAGATCACGTCCTTTTCGCCGTCGCGGCGGCCGCGTACGGTAACGGCGCCGGGGGGTGGCGTGTTCTTGAAGGCGTTGGTGAGCAGGCCGATCATCACCTGGCGCAGCAGCGTCGGGTCGGCCTTGGCGGCGAGGTCGGGCTCGGTTTCGACGTAGAGGTCGACGTGCTTGCGTGGCTCGACCGCGGCGACGACGTCGCGGATCGCGATCGGCACGTCGACCACCTCGATCTCCCCCGCGCCGAGCGACTCGACCCGGGCCAGCGTCAGCAGCGCCTGGGTCAGGCGGCTCATCCGCTCGGCGTCCTCGGCGAGCCGTTTGAGGAAGTGGTCGCGCGCCTGCGGGTCGTCTTTGGCGCCCTGCTGGAGCACCTCGATCGCGCCGGAGATCCCGGCCAGCGGATTGCGCAGCTCGTGCGCGGCGTTGGAGACGAAGTCGGCTTCGGCGAACTCGCGGCGCATCTCCTCCGTGCGGTCGCGGACGACCGCGAGCACGGCGCGCTCACCGGGCAGCGAGCGAGCCTGCATCGTGTAGGCGCGGTCGCCGATGCGCAGCGCCGGGTGGGCGGCGAAGCCGACGGTGACGGCGCGCGTGAGGGTGGGCAGCATCGCCTCCTGCGGCTTGCCGTCCGCGAGCAGGTTCGCCGCGGCGCTGTTGGAGAAGCGCACTGAGCCCTCGTCGTCGACCACCATCACCGCGTCGGTGAGGCCGTCGAAGATCGCCTCGAGCTTGTTGCGGTCGGCGGTGAGCACGCCGAAGCTCTCCTTCAGCGAGGCGCGCATCGAGTCGAGGGCGCGGGCGAGTTCGCCGATCTCGTCGCGGGCGCCGACGCGCAGCGGCACGTCGAACGATCCCGCCGCCATTTCGTTGGCCGCCTGGGCGAGGCGGGAGACGCGGTGGGTGATCGCGACCGCGATCAGGAAGCCGGCGAGGACGCCGATCAGCACGGCGACGACGAGCGCCTGCTGGTTGTCGCCGAAGAGATAGACGGCAAACGCCGTGATCAGCGAGACGGCGGCGAAGGCACCGGCCAGCCAGAGTCGCATTCCAAATCGCCTCATGAGCAGTTACTAACACAAACCCTCCCCGGCCGAGCGTGTCTGGCCACCTGGGGGCAAGGGGCCCCGCGCGCGGTCAGGTGCGGGCCTCGGGAGGGCGGGACCGGGGGGCGTGGGAGAATCGGGCGCAGATGAGGACGCTCGTATTCATTCCCGCCTGGAACGAGGAGGGCTCGGTCGCGGCGGTGATCGCGGACGTGCGCGAGAGCATGCCCGCGGTCGACCTGCTCGTGATCGACGACGGCTCGACCGACGCGACGGCCGAGCGGGCGCGCGCGGCGGGGGCCCTGGTCGCCTCGCTGCCCTTCAACCAGGGATTGGGCGCGGCGCTGCAAACCGGCTACCTCTACGCGCTGCGCGAGGGCTACGACGCCTGCGCGCACCTCGACGCCGACGGTCAGCACCCGCCGCGCGAGGTAGCACGGCTGCTGCGGGAGATCCACGAGGACCACGCCGACCTGGTGATCGGCTCGCGCTACCGCGACCCGGGCAAAGCCAAGAGCGATGACTACAAGCCGACGCTCTCGCGGCGCATCGGCACCGGCGTCTTCCGCTTCTTCCTCACCCTGGCGACGCGCCAGCGCTTCACCGACACGACCAGCGGCATGCGGGCGGCGAACCGGCGGGTGATGAGGCTCTTCAGCGAGCACTACTCGCCCGACTTCGCCGAGATCGAGTCGCTGCAGCTGGCGGTGCGCGAGGGCCTGCGGGTCGAGGAGCTGCCGGTGCGGATGCTGGAGCGGGCCGGCGGCAGCTCCTTCCTGACGCCGCTGCGCTCGGCTTTCTTCATCTTCAAGGGGATGATCGTGCTGCTGGTCGGCCAGTTCCGGCCGCGCCAGGAGGCGGAGGCGGGCGAGCGATGAGCGGGCTGCTGGCGCTGGCGGCGAGCGCAAGCCCCAAGGTCCACCTGACCGCGCAGACGCGGATCATCGCCGCGGTCCTGGCAATCGCCTTCATGGTCCTGGTCCTCGAGCTGATCCGCCGCGACAAGCTGCAGGAGCGCTTCAGCGTCGTCTGGTTCGTCGCCGGGCTGGGGATGCTGCTCGGCGCCGCCTTCCCCGGCTTGCTCGAGCTGGTCGCCGACGCGATGGGCGTGCGCGACACCAACGTCGCCCTCTTCTCGATCGTGCTGCTCTTCCTGCTCGGCCTGGCGCTCAACTTCAGCGTCACGATGTCCCGTCAGGCGGCGCAGATCACCCGCCTCGCCCAGGAGCGGGCGATCGAGAAGGCGCAGGGGCAGGCGGCGCGCTCAGGCGAGAACGGCGGCGAGCCGAGCCGCCAGCGCCTCGAGGGCTAGCTCCTCGGAGACGTTGAGGTCGAGGCGGCGGCGCGTGTCCTCGACCAGCTCGGCGGCGCGGCGCGGGCGCGCCGGGTCGAGCGCGGCGGCGCGGGACTGGAGCTCGGCGAGGCGATCGCTGTTGAAGACGACCTCGGCGGCGCCGGCGGCCGTGGCGGCAAGATCGCGGTGCCAACCGGCGAAGAGCTCCAGGGCGAGGTCGAGCGTCTCGGTGCGGCGGCGGCGCCCGGCGCGTTTCGCTTCCTCGCCGACCTCGCGGGCAGTTCGCTTCACGCCCGCCTCGGCTTCCTCCTCGAGCAGCGCCCGCGCCTCGGCTTCGGCTTCCTCGCCCTCGGATTCCGCGACCTTCAGCACCTGCGACCAGTCCTCGCCGAGGCGCAGCGCGGCGGCGCGCAGGGCGCGGCCGTGCTCGGAGAGCAGGTAGCGGGCGCGGTCGAGGTCGCCGGCGGCGAGACGCGCCGCTGCCGCCAGCTCGCCCGGGTCCCCGCCGCCGAGCTCGGCTTCGATCGCCTCGGCCGGCAGCGGGGCGAAGTCGACGGGCTGGCAGCGCGAGGCGATCGTCTCCAGCAGCAGGGCCGGTTCGGCGCTGAGCAGGACGATGTGGACGAAGGCGGGCGGCTCCTCGAGGGTCTTCAGCAAGGCGTTCTGGCTCTCGTCGCGCATCTGCTCGGCGGCCTCGATCACGAAGACGCGCTTCTCCCCTTCGAAGGGCCGGTAGGAGGCGGCGCGGATCACCCGCTCCCGCACCTCCTCGACCATGTGCTGGGCGCCGCGGGGAGTCAGCCAGACGAGGTCGGGGTGGGGCGAGGGGTCGAGCAGGGCGCGGCGGCGGGCGTCGTCGGGGTCGGCCGCGTCGGCGGCGAGGATCTCGGCGGCGAAGGCGCGCGCCACGGCCGCCTTGCCGGCCCCGCGCGGCCCGCGGAAGAGGTAGGCGTGGCTCGGCCCGGACGCGAGCGCCGCCGAGAGCACCACCCGCGCTCGCGGCTGGCGCTCGGTCGCCCCCCCCAACCCCCGGTCCTTCACCTCAGCACCCGCTCCCCACCCGCGGTGGCGGTGACTTCGCCTTTATGACTCCGTATGCCCCCACAACCGCGAAGTCAGTCGGCTTGGTGGGTCTGGACGGCGGACATGACGCGCTCGTGCACCTCTTCGACGCTGCCGCTGGCGTCGACGGGGACGACGCGGTCGGAGGCGATCTTGGCGATCTCGTCATACGCCTCGGCGACGGCGCGCTGCAGCTCGAGGCCCTCGGACTCGAAGCGGTCCTCGCCGTCGGCGCGGCCGAGGCCGGTCTCGGGGTCGACCCGCAGCAGGATCGTCAGGTCGGGCCAGAGGCCGTCGCTGGCGTTGTCGCTGAGTGAGATCGTCTCGCCGACGCCGAGCCCGCGGGCCGCGCCCTGGTAGGCGACGCTGGAGTCGGCGAAGCGGTCGGCGACGACGTCGCGCCCCGCCTCCAGCGCCGGGCGGATCACGCGGGCGGTGAGGTCCGCCCGCGCGGCAAGGAAGAGCAGCAGCTCGGCGAAGGGGTCAAGCTCGACCGCGGGGTCGGCGAGCAGCTCGCGGATCCGCTCCGCCGCCTCGGTCCCCCCCGGCTCCCGGATCAGCAGCGTGTCCGGGCCGAGCGCCTCGGCCAGCAGCTTCGCCTGCGTGCTCTTCCCGGAGCCGTCGATTCCCTCCAGCGAAATGAACACGGCGATCCCCCGTTCCGGTGGTCCTTATCCCCGATATGTCGGGATAAAGCGCACCGGAAGCTATTTGGCGGCGGCCTTGGCGCGTTTGCGGCCGCGCGTGGCCGTGTCGGCCTTGCTCGTGGCGGTGGCGGGGACCTCGTCCTCGTCGCCCTCGGGCAGCGGCTGCTTCGCCATCGCTTCTTTGGCCGCTTTCGCCGCTTCGCGTTCGGCGCGGCGTTTCTTCATCTCCTGCATCGACTCGCAGTCGTCGTTGAGGCAGAGGTTCCAGGGGCGGCCGCGGAAGGGCTGGACTTTCAGCCGCGGCGTCTCGCCGCAGATCGAGCAGCGTTCCTCGAGTTTGAAGACGTCGCCGCGCTGGGGCAACGGGAAGGTCTGGTCGCAGGACTCCGGATCGTCGGCTTTCCAGCCGCTGCAGCCGACGAAGCGCTTGCCCGACTTTTTCGCCCGGATGATGCGCAGCATGTTGGGCGAGCCGTCCTCCTTGGTGCGGCCCGCTTCTTCGCAGACCTTGCAGGGGCCGAGGATGCGGTCCTCGTCCATCCCCTTCCAGACGACTTTGGCCAGGTCTTCGCGGCTCTCGTCGATTTCAGACCAGGTGTTGTGGAGCAGTTCGCGGCTATCGCCGACGACGCTGTCCTTGGTCATCTCACCGGCGGCGATCTGGTCCATCTCCGCCTCGAGCTGGGCCGTCATCTCCGGCGTCGCCATCCGCGGCACGTATTTCTTGAACGCCTCGTACATCGCGATCCCGGTCTCCGAGGGAATCGGCGGGTTGCTGTAGACGTAGCCGCGGTCGAAGAGCTTCTTGATGATGTCGGCGCGGGTTGCCTTGGTGCCGAGGCCGCGCTCCTCCATCATTTCGACCAGCTTCGCCTGCGAGATGCGCCCCGGCGGCTGCGTCTCCTTGTCGACGATCCAGGGCTCGCCGTCGAGCTCCAGCGTCTGGCCCTCCTGCAGGGCCGGGATCTCCTCGTCGGAGGAGCGGGCGTAGGTGTAGATGCCGGCGTAGCCGGGGTCGACGACGACCGAGCCGCGCACGAAATAAGTCTGGTCGCCGGCCTGGATGTCGGCGCGGGTGGACTCGGTGATCATCGGCGGGCTGAAGGTGGCGAGGAAGCGGCGCACGACCAGTTCGTAGACGCGCTTCTTGGAGCCGTCCAGGGCGCCGGGGTGGATCGCCTGGGTCGGGTAGATCGGCGGGTGGTCCGTCGTCTCTTTCTTGCCTCGGGTCGGTTTGAGCTCGCCGTCGAGCAGGCCCGAGGCGGCGGAGAACTCCTTGACCCGCACCAGCGAGGAGACCAGCTCGCGCAGCGGCAGCGACTGCGGGTAGACCGTGTTGTCGGTGCGCGGGTAGGAGATGAAGCCGTCCATGTAGAGGTCCTCGGCGATCCGCATCGCGCTGGCGGGGGTGATGCCGAGGCGGCTGGAGGCGTCGGTGGTGAAGGCGGTCGTGTTGTAGGGGGTCGGCGGTTTGCGCGTGTTTTTGCGCGCTGTCACCGACTTGACCGTGCCGGGACCGGCGGTGCCGGCGAGCGCCGCGTCGGCCTCGGCCTTCTCCCAGAACTTGTCGGTCTCGTGGTGGGTCTCGAAGCTGCCGTCGGGGTGCTGGAACTTGGCGAACAGTTCCCAGAAGGGTTTGGCGACGTGGGCGCGGCGCTCCATCTCGCGCTCGACGATCAGACCCAGGGTCGGGCTCTGGACGCGGCCGACCGAGAGGAAGTTGGAGCCGAAGCGGCGGGTGGAGAGGGAGACGGCGCGGGTCAGCGTCGCGCCCCAGAGCAGGTCGATGTCCTGGCGGGCGGCGCCGGCGTTGGCGAGCGGGTAGGAGAGCTCGTCGAGCTCGTCGAAGGCGCGCTCGATCTCCTCTTTGGTCAGCGCCGAGTAGCGGGCGCGCTGGATCCGCAGCGTGCCGGCCTTGGTTTCCTCGCGCGTGCCGAGCTCCGGGTTGGCGTCGAGCATCTCCTCCAGCGCCTCGAGCCCGATCAGCTCGCCCTCGCGGTCGAAGTCGGTGGCGATCACCAGCTCGTCGGCCTCTTTCGCCACCTTGCGGATCGCCTTGACCACGTTCTTGTCGGTCGGCTCCTTGATCAGCTCGGCGTCGATCAGGTCGTGCAGGTCGGTTTTCTGCCAGTTCGAGTAGCCCTCGGGGAAGGCCGGGCCGAGCACGTGGCCCTTGAGCCCGATCGTGCGGTGCGTCTCCCCCGCCTCGTCTGTCCACGTGTAGTACGGGACTTTGAAGGTTTTGTCGCTGCTCGCCGTCCCCTTGCTGAGGAAGGTCGCGATCTTCTCGGCGCTGTTGTTCTTCTCGGTGACTATGAGTCTCATCGGGCGGCGAGGGTAGCAGGGGCGCTCGGCGACCCCTCCCCGACCGAAAACCGAAGTGCGCCCCTACATATGTGCCCGCGGCCTGCCGATGAGGGGTGCAATGTCCATAGGATCGCGACCTCAATGAAGGCTCTGGTCACAGGCGGGGCGGGCTTCATCGGCTCCAACCTGGTCGACGCGCTGCTGGCGCGGGGCGACGAGGTCGTGGTCGTCGACGACCTCTCCACGGGGCGCCGCGAGAACCTCGAGGCGGCGCTGGCAAACGGCGCCACCCTGGTCGAGGCCGACATCCGCGACCGCGCGGCGCTGGAAGCGCTGGCCGGGCGCGAGCGGCCCGAGGTCGTCTTCCACCTGGCGGCGCAGATCGACGTGCGCAAGTCGATCGCCGACCCCGCCTTCGACGCCTCAATCAACGTCGGCGGCACCGCCAACGTGCTCGAGGCGGCGCGGGTGGCGGAGTCCCGGCGCGTCGTCTTCAGCTCGACCGGGGGGGCGATCTACGGCGAGGGCGAGGGACAGCAGCTGCCGCTGGCCGAGGATGCGCCGCTGGCGCCGGAGGCCCCCTACGGACAGAGCAAGTACGCCGGCGAGGGCTACCTGGCGCTCTACGAACGCCTCTACGACCTCTCCAGCGTGCCGCTGCGACTCGGCAACGTCTACGGCCCGCGCCAGGATCCGCTTGGCGAGGCCGGCGTGATCGCGATCTTCTGCGGGCGCCTGCGCGAGGGCCGGCGACCGACCGTCTTCGGCGACGGCAAGCAGACCCGCGACTACATATATGTGGGCGACGTGGTGGCGGCCTTCATCGCGGCGGCGGGCGCGGAGACGAGCGGCCCGCTCAACGTCGGCACCGGCATCGAGACCGACGTGCTGGAGCTGGTCCGCCAGCTCGGCGAGCTGGGCGGCTCCGGCGACTTCGAGCCCGAGTTCGCCCCGCCCCGCACCGGTGAGGTGCAGCGCATCTCGATCGACCCCGCCCGCGCCGCGCGCGAGCTCGACTGGTGCCCCAGGGTCGACCTCGCCAAGGGCCTCCGCATCACCCTCGACTCGATCTAAGGCCGACGGGGGCAACGGGGGGCCGACGGGCCCCAAACGTGACATAGCGACACGTTTTCGGCCCGTCGGCGGGCAGTTGGCGGGGGATCACTAGGCTTTGGGGCATGCCCGCCCAGGCCTATGCCGGCAAGGAGTGCGTCTGTCAGCTGCGCAAGGGGATCTGCGACCAGTCCTGCGTGCGCGACATGCTGGAGACTCCCTTCTACATCGCCTGCCTGAAGCTGAAGGGGCGGCGCTGCGTGGTGGTCGGCGGCGGCGACATCGGCCTCGAGAAGGTCGAGGGACTGCTCACCTGCGACGCCGACGTGACCCTGATCGCGCCGGTCGCCCACCCCGAGCTGGAAAGCCTCGCGGCGGAGGGGTCGATCGCCTGGGAGAGACGGGCCTACGCCGGCCCGGCCGACCTCGAGGGCGTTTTCATGGCGATCGCCTCGACCGATGACACCGAGGTCAACATCCAGGTCTACGACGACGCCGAGCGCCGGGCGATGCTGGTCAACATCGTCGACGTGCCGCCGCTCTGCAACTTCATCCTGCCGGCGATCGTGCGCACCGGCCCGCTGGCGATCGCGATCTCGACCGCGGGCGCCTCGCCCGCCCTGGCGAAGCGGATGAAGCGCGAGATCTCCGACCTCTTCGGCGAGGAGTACGCGCGCCTGGCGGTGATCCTCAACGACGCCCGCGGCTGGGCGAAGGCGACGCTGCCCACCTACCAGGACCGCAAGGAGTTCTTCGAGGGAATCGTCAATGGCGACCCCGACCCGATCGAGCTGCTCGGCGCCGGCCAGGAGGCAGAGGTGCTGGCCCTGATCGAGGCGGCCAAGGAGCGCGCCGCCGCGTCACTCGCCGCTGCAAGCTGAGACCCGCACGCGCTCCAGCGTCTCGCGCAGTGCGTCGGCCTCGGCGGCGCTGAGCTTCGAGGCGAAGCTCGACTTCAGCTCGGCGACGACGACCGGGCGCATCTCTTCGAGCAGCTCGGCGCCGGCCGGCAGCAGCGTCGCGTAGCTGACGCGACGATCGGTCTCGCAGAAGGTCCGCTCCAGGAGACCGGCTTTGACCAGGCGGTCGACCAGCTTGGTCAAGCCACCGCGGGTGATCACCAGCGCCTCGGCCAGGTCTCCCATCTTCATCCGTTGTTGCGGGGAATCGGCGACCGTGGCCAACACCTCGTACCAGGGAAGCGGTGGGAAATCGGCCGCGGCGAGGGACTCCTGCAGGCGGCCGGCGATCGCCGCGTGGGTGCGGGCGAGCGCGCTCCAAGCCTCGCCGTGCGCGCTGCGCTGCGGCTTGGCGGTCGGAAGGGCGGCGGCCTGCGGGTTCATCGACCCCAATTGTCGCAGACAAACGTTGTCTTGACAATAGTTGACTAGCCAAGTGTTTCTGCTAAGATTGTTTCTGCGTCAATCATTGAAACGTCAACGAGCTTGAGGAGAAACCGAAACGATGAGCACGCAGACCGCCCAGCAGCAGATCCCAGCCGGCACCTACGCAGTGGACCCCGTCCACTCCTCGGTCAACTTCGCCATCACCCACAACGGCGTCGCCACCTTCCGCAGCGGCTTTGCCGCCTACGAGGCCCGCCTCAGCGGCGGCGAGGCGCCGGCCCTGGAGGGGACCGTCGACGTCGCCAGCGTCAAGGTCGACGAGGAGCAGCTCAAGGGTCACCTCCTCTCCCCCGACTTCTTCGACGCCAGCCGCCACCCGCAGTTGCGCTTCCGCTCGAGCTCGCTCGACGTCGCCGAGGACGGCACGGCGACGCTGCGCGGCGCGCTCGAGATCCGCGGCGAGGTCCGCGAGGTCGAGGCGCGCGGCAAGTTCGGCCAGCTCGGCGCCGACCTCGCCGGCAAGGCCCGCGTCGGCCTCTCCGTCAGCGCTGAGGTCGACCGGCGCGACTTCGGGCTCGACTGGAACGCCGAGCTGCCGAGCGGCGGCGAGGTGCTCGACTACGCGGTCGCGATCGACGTCGAGCTGGAGCTGGTCGAGGAGGGCGAGTAACGATGCGGGTGCTGGGCATCTCCGGCAGCCTGCGGCGCGGCTCGCTGAACAGCGCCCTGCTGCGGGCGGCTGCCGAGCGGTTGCCCGGCGGCGCCGAGCTGGTCGAGTTCGACCGGCTCGGCGAGGTCCCGCCCTACGACGAGGACGTCGAAACAGAGGGGACGCCACCCGTGGTCGAGGCACTGCGCCAGGCGGTGCGCGACGCCGACGCCGTGCTGATCGCCACCCCCGAGTACAACCACTCGATCCCCGGTCAACTGAAGAACGCGCTCGACTGGGTCTCGCGACCGGCCGGCAAGAGCGCCCTCAACGGCACGCCGGCCGCTGCGATCGGCGCCTCGACCGGGATGTTCGGCGCGGTCTGGGCCCAGGCCGAGCTGCGCAAAGTGCTCGGCGCCCTGGGCGGCCGCGTGGTCGAGGCCGAGCTGCCGATCGGCCGTGCGAAGGAGCAGCTCGCCGGCGACCGCCTCGAGCTCAACCCCCAGCAGTCCGAGCAACTCGAGGACATCCTCGCCCAGCTCATTGCCGAGGCCGAGCTGGAGCGCGAGGCCCAGCTGGCGACCACGGCCTAGCGAACTGCATCAAATTCTCACCCTGCCAGGGTGAGAATTTGATGCAGTTCGCGGGCGGGCGGCTGCCGCCCGCCAGCCGCTGGTCGGCGGGCGCTGCTTTTGATGCAGTTCACCGCCCGTCAGGCGGCCGGCAGGGCGAAGAAGGCGATCGCGGCGAAGTGGGCGGCGGCGGCGGCGATGACGAAGGCGTGGAAGATCTCGTGGTAGCCGAAGATGCGGGGGTTCGGGTTGGGACGCTGGAGCGCGTAGACGACGGCGCCCGCGGTGTACAGCAGGCCGCCGGCGGCGACCAGCAGGGTGCCCGTCACCCCCATATCGTTCCAGAGCTGGGGGAAAGCGATGGCGGCGACCCAGCCGAGCGAGAGGTATATGAGCGCCGCCACCCACTTGGGGTGTTCGATCCAGACCATCTCGACGATCGCGCCGGCGATCGCGCCGATCCAGACGACGACGAGGATCGCGTCGGCGAGCGGACCGCTGAGAACGAGCAGGGCGAAGGGCGTGTAGGTGCCGGCGATGAGGAAGAAGATCATCGAGTGGTCGAGGCGGCGCATCCAGCGCCGCACGCTGGGCCGCTTCCAGTCGACCCGGTGATAGAGGGCGCTGGTGCCGAACAGGGCCGAGAGGCTGACAGCGTAGATCGCCACCGCCAGCGTCGCCTTCGGCGTCTTCGCCGCGACGATCAGCCCGGCGCCGAGGAAGAGCGAGATGAAGAAGGCCCACTCGTGCGAGACCCCGCGCAGCTTCGGCTTGACCGCGGCGAGCGCGTCGGTGGCGGCATCGCGAGCGGCCCCAGCCCGTTCGACCGCCGCCTCCTTGGCGGCAGTTGCCCGCTCGCTCATCCGTTCGGCGCCCCCGCGCAGGTCCTCGACCATCGCCCCCAAGGGTACCCGGAACTTTGTGCCGAGATTGCGGAATTGCCACCATGTAGGGAGCGGCGAATTGCAATAGATCTTTCGCAGGCCGTGCGTGACACCCCTGAACTGACAGGCGTTCCGTCCGCGCCAAAGGCAATCCTGGGAAGTCCCCCCTGAAAGTCGCCGCGAGAGGAGAAGTTTGATGTCCAAGACCGCCGCCAGCACCCCCCAGACCGGTCTGCAGGGCCTCTCGATAGAGCGGCGGTTTTCGTCTGCCGGCGTGCATCCCTTCGACGAGATCGAGTGGGAGACGCGCGACGCGGTGATCGGCAATCCCGAGAGCCCGGCCTTCGAACAGCGCGGGGTCGAGTTCCCCAAGAGCTGGTCGCAGAACGCGACCAACATCGTCGCCCAGAAGTACTTCCGCGGGCAGCTCGGCACCGACAAGAGGGAGTCCTCGGTCAAACAGATGATCGGCCGCGTCGCGGGCACGATCTCGGAGTGGGGCCGTACCGGGGGTTACTTCGCCTCAGCCGAGGACGCCGAGGCCTTCGAAGCCGAGCTGACCTCGATCCTGCTCAACCAGAAGGCGGCCTTCAACTCGCCGGTCTGGTTCAACGTCGGCTTCGAGGAGCGGCCGCAGTGCTCGGCCTGCTTCATCCTCAGCGTCGAGGACAACATGGACTCGATCCTCGACTGGAACACCAAGGAGGGCAAGATCTTCCGCGGCGGCTCCGGCTCGGGGATCAACCTCTCCAACATCCGCGGCTCGATGGAGCAGCTGGCCAAGGGCGGCACCGCCAGCGGCCCGGTCAGCTTCATGCGCGGCGCCGACTCCTGGGCGGGGACGATCAAGTCCGGCGGCAAGACGCGCCGCGCCGCCAAGATGGTCGTGCTCGACGTCGACCACCCCGACATCGAGCACTTCATCTGGTGCAAGGCCGACGAGGAGAAAAAGGCGGCGGCGCTGCGCGACGCCGGCTTCGACATGTCGATCGACGGCGACGGCTTCACCTCGATCCAGTACCAGAACGCCAACAACTCGGTGCGGGTCACCGACGAGTTCATGGAGGCGGTCGAGGCCGGCGGCGAGTGGCACCTGACCGCCCGCACCACCGGCGAGTCGGTGAAGACGCTCGACGCGCGCGAGCTGATGAACCAGATCGCCGACGCCGCCTGGCGCTGCGCCGACCCCGGCGTCCAGTACGACACGATCATCAACCGCTGGCACACCTGCCCCGAGTCGGGCCGGATCAACGCCTCCAACCCCTGCAGCGAGTACATGCACGTCGACGACTCCGCCTGCAACCTGGCCTCGCTCAACCTGATGAAGTTCCGCCGTCCCGACGGCAGCTTCGACGTCGACGACTTCGAGCACGCCGTCGACATCGTCTTCCTCGCCCAGGAGATCGTCGTCGGCTTCTCCTCCTACCCGACCGAGGAGATCACCGAGAACGCCAACAAGTTCCGCCAGCTCGGCCTCGGCTACGCCAACCTCGGCGCCCTGCTGATGTCCGACGGCCTCCCCTACGACTCCGACGCGGGCCGCAACGTCGCCGCCGCGATCACGGCGCTGATGACCGGCCGCGCCTACCGCCAGTCGGCGCTGATCGCCGCCGGCGCGACGGGGCCCTACGACGAGTACGAGCGCAACCGCGAGCCGCACAACGGCGTGATGAGGATGCACCGCGACGCCTCCTACGACGTCGACCCGACCGGGATCAAGGGCGACCTGCTCGAGGCCGCGCAGCGCGCCTGGGACGAAGCGGTCGAGTTCGGCGAGGAGCACGGCTACCGCAACGCGCAGGCGACGGTGCTGGCGCCGACCGGGACGATCAGCTTCCTGATGGACTGCGACACGACCGGGATCGAGCCCGACTTCTCGCTGGTCAAGTTCAAGGAGCTGGTCGGCGGCGGCCAGATGACGATCGTCAACAAGTCGGTGCCGCTGGCGCTGCGCACGCTCGGCTACGCCGAGCCCCAGGTCGAGCAGATCGACGCCTACATCGCCGAGAACGGCACGATCGTCGGCGCCCCCGACCTCAAGGATGAGCACCTGCCGGTCTTCGACGTTGCGGTCGGCGAGCGGGCGATCAGCCACACCGGCCACATCGACATGATGGCGGCGACGCAGCCCTTCATCTCCGGCGCGATCTCGAAGACGGTCAACCTGCCGCAGAGCGCCACGATCGAGGACATCGCCGACGCCTACACGCGCGGCTGGAAGGGCGGGCTGAAGGCGCTGGCGATCTACCGCGACGGCTCGAAGACGGCGCAGGCACTGCGCACCGACGCCCAGGAGGAGAAGGCGGCCGAGGCCGAGGCCGAGGCGGCGCCGGTCGCCCCGGTCCGCAAGCGGATGCCGCAGGAGCGCGAATCGATCACCCACAAGTTCTCGATCGCCGGCCACGAGGGCTACATCACCACCGGCAAGTACGAGGACGGCTCGGTCGGCGAGATCTTCCTCACCGACATCGGCAAGGAGGGCTCGACGATGCGCGGGCTGCTCAACGCCTTCGCCACCGCGATCTCGCTCGGCCTCCAGTACGGCGTGCCGCTCGAGGACTTCGTGCGCAAGTTCAGCTACATGCGCTTCGAGCCGGAGGGCATCACCCAGAACCCGGAGATCCCCTTCGCCAAGTCGATGCCCGACTACATCATGCGCTGGCTGGCGAGCCGCTTCATCGAGGACACCGAGACGCTCGAGGACCTCGGCATCCTCACCCAGGAGGTGCGGGCCAAGAAGGATGCCGAGACGAGCCAGCTCGGCCTCGGCATCCCCACCGACACGGCGAGCCCGGCCAACGGCGGCAACGGGGGCGCCGGCAACGGCGGGAACAAGCCGGCTGCCTCGGCCCTGACCGAAACCCCCCCGGTCGTCCCCGCCCGGATGTCCGGCGGCGAGCTCGGCCCGGCTTGCGAACAGTGCGGCGGCATGATGCAGCGCACCGGCAGCTGCTACACGTGCTCTTCGTGCGGCAACAACACCGGCTGCGGCTGAGCTGCAAAGCGCCCCGCACAAGGGCCTTGGAAGAAGAATTCCGTCCCGTGAACGGCCGACACATGGACATGGGCCCGCCGCATTAGGACATGGGGCCCGCCGCATCGCGGGTTGGTTCCAACCAGGCCATCGCCTGGAGCACGCGGTGGCCTGCCACTGGCCATCTTCGCGTAGCGAATTGGTCGGCCGCTAATCAGATCGGCTCAGTTTCAGCCTGGGTCTGAGCGTCGGTCTCACCGACGATGAGAGTCGGCGCATCGGTTATCACCCAAGGCTCGGGATAGATACCCCGAGTTCGAAAGGCGGCGCCGATGCGACTGAGGAAACGGTGGAGCGGCTCATGGGGTATCCGCATGAGCTTGCCGAAGTTCGTGTCCTCATTGAAGTCGTAACCCTCGGACTCCTTCCGTCCATAGCCCGTTTCGTCGACGGGTTCTCCGGCGGCAACCCTTGCCTTGCCTTGGCGACTGAGGATCGCGGGTGTCTCGTAGTCCCCGAACCAACGACCACCCCCCTCGAGCAGTCTAAAGTCGCGTGCCCGGATGCACTTGATCATGGAGAACACCCCGAGGTCGATGATGGTGGGGCTGAAGATGTCCTGGTCATCTTCGAGTGGCCGAAGTTGGTATGCAACGACCAAGAGTGCATCTCTTGCAGGCTCTACGTTCTTGACTGTGACCTTCTGAGTCAATCTCGCAGATGGCTCACGCCGCGTCGGCGGCTTCTTCATCGCAACGCCTTCCGGGTCCACGTACGCGAGCTTCAACTCCAGTCGCTTTCCCGAACTATGTACGTAGTCCGGGTAGCCCTCGCGATCTCCGAGGATGCCCTCGGCCTTCGTCAGGCCAACGTTCTCTAGATCCGCGTTATATGGAAGGAGGGTGGAGAGCTGTGGAATACACGCATCCATCAACGTCCCGACAATGGTTCCTATCTGGGACGGCTCGAACCCAGCTAGGATCGAACGTGGAAGGCGCAGGACCTCGATCGGAAGGTTCAGCAACGGGGAGAGGCACTCCTCCAGCTCTTTCAGTTCCGCCTCGGAAATCTCAGTTGCCATAAGGGCCTTCCGCCAACGCCGAACGCAGATCGCCCGGCACAACCGCCTCGAGCTCTATGTCGAGCACGCGGCAGATGTCGAGGACCTCAATAAGGTCCACGCGACGATCTCCGGTCTCAATCTTCGAGATGTAAGACTGGGGACGCCCCACCCGTGTCGCCAACTCCTTCTGACCAATCCCCTGGGCTTCGCGGGCACGCCGGAGGCGGCCTAGCATCTCGACGTATCTGGGATCGTGGATCGACTTCATCGAATATCCCAAGTCAGGTTTCTGCATGTCGGAGCAATATCAGCAAAAGGCTTCTATAAGCGGGGAGAAAACCCAATTTAGGATATATCAAAGTTGAATGACGTCATACAAGAGCAGTAGGGTTGCCGCGTGGCGCAGAGACATGGTCTGCAATCCGGTGATCTTCAGTCGATCTTCGGCCGGCTGGAGGAGCTAGTTCTTGCCAACTCAGGGGAGGACGAGTTCCAGGAGATCTTCAAGCTGCTTGTCGCAAAGCTCTATACCGAGAAACATCCTTCGGAGTCCATCTGCTTCGGGGTACAGGGGACCCCAGAGGAGACGACCGCTGAGATCAACAAGTTGATCGCGATGGCGGCAAATAGGTGGAAAGGCATTGTCGTCGGAGATCCGAGATCCCGTCTGACACCCGACCATCTAGCGATCTGCGTCGAGGCGATTGAGTCCGAGACACTGCTCGACGCGAGCCTGGAGGTTTTGGACGGAGCGTTCGAGTACCTGGTAGCACGCTCTGCGAAGGGCTCGAAAGGACAGTACTTCACCCCGCGTCACGTAATCGACTGCTGCGTCCAGATCGCAGATCCCGATGCGGACGAGCTTGTGATCGACCCCGCGTCCGGCTCGGCCGGCTTCCTCGTTCACACGCTCCTTCACGTGACCGGGAGCCGCCAGCTTGATGCGGCAGAGTACGCAAGTAGGAACCTCTGGGGCTTCGACTTCGATCAACGCGCGATCCAGGTGGCGAAGGCGTTGATGCTGCTTGCTGGCGACGGTCATACCAACCTCTACCGCGCGAACAGCCTCCTGACATCGCGAGGGACTCACAGCTTGCCAGCCAATGACGAGGAGGGTGAGACTCTGATGGGAGTCGAGGACGTTGTAAGGACCCGACTGGGACGCTCCTTCAAGGGCTTCGACATCGTGCTTACCAATCCGCCCTTTGCCGGCGAGATCCGGGAGAACAGCCTGCTGGAAGCGTATGACCTGTACCGACCGGGCCGACGCATCGAGCGAGACATCATCTTCCTGGAGCGCTGTCTTCAGCTTCTCCGCCCTGGCGGGCGCATCGGCATCGTCCTACCCCACAACAAGCTCGGCGGCAGCGCCTGGGCATACGCGCGCGACTGGCTGCTACGCCAGATGCGTGTCGTCGCTGTTCTCAGTCTGGGCCGGAACACGTTTCTTCCTCACACTCATCAAAAGGCGGACGTCCTTTTCGGCGTCAAACGCGCTCGCCCTGAAGAGCCCTCGCCCGACGAGGAGATCTTGTTCTTGCTCAGTGAGCGGGCTGGTAAAGACTCGAAGGGAAGGATTGTCGAGAGGGCGGGGAGTGAGCCAGGAGACCCGGCTTGGACCAGAGCAGATCATGACCTCGACGAGGTGGTGACCGCCTTTCGCGACTTCATTGCCGCTAGCGAGACACCATGGGGGGCGAATTAGCCGTGGCTCGTTTCGCTTCCGCTCGGATTTCGGAGCTGGATAGCGGACTGATCCTCGCCCCCGAGCGGTATGACCCGACGCGTCGCAGTCTGGGCCAAACGGACAAGACCGTGGGCGACCTTGTCCACCTCGTCAGCGCTCAGATCAACCAGAAAACTGCCGATCCAGCGGCTCGATACCTGGTTCTGGACACGGGTGATGCGCGGGAAGGGATCGTTGTGACACAAAAGGAACCCGTCGGCGCAGCCGACATCCGTAGTCCAAAGAAGGGCGTCGAGCCGGGTGACGTCATCATCTCGCGGCTTCGGCCTTACCTGAAACAGGTCGCAGTCATTGATGCAGCCCTGTGGTCGAGGACCGATCACGTCGTTTGCAGTACTGAGTTCTACGTCCTACGAGCGAAGGGGCGAGGAAGCCTCGGTTTTCTTGTCCCCTGGCTGCTTGCCGAGCCCGTCCAGGCCGTCTTGGCGGCCGCGCAGGAGGGGGGACATCATCCTCGGTTCAACAGCGACGTCCTGCGCGAGCTCCCGGTGCCCGATGCGGTATGGAGCAAGCGGGGGGAGGCTTCGAAGCGAATGGAAAAGGCTGTCAAATGGCAGCGGCAGGGCGAGCAGACTGTGCGAGGTCTGATCGAGACTGCCTCCACTGACGGAGGTTGACGGGTATCGATGCCACCCAGCGTGGCCGGTGAACGCGATCGCGCCGAGAGGTCGCGTGAGGAAGGGCCGCTGCGATGCGGGAGCGAGCCCGCTCGGGCTCTCAGCTGAGCACGACCCCGCTCAGCTGAGCACGACCCGCGCGTTGTGGCGCGGGGTCTCGGTGATGGCGCGGCGGAAGACCGGCTCAGGCCTGGGGTCGGCGGGATGGATCCGCCAGCGGCCGACCAGCTCTTTGAGCACGACGGCCATCTCGAACTGGGCAAAGGAGGCGCCGAGGCAGCGGCGCACGCCACCGCCGAAGGGGATCCAGGTGTAGGTGCCCGGCGGGTTGTCGAGGAAGCGCTCGGGCAGGAAGCGCTGCGGCTCGGGATAGATCTCCGGGTTGCGGTGGACGAGGTAGACGCTGGGCGCGACCGAGACGCCCGCCGGCAGCTCGTAGCCGCCGATCTCAACCGGCTCGGTCAGCCTGCGCAGGACGATCGAGATCACCGGGCGCAGGCGCAGCGTCTCCTGGATCGTCGCGGTGACGTACTCCTCGCGCCCCTCCCCCACCTCGGCGCGCAGGCGCTCGAGCTTGTCCGGGTTGCGGGTCAGCCGCTCGACCGCCCAGGCGAGCGAGGTCGCGGTCGTCTCGTGGCCGGCGACGAGCAGGGTGAGCAGCTCGTCGCGCATCTCCTCGTCGCGCATCGGGCTGCCGTCCTCGTGGCGGGCGGAGACGAGCATCGAGAGCACGTCGTCGCGCTCCTCGACGTCGCCGGCGGCGCGGCGCTCGGCGATCTCGCGGTAGATCAGCCCGTTGACCCGCTCGATGCGGCGGCGGAAGGGGCCGAACCCGCGCACGCGGCCGGGGCCGATCAGCAGGACCGGGAGCAGGACCTTGGGGTTGGTGGTGAGGTCGAGGAAGTCGCGCAGGGCCTCGCGCAGCTCGGCCATCCGCTCTCCCCCGCGCACGCCGAAGACCGTCTGCAGGATGATCTCCAGGGTCAGCGCCTGCATCCGCGGGCGCAGCTCATACGGCGTGCCGCTGGGCCAGTTGCCGATCTCGCTCGCCGCGATCTCCCGCATCGCCTGCTCGTAACCCTGCATGCGGGCCCCGTGGAAGGGCGGCAGCAGCAGCTTGCGCTGGCTCATGTGGGGCTTCTCGTCGAGTACCAGGAGCGAGTTGCGGCCGAGGATCGGAGCGAGGATCTGGTTGCCCTCGCCGGCGTGGAAGACCCGCGGGTCGCCGGTGAAGACCTGCTTGACCGCCTCCGGGTCGGCGAGGATCACCCAGGTCCCTTCGTAGGCGATGCGCAGCGCGAACATGTCGCCGTAACGGTCCTGGCAGGCGTAGAGGAGGCGCCGCGCCTGGCGCGACCAGATCGCCGTCTGGATCGGCCCCGGCAATGGCGGCGAGGGCGGCAGGCCCCGCTCGATCGCCCCGGGAAGGGGCTGCGGAGCCGTTGTCGTCGCTGCCTCCATCGCGCCTACAGATGAGGCTAGTACGGGCGGCGGAGCCGCGTGTGAGGTGCGTCTCACAGCAATCGCGTACGCTTTCGCCTCGTGGCCCCGAGGCGGCTCCCCCCGCAGATCGAGCACCGCATCGTGCGCCGGGCATGCGGGCTCTCGCCGCGAACGATCAAGCGCCTGATTGGGCCGCCGCCGCGGCTCGACGGTCAGGAGCTGGCGCCCGACATCCAGATGCTGTTGGCGCTGATGCGCATGAACGGGGAGACCTCGCTGGTCGAAGGGCGCACGGCCGAGCAGGCCCGAGCCGAAAGCCGCCAGGGAGCGCCGATCATCGCCGGACCGCCGCGGCCGATGGCGCGGGTGGAAGCGCTGACGATCCCGGGGGCCGGCGGCGCGATGCCGGCACGGCTCTACGTCGCCCTCGGAACCCCGCAGCCACCGCAGCCGCTGCTCGTCTACTTCCACGGCGGCGGCTGGGTGATCGGCGACCTCGACACCCACGACGGCCTCTGCCGCTTCCTCGCCGAGCACGGCGGCTGCCGGGTGCTCTCGGTCGAATACCGCCTTGCTCCCGAGTTCCCCTTTCCGATCCCGCTCGAAGACGCCGTCGCCGCCTTCGCCTGGGCCCATGAGAACGCCGCCTCGCTCGGCGCCGACCCCGACCGCATGGCGGTCGGCGGGGATTCCGCCGGCGGCAACATCTCCACCGCCCTCTGCCTGCAGAACCGCGACGCCGGCAACCCGCAGCCGGCGATGCAGCTGCTGCTCTACCCGGTCACCGACGCCGTCGGCGGGCAGCAGTCGCGCGACACCTTCGCCGAAGGGTTCTGGCTCACGCGCGAGGACATGAGGTGGTTCGAGGACCACTACATCCCCGACGGGATCGCCGACGACGACCCGCGCACCTCGGTGATGCGTGCGGAGGACGTCTCGGGCCTGCCGCCCGCCTACGTCGCCACCGCGGGCTTCGACCCGCTGCGCGACGAGGGTGAGATCTACGCCGCGCGGATGCGGGAGGCCGGCGTGCAGGTGGTGCTGCAGCGCCACCCCGGCATGATCCACGGCTTCGCCAACCTGACCGCGGTCTGCCCCAATGCCGGCGCGGCGATGCTCGAAGTCGCCGGGGCCCTGCGGATGGGACTCGGCCTGACGGCGAGCGAGACGCCGGCCGTCCTCGCCTGAGGCGACCGGCGCGGCCACAACAAGCTCCTTTCTTATACCCCCAGGGGGTATGTATACTCGGCGCATGGATGCCCACGCCCACCATCACCACCAGCCGATGCCGACCGAGGGTGCCGCCCTCACCGCGGTCGCGATCAGCGCCACCCTCCACTGCCTGACCGGATGCGCGATCGGCGAGGTCGCCGGAATGGCGATCGGGACCGCGCTCGGCTTCTCCAACCTCGGCACGGTCGCGCTCGCGGTCGCCCTCGCCTTCCTCTTCGGCTACAGCCTGACCAGCCTGCCGCTGCTGCGCGCCGGCCTGGCGCTCGCGGCGGTGATCCCGATCGCGCTTGCCTCCGACACGCTCAGCATCGCGACGATGGAGGTCGTCGACAACCTCGTCGTCGTCCTCATCCCGGGGGCGATGGAGGCCGGACTGGGCGACCTGCTCTTCTGGGGCAGCCTCGCCTTCTCGCTGGTCATCGCCGGTGCTTGCGCGGTGCCGGTCAACCGCTGGCTGATCGCCCGCGGCAAGGGCCACGCGGTCGTCCACGAGACCGGGATCCACGGCGGCCCGCCGGTGCGCGTCGTCGCCTACGCGGCCGCGGCGCTGGGCCTCTTCGGCAGCGCCGTGCTGCTCGCCGAGGCGATCGCGTGAGCGCCGAGCCCGTCAGCCGCGGCTACACCGCGGACAGGGACGCGCTGCTGAAGCGCCTGCGCCGGATCGAGGGCCAGGTACGGGGGGTCGAGCGCATGGTCGAGGAGGACCGCTACTGCATCGACGTCGTCACCCAGGTGACGGCGATCCAGGCCGCGCTCGACAAGGTCGCCCTCGAGCTGCTCTCCGACCACGCCGCGCACTGCGTGATCGGCGGCGAGGACGGCCAACAGCTCGAGCGCACCGAGGAGCTGATGGCGGCGGTCAAGCGGCTCCTTCGCCGCGGCTAGCGAACTGCATCAAATTCTCTACCTGACAGGACCAGAATTTGATGCAGTTCCTGCGAGCCTGCGGCGAGGTGGCGGGCTGTGAACAGATTCGGCTTGGGGCTACTCGTATTGGAGCGATTCCAGAACGTCGAGCCTGGAGGCGCGGCGGGCCGGGGCGATCGCGGCGAGGACGCCGATGATCGCGGCGAAGACGAGCAGGCCGAGCAGCGAGCCGACCGGGTAGGAGAGGGTGAAGCCTTCGTCCTTGAGCGGTTGCGCGATCAGCGCCGCGAAGACGAGGCCGAGCGCCATGCCGAGGACGGCGCCGATCAGGGCCGTGATCACGGCCTCGTAGCGGATCATCGTCCGCACCTGGCGCCGCGACATGCCGATCGCGCGCAGCATGCCCAGCTCCCGCCGCCGTTCGTGGATCGAGAGCGCCAGCGTGTTGGCGATGCCGAAGAGCGAGATCACGATCGCCAGCAGGAGCAGCGCGTAGACCAGGTTGACCAGCTGCTGGACCTGTTCTTCGCGGCTTTCCTTCAGTTCCTGCTGGTTCAGCACTTCGGCGACCGGGAAGGCCGCTTCGACCCCCTTGGTGAGGATCGCCTGCACCCGCGCCGGATCGGCGCCCGCTTCGACTTCGATGAAGTCGATCGTGTCCTGGGTCTGGCGGAAGTCGCGGGCCATGACCGCCTGCGTGACCAGCACGCTGCCGAAGATGCCGAGCTTGGAGTCGAACTCGCCGACGACCTCGAAGCTCGGCCGACTGCGCGTCTGCGAGAGCAGGCGGAAGCGGTCGCCCAGCTCGAGCCCGTGTTCGGAGGCAAACGAATCGGAGAGGATCGCCTGGCCGTCGCGCAGGCGGCGCAGCGCCGGCGGGCCGCCCTTCTTCCATTCGATGTCGACGGTCCGTTCGACATCGCGGCTCGGCGCCGAGACCCTGGCGCCGGCCCCGCCCGGCAGCAGCTTCGCCTGCACCGCGCGAACGCTGGCGACGGCGCCGACCCCGGGCACCTGACGAGCCGCCACCGCCGCCCCGTTAGGGATCGGCGAGAAGCCGTCGCTGTTCTGGATCACCAGCCCGCCGGCGAAGTTTTCGTCGACGACCTGGGCGACCGAGCTCTTCAAACCGGCGGCGAAGACGGTGACGAAGGCGACGACCATCAGCCCGATCATCAGCGCCGCCGCGGTGACGGCGGTGCGACCCGGGTTGCGCTGGGCGTTCTCGCGCGAGAGGCGACCGAGCAGCCGGCGCAGGCGTTCCAGCGGCCAGCCGGCGATCCGGGCAAGCGGCGGCACCAGGTGTGGGCTGAAGAGCGAGACGGCAAAGACGATGACCACGGCACCGCCGCCGATCAGGCCGGCGGCAGTGCCGGCTGAGGCGCTGCCGAAGAGGCCGATCAGGACCATGGCCAAGCCGAGCAGGCCGAGCAGGATCGAGGCGGCGATCCCGAGCAGGCGCCGGCGCCGGCTGGGCGCGGGAGTGAGGGCGCGCAACGCCGCGATCGGCGGCACGCGGGTCGAGCGGATCGCCGGCACCAGCGAGGCGAGCGTGGTGACGACGATGCCGATCAGCAGCGAGACGACGATCGTGCGCGACTTCATCACCAGGCCGGTGGTGGGCAGGTCGATTTCGAACGCTTCCAGCAGGGCGTTGAGCAGGTCGGCGATCAGGAAGCCGCCGGCGATGCCGATCAGCGCCCCGACGATGCCGATCGCCAGCGCTTCGACGACGACGTCGGCGAGGATCTGCCGCCGCGAGGCCCCCAGCGTGCGCAACATGCCGAACTCGGTGACCCGCTGGGCGACCGTGATCGAGAAGGTGTTGAAGATCAGGAAGGAGCCGACGAGGATCGCGATGAAGGCGAAGACGAGCAGGAAGATCTGCAGGAAGCTGAGGTTTTCGCGGATTTCCTCGGTGCCACGGTCGGCGTTTTCCTGCGCCGTCTCGACCTTGACGCCGGGCGGCATCTGACGTGCGATCCGCTGTTTCAGCGTCGTCGCGGACACGCCCTTCCCGGCGGCGACGGAGATCTGGTCGAAGCGCCCGACCTTGTGGGTCAACCGCTGCGCGACCGGAAGGGTGACCTGGGCAATGCTCATGCCGCCGAAGGAGGCGCCGCCGAGGCGGGTGAAGCCGACCAGGCGGAAGGAGCGGGCGCTGCCCTGGCCGATCAGCCTGATCTCTTCGCCGAGCTTCAGGTCGGAGACTTCCGCCGCCGCCTTGTCGATCGAGGCTTCGGTCGGGCCGCGCGGGCGGTGGCCTTCGATGTAGGTGAGCGACTCGAGGCCCCCGGGCAGGGTCGAGGAGATGAACTTCGGCGCGAATTTGTTGCCGATCTTCTCCCCTTCTGAGTTGAAGAAACCGCCGGGGGTGAAGATCGCGCCGGCGGCGAGCCGCACGCCCGGCGTCTTCTGCACGCGCGGCAGCAGCGAAGCGCCGATCGTCGGGATTTCGCCGTTTTCCTGTTTGACCGGGTTCTCGGCGGTGATGACGACGCTGGTGCCCTTCAGCGACTCGCCGAAGATTTCGTCGAAGGCGGCGAAGATCGTGTCGGTGAGGACGTAGGAGCCGGCGACGAAGGCGACCCCGATGACGACGGCGAAGGTCGTTGCCAGGGCACGGGCCTTGCGCGCCCAGAGGCTCTTGAGGGCGAGCCCGGACAAGCTGTCTAGTCGACCTGCTTCATCAGCTCGATCACGTCGTCGGCCGAGCCGGGAGCGTCGTCGTGGACGATCCGGCCGTCGCGCAGGGTGATCAGCCGGTCGGCGTGGGCGGCGGCGGCGGGATCGTGGGTGACCATGATCACCGTCTGGCCGAACTCGTCGACGGCCCCGCGCAGCAGGCGCAGCACGTCCTCGCTCGCTTTCGAGTCGAGGTTGCCGGTCGGCTCGTCGGCGAAGACGACGGCCGGTTTGGAGACGAGCGCGCGGGCGACGGCGACGCGCTGCTGCTGGCCACCGGAGAGCTCGGCGGGCCGGTGGGTGCGGCGCTCCTCGAGGCCGACGGTGCGGATCAGCTGGTCGACCCAGGCCCGGTCGGGCTTGCGGCCGGCGATCGAGAGTGGCAGCACCAGGTTCTCCTCGGCGGTGAGGACGGGCAGCAGGTTGAAGAACTGGAAGACGAAGCCGAGCTTCTCGCGGCGCAGCTTGGTCAGCTCGCCGTCGTCGAGCCCGGTGATCTCCTCGCCGTCGAGCACGACCGTGCCGGCGGTCGGCGTGTCGAGCCCGGCGAGGATGTGCATCAAAGTCGACTTGCCCGAGCCCGAGGGGCCCATGATCGCGGTGAAGCGGCCGCGCTCGAAAGCGGTGCTGACGTCAACCAGGGCGTCGACCGCCGCCGCCCCCTCGCCGTAGCGACGGGACACGCCGCTGGCCTCGACCACCTGCCCGTTGAGATTGCTCATCCGCGCACCGTACCGATCCTTATGCCCAATCTCCTTCAACTGGAACCGCCGACGTGTCTGACTTCGCGGGGTCATAGACCCACTCAAGGTCAGACACGTCGGCCATGGGTAGCCTGCCTGCGTGGCGGTGGCGGATGAATTCGACGGGTTTCTGGTCGACCTGGACGGGGTGGTCTGGGTCGGGCGCGAGCCGGTGCCGGGTGCGGTGGAGGCGCTGCGGGCACTGCACAGCGCCGGCAAGGAGGTCGTCTTCGTCACCAACAACCCGGGACGAGCGCCGTCGACCTACGCGCAGCGGCTGCGCGACGCCGGCGTGCCGGTCGAGGACGGGCGCGTCGTCACCGCCGGCGTGGCGACGGCACGGCTGGCGGCGGAGCGGGTCGGCGCGGGGTCGAGCGCCTTCGTGATCGGGGCGCCGGCCTTCCACGAGAGCGTCGCCGCGGCGGGGCTGGCGCTGCTCGAGGGGGAGGCGGCGCGCGAGGCCGACGCGGTGCTCGTCTCGGGACACCGCGGCTTCGACTACGAGGAGCTGCTGACGGCGACGCTGGCGCTGCGCAGCGGCGCCGCGCTCTTCGCCACCAGCCACGACCCGACCCTGCCGATGCCGGGCGGCGCCTGGCCCGGGACCGGCTCGATCCTCGCCGCCGTCGAGACCGCATCCGGGGCCCGGGCCGAGGTCGGCGGCAAGCCCGAGCGGCACCTCTTCGAGCAGGCGCGGGCGGCGCTGGGCGCGGCCGAGCGGGTGGCGATGGTCGGCGACCGCGTCTCCTCCGACGTCGAGGGCGGCAGGCGCGCCGGCCTGGCGACGATCCTCGTGCTCAGCGGCGCGACCTCGCGCGCGGAGGCCGCGGCGGCGGACCCCGCCCCGGACCTCGTCCTCGACGACCTCGCCGCGCTGCTGCGGTGAGCGAGCGGGTGACGTCCGCATGAGCGAGGGGGCGGAAAGCTCGGCGCACCGGCCCAGCGTCGCCTTCGCCGGCGTCTTTGGCGTCACCTTCTGCTGCCTGCTCGCGGTCGGCGCCGTGCTGCCGGTCCTGCCCCGCTACGTGCACGGCCCGCTTGACGCGGGCAACGTCGCGGTCGGCGTCGTGATCGGCTCCTACGCGATCACCGGCCTCTTGCTGCGGCCCGTCGCCGGGCGCTTCGCCGACCATCGCGGCCGCAAGCCGACCGTGCTGATCGGGTCCAGCCTGGTCGCCGTCGGCGGCTTCATGTACCTGCTGCCGCTGGGGGTGCCGGGGCTGATCGCGGCCCGGCTCGTGCTCGGTGCCGGGGAGGGCGCGGTATTCACCGCCGGCTCGGCCTGGATCGTCGACCTGGCCCCGCTCGAGCGCCGCGGCCGCGTGATCGGCCTCTACGGCCTCGCGGTCTGGGCCGGGCTCAGCGTCGGCCCGCTCCTCGGCGAGCTGCTCCAGCACGCCTCCGGCTACACCGCGGTCTGGCTGCTGGCCGGCGCGCTGCCGCTGGCGGGTGCCGCGATCGCCACGCGCGTGCCCGACCCCTTCCGACCCTCGCCGCTGATCGCCGCGGAGGACCACCCGCTGATCGCCAGGGAGGCGGTGCGGCCCGGCAGCGCGCTGGCGCTCGGGGCGATCGGCTACGGGACGATCGCCGCCTTCGTCGTCCTGCTGCTGGAAGCGCGCGGGGTCGGCCACGGCGCGACCGTGTTCGGCGCCTTCGCGACGATGGTCGTGCTGACCCGGCTGGTCGGCGGCGACCTGCCCGATCGCATCGGCCCCGCCCGGGTCGCCGTCGCCGCCGCCTGCGTCGAGGCGCTGGGGCTGGGCGCGATCGCGGTCTCGCACAGCCTCGTCGTCGCCCTGGCCGGAGCGCTGGCGATGGGCGCCGCCTTCTCGCTGCTCTACCCCTCGCTCTCGCTGATCGTCGTCAACGGCGTCTCCGACCGCCGGCGGGGAGCCGCGCTGGGCACCTTCACCGCCTTCTTCGACGCCGGCGTCGGCCTCGGCGCCCCGCTGGCCGGCGCCGCCTCCGCCCTGACCAGCTACGAGGGCGCCTTCATGCTCGCCGCCGTCATCGCCCTCGGCTCCGCGACCCTCACCGCCCTCACCATCGCCCCCCGCACGCGCACGCTGCTCGCAACCCGCTGACCGTGCCCACTTGTCCCCGCCGTGCGGGTGCACCCGTGCGTGCCCGTGCCCGTGCCCGTGCCCGTGCCCGTGCGAACTGCATCAAATTCTCGGTCTGGCAGGTAGAGAATTTGATGCAGTTCGGCTAGCGCGCTTCGATCAGGAGGGACTGGGCGGCGCGGCCGATCCGGCCGCGCTGGTCGGAGAGGACCGACTCGGCGGTGCCGATGCCGTTCGGCTCGGGGCGGGTGACTGCGTCGACGCAGACCCACTCGCCCTCGGGCATGCGCTCGAAGTGGACCGTGAGGTCGACGTTGACGAAGACGAAGCGGCGGTAGTCGAGCACGGCGCTGATCCCGTTACCGACGTCGGCGGCAACCAGGGCGCGCTGCAGCGGCGTCGGCTCCTCGCCGGCGACGAGCGGCTGGCGCATGCGCAGCCAGAAGATCGCCGGCCCTGGCTCGAGGAAGGCGCCCGCCACGGCGCGGAACTCCATCGCCGACTGGTAGCCGACCTCCTCGCCGGTGGGGAAGAACTCGGGGGTCCAGCCTTCCTCGGGGCCCGGCGGCGCCGGGTCCTCGGCCGTCGCCTCCGCCGGCATCTCCAGCTCGGCGGTGCGCAGCTGCCAGGCGGTGGCGCGCATCACCTCCGCCCCCTCGACCAGCAGCGACGCCTCGACCAGTCGCACCTTGCGCCCCGGGCGCAGTACCCGCGTCTCGACCCGCACCGGGCCGATCGGCACCGGCCGCAGAATCTCGAAGACGATTCGTCCCACTTGAAACGCCTCCGAACCCTCGATCCGCTCCACGGCCCTGCCAAGCAACGCGGACGGCGGCCCGGCGTGCTGAGCCTCCGGATCCCAGGGCCCCCGCGTGAGCTCCGTGGCCACGAGCTCACCGCCACCGTTCCGCTCGTAAAAGGCCTCGAACATCGCGGCGCATCGTATGAGGAGGTGACGGAGGGTGCCTCGCCGACGCCCCCGCAGTTGCGCCGCCGAGAGACCCTCCGTCACCTCCCCGTAAGACAGTCTCCGTACCCTGGAATAAGACGAAAGGAGCGAGATGACGACCAAGATCCAGAAGTCCGACGCCGAGTGGCGCGAGCAGTTGACCCCCGAGCAGTACGAGGTGACCCGCAGGGCCGGCACCGAGCGCGCCTTCACCGGCCCCTACTGGGACGAGAAGGCCGAGGGCATGTACCACTGCGCCTGCTGCGGCGCCGAGCTGTTCTCCTCGGACACCAAGTTCGACTCGGGCACCGGCTGGCCCAGCTTCACCGAGCCGGCCAACCTCGAGCACGTCGAGCTGCGGCCCGACAACAGCCTCTTCATGCGCCGCACCGAGGTCGTCTGCAGGCACTGCGACGCTCACCTCGGCCACGTCTTCGACGACGGCCCGGCCGAGCGCGGCGGCAAGCGCTACTGCATCAACGGCTGCGCGCTTGACCTCAAGGAGAAGTAGGCGCCCCCCGACGCGGGAGCGGGGACGCGAGAGCTCCGGGTGTGACTAGCGCGTCCTCCCGGAGCGAAGGGGGCGCCGCCTGATTCAAGCCTTGCCGCCGGCACCGAGGTAGCTGAACTTCACCGCCAGCGCCACCGCCTCGGTGCGGGTGTCGACCTCGAGCTTGGCGATCGCGTTGCGCACGTGGGTGTGCACGGTCGCCGGGCTCAGCTGCAGGCGCTCGGCGATCTCTTTCACCCGCAGGCCCTCGGCGAGCAGCTCGAGGATCTGGCGCTCGCGCGGCGACAGCTCGAGCAGCTTCTCAACCTCCGAGGGCTTGCCGCCGGCGAAATCGCCGCCGAGGAAGGTGCCGCCGCCGGTCACCGCTTTGACCGCGCGGGCAATGTCCTCGGCCGGCGCCGACTTGAGCACGTAGCCGGAGGCACCGGCGCGCAGGGCGAGCGCCAGCAGGTCGGGCTGGGCGTGGGCGGTGAAGATGATCACTTTGGTCCGCGGCCGGGCCTTCAGCACCTCCTTGGTCGCCTCGATCCCGTCGCGCTTGGGCAGCTCGACGTCGATGATCAGGACGTCGGGCTCGAGTTCCTTGACCACGTCGACGACGTCGCGCCCGTTGCCGGCCTCGCCGACGATCTCGACGATGCTCGAATTCGCCATCCGCGCCTTGATCGCCTCGCGGACGATCTCGTGGTCGTCGCAGAGGACGACCCGCTTAGCGTCCCTTACCGCTGTAGTCATGGTGGTCCAATCCTCGCAGGCGCACCATATGAATGCAGAATTTTGGGTAGCGTGAACCCACCTTCCCGGTCCTGACGGTTCTCAATCAGTGCGATCATCGTTCTTCCAACAGCGATTGCGGTGCCGTTCAGGGTATGCACCACCTGTGGAGATTCGCCATCTTGGCGCTTATACCTACAGGCCAAACGGCGCGCCTGGTAATCGGTTGTGTTCGAACATGAGGTCAGCTCGCGGTAACGGTCCTGGCTCGGGATCCAGGCCTCGCAGTCGTACTTCTTCGCCGCTGGGGCACCGAGGTCGCCGGCGGCGACGTTGACCACCCGATAGGGGATCTCGAGCGCGGAGAGGATGCGCTCCTCGATCGCCAGCAGTCGCTCGTGCTCGGCGGCGGACTGCGAGGGCTCGACGAACGAGAACATCTCGACCTTGTCGAACTGGTGGACGCGGAAGATGCCGCGGGTGTCGCGGCCGGCCGCTCCGGCCTCGCGCCGGAAGCAGGTCGAGAAGCCCGCGTAGCGGATCGGCAACTGCTCGGCGGCGAGGATCTCGTCGGCGTGCAGGGCGGCGAGCGGGACCTCGGAGGTGCCGACGAGGTAGAGCTCGTCCTTGGGCACTTCGTAGATCTGGTCGCGGTCGCCGGGCAAAAAGCCGGTGCCGAGGAGGGCGTCTTCGCGGACCAGGACCGGCGGCACGACCGGCTCGTGGCCCTCCTCGCGCACGAGGTCGAGCGCAAAGCGCACCAGCGCCAGCTCGAGCAGGACGAGGTCGCCCTTGATGTAGGCGAAGCGGGAGCCGGAGACCCTCGCCCCCGCCTCCATGTCGATCAGGCCGAGCTCGCCGCCGAGCTCGAGGTGGTCGCGCGGCTCGAAGTCGAAGCTCGGCCGCTCCCCCTCCTCGCGCAGGACGACGGCGTCCTCCTCGCTCATGCCGTCGGGGGCGTCGGGGTCAGGCAGGTTGGGCAGGGCGGCGGCGATCCGCTGCAGGTCCGCGTCAACCTGCTCGAGCTCCGTTTTCCCCGCCTCGATCGCCTGCTTCAGCTCCGCCACCGCGGCCATCTGCTCGGCGGCGTCCTCGCCGCGCTGCTTGGCCTCGCCGATCTGCTTGGAGATCGTCTTGCGCTCGGCCTGGGCGCCCTCAATCCGCGGCAGCAGCTCGCGGCGGCGCTGGTCGAGGCCGAGCAGCTCATCGACCTGGTCGGCAGCGCCGCGGCGCGCCAGGGCCGATTTGACCCGCTCGGGGTCGGAGCGGATCAGCTTCAGATCGAGCATCGCTCGTGAAGGTTAGGGCGGACGCCGCTAGGGAGAAGACTCGCCGGGGCGCGGCGATTCTTCGGCTTCCTCGCCGGCGTACTTGGCGACGAAGCGGGCGACGGCTTCGGCTTCCTCGCCGACGACGATGTTCTGGGGCATGATCGCGCCGGAGAAGCCGCCGTTCTGGATCGCGAAGAGAGCGTCTTCATAGCTCTCGGTTCGCTGGTCGAGGTTGGGCCCCTGCGTGCGCTCGCCGCGGTTGCCGCTGCCCTGCGTGCCGGCGGCGCTGAGCGTGTGGCAGCCGGAGCAGTGCGTGGCGAAGAGGACGGCCCCTTCGTGGTTGGAGTCGTCCTTGGAGACCGAGACCCCTTCCTCGCCGAAGCCACAGGCCGCCAACCCGAAGGCGGCGAGCAGGGCCGTGATTGCAATCAGTGCCGGACGCATGCGGCGCGCATCATATTGTCTTGACCCGATTCCGCTCTCCGACGATGCCGCCGCTCGACCCAGCCCGTTTCCGCGCCGCGATGGCGATGCTGCCCACGGGCGTCACCGTGGTCAGCGCCGCGGGGTCGGGTGGGCCCGCCGGAGCGACCGCCAACGCGGTCTGCTCACTCTCGATCGAGCCGATGCTGATGCTCGCCTGCCTCGACCGCGGCTCGCGCACCCTGCTCGCCGTGCAGGCCGCCAACCACTTCGGCGTCAGCGTCCTGCACGACGGCCAGGAGGAGATCGCGCGCGCCTTCGCCACCAAGGCCCCGCACGCCGAGAAGTGGCGGGGCGTCGCCTGGAGCGAGCGTGACGGCATCCCGGCGGTCGACGGTGCCCTCGCCTGGATCGGCTGCGAGCTGCGCGACGTGGTCGCCGCCGGCGACCACGTGATCGTCACCGGCGAGGTCCGCGACCTGGCGAGCGGCGAGGGCGCCCCGCTGGTCTTCCACGGCGGCGAGTACCGGCCCCTGGGCTCGCGCATCCGAGGTTGACCACACTCCAGTGGGGTGAATGTCGGATGCGCGTAGGGCACAATTGAGCGATCGCGCCTCGATTTCAAGAACCGGGTTGGTTCACCAGGCACGTCTTCAACCCCGCGGTGGCGGGACTGAGCCGGATCGGCCTTGGCGTGGCGGGCGCGCGCGTGCTCGAAGTCAGGGGACGGAAGAGCGGCGAGTGGCGGCAGACGCCGGTCAACCCCCTGACCTTCGAGGGCAACAGGTATCTGGTGGCGCCGCGGGGCCACACCCAATGGGTCCGCAACCTGCGGGTCAACGGCGAGGGGCGGCTGAAGGGTCGCCGCAGCGAAAACTTCACCGCCACCGAGCTGGCCGACGAGGAGAAGCCGGCGCTGCTGCGCGCCTACCTGAAGAAGTGGAAATGGGAGGTCGGAGCCTTCTTCGGCGGCGTCGGCGCCGACGCACCGGAGTCGGAGCTGCGGCGCATCGCTCCGGACCACCCGGTCTTCCGCATCACGGCCCCGGGGGACGAGCGAAGCTCGCCCTCGCCCGGCCCTACTGGACCCGGCGGAACGGGTACTCCTTGATCACGGCGTTGACAAAGGTGCCTTTCGAGTCGGCCTCGGTCAACTCCTCGAAGACCTCAGCCGGCACACCTGCGTAGGCGTAGAGGCCGCCGCCGAGGTATTCGACGTAGGCCTCTTCGGCCTCGGCGTCGTAGCCGATCCTGGCGATCGCGCTGGACTCAACCGGGTGCATCTCGGGCGTTGGCATCGGGCATCGTCCTCCTCGCCTCGAATACCCGCGGGGCGAGAGTAAGCTGCGGCTTCGATGGAGGCGACCGTCGCCCCACGCGCGCAGTGGACCTTCGCCCAGTGGGGCATCGTCGTCCTCGCCAGCCTGCAGCTGCTCTGGGCCCTGGCGGGGCTGATCGCCGAACCGAGCTTCCACTTCGGCGACGGGGCGCCGACCGAGCGGGTGCTCGGCGTCGACTTCAACGGCGTCCACGCCGTCTCCGGCTTCCTCCTCTTCGGCCCCGCCTTCTTCTTCGCGCTGAAGCCACGCTGGGCGGTTCTCTACGCGGTCTACGTCGCCGTCGCCCTGATCGTCACCGGCCTCTGGGCGATCTGGTCGACCAGCCCCGCCGGCGTCTTCACCTTCCCCAACAACGACGCCGACGCCGTCCTCCACCTCACCACCGGCGCCCTCTTCACCGTAATCGCTGCCGTCCAGCTCGGCCTGGATCGAAGCTAGCGCGTCAGACGTTGGTCTCAGGGGAGTCAGACGATCGTCAGAACGCGCCGCTAGTCCCAGCTGCTCGCAAGGCCAGAAAGAGGATCACGCCGCAGCTGACGGCCATGATGCCCATCTCACGGCGGACGATGGCGAGGGCCAGGGACTGCTGGGACTCGGCGGGGAGGGCTTCGAAGTCGACGTCGCCCAGCTCGCGCTCGGCGGCGCCGGCGCGGGCGCCCTCGGCGAGCAGGGAGACGACGAGGGGCAGGATGCCGTAGAGGTAGTGCAGTTCGTCGTCTGGCTTGTGGCCGGTGAAGACGAGCAGGCCGCCCAGCATCACCTGGACGAAGACGGCGGCCTGGGCGGCGCGCAGCAGCAGCCAGAAGGGGACCGAGGGACGGTCGCGCAGCCAGGAGACGCCGCCGATCGCGAAGGCGGCGAGGTTGAGGGCGATGACGGCGCAGCCAACTACCAGGTGCACTACGGCCAAGGTCTATTTCCTCTCAAAAGGGTCGGGATTCGGCTTGCTGATGCGGAAAAGCACTATGTAGCAATGTGTTACAAGCAGGTATATAACTCGGCTGACAGGCGGTGAGCGCGGCCGGATGCGCGCCGCGGGCCGCCCACCCGGAACTTGATCTACCAGTGCTGAAGAGCTACCTGCCGATTCTCGTCTTCGCCGTCCTCGGCCTCACGGTCGGGGGCGCCTTCGCGATGCTCAACCACCTGATCGGGCCGAAGCGGCCGCGGCGGCCGACGGCGGCGAGCCTGCGCCAGTCCGAGCCGTATGAGTCGGGGATCCCGGTCGAGCCGGCGCACGGCCTGCGCTTCGGCATCAGCTTCTACCTGATCGCGATGCTCTTCATCCTCTTCGACATCGAGGTGGTGTTCCTCTACCCGATCGGGGTGATCATCAGGGGAGCCCACAGCGTCTTCGTGCTGGGCGAGGTCCTCACCTTCATCGCCCTGCTGCTGGTCGCCTTCGTCTACGTCTGGCGCAAGGGGGCGCTGAATTGGAGGTAGAACGGCAGCAGCTGGCGGTGGAGCGGACGACGATGCGCGAGCGCCAGCTGCGCGCGCGGGACATGCTGCGCGGCGACCTCGAGGGCGAGGAGCTGGAGCGCTACGTCGAGGAGAAGGTCGTGATGACCAACTTCGAGAAGATGCTCGGCTGGGCGCGCTCGAACTCGATCTTCCCGCTCACCTTCGGCCTCGCCTGCTGCGCGATCGAGGCGCCGATCTCGATCGTCACCGCCCGCTACGACCTCGCCCGCTTCGGCGCCGAGGCGCTGCGGGCCTCGCCGCGCCAGGCCGACATGATCATCCTCTCGGGCCGGGTCTCGATCAAGATGGCGCCGGTCGTCCGCCGCCTCTACGACCAGATGCTGGAGCCGAAGTGGGCGATCTCGATGGGCGCCTGCTCCTCCAGCGGCGGCATGTTCTCCAACTACGCCGTCGTCCAGGGCGCCGACAAGTTCATGCCGATCGACCTGCACATCCCCGGCTGCCCGCCGCGGCCGGAGGCGGTCCTCTACGGCTTCACCAAGCTGCAGCGCAAGATCCAGGGCAACCCGGACCAGGGCTGGCGCGCCCGCTACAACGCCGAGGGCAGCGAGGAGTGGGCCCGCGGCGGGCCGCGCAGCGAACCGAGCGGCGAAGCGGCGGAGGCCTACGAGGCGGCACGGGAGCTGCTCCGTGCCTGACGCCCCCGGACTCGAGCTGATCCGCGGCGAGATCGAGGCCGCCCACCCCGGCGCCGTCCTAGACACCGGCTTCGCCCAGGACCGCGCCGTGCTCTCGATCGATCCCGAGCACCTGATCGCGGTACTCACCTGGCTTCGAGAGGCCCCAGGCCAGGAATATCGGTTCCTATCCAGCTTGCATGCTGCCGACTACCTTCCGGCCGCCCCCCGCTTCGCGGTGCACTACGAGCTCCTGAACCGCGATCGAGTAGAGCGCCTCCGCGTGAAGGCCCTGTTGGATGACCCGGCCTCTCCCGCGGGTGGCGGTGTAGGGGGGCCCGCCCCCGAGGACGCTTCAGCGACCGCAGGGGGTGGGGGGTCCCCTGCACCGACAGGACCCGCGGGCCAGGCCCTGCCGTCCATCGACTCATGTGTAGACCTCTTCCCAACGGCCGAGTTCCAGGAGCGCGAAGTCTTCGACTTCTTCGGCATCGTCTTCAGGGGCCACCCCGACCTGACCCGGATCCTGCTGCCCGAGGACTACGTCGGCTGGCCGCAGCGGCGCGACTTCCCGGTGGGTGGGGAGCCCGTGACCTTCACCTACAGCGAACGGAACTATGGCTAGCGCGCCCTCGACTCCCCCGCATACGGCCCCAGGCCGTGGGCGGAGTGGCTCACCTCCGAACTCGTCCGCGTCCATATCTGATTCTTCGCGGACGAGTTCGGAGGTGATGACGGTCAACATCGGACCGCACCACCCCGCCACGCACGGCGTGCTGCGGCTGGTGGTCGACCTCGAAGGCGAGGTCGTGCGCGACCTGCGGCCGGTGATCGGCTACGTCCACACCGGGATCGAAAAGTCCTGCGAGGACAAGAGCTACTGGAAGGTCATCCCCTTCGTCGAGCGGATGGACTACGTCTCCTACTTCTTCCAGATGGAGGCCTTCTGCGGCGCGGTCGAGCGGCTGATCGAGTTGGAGATCCCGGAGCGGGCCAAGCACCTGCGAGTGATCTTCCTCGAGCTCAACCGCATCCACTCCCACCTGGTCTGGCTGGGGACGACGGCGCTCGACCTCGGCGCGATCTCAATGCTCTGGTACTGCTTCCGCGAGCGCGACCGCATCCTCGACCTCTTCGAGATGGCGGCCGGGCAGCGGATGCACACGCGCTACTTCCAGGTCGGCGGCGTGATCGAGGACATCCCGCGCGGCTTCGAGGCGAAGCTGCGCGAGTTCATCCGCGACATGCCGGTGCGGGTCGAGCAGTACCAGGCCCTCCTCGACCGCAACGAGGTCTTCCTCTCGCGGACCAAGGACACCGGTGTCGTCCCGCGCGAGCGGCTGCTGGAGCTAGGCGTGACCGGGCCGCTGCTGCGCGCCGCCGGCGAGCCCTGGGACCTGCGCAAGGCCTTCGACTACCTCGCCTACCCCAAGTTCGACTTCAAGGTGCCGGTGGGGACGGTCGGCGACAACTACGACCGCTACCGGGTGCGGGTGGCGGAGATGGTCGAGTCGGTGCGGATCATCGAGCAGGCGCTCGACGGGCTGCCCGAGGGGCCGTTCATCGCCGACGACCGCAAGTACGTGCTGCCGCCGCGCTCGGAGCTCTCGACCTCGATGGAGTCGCTGATCCACCACTTCAAGCTCGTCACCGAGGGCTACCGGGTGGCACCCGGCGAGATCTACTACGCGATCGAGTCGCCGCGGGGCGAGCTCGGCTGCTTCGTCCTCGCCGACGGCTCCTCCAAGCCGGCCCGCGTCCACTTCCGCGACCCCTCCTTCGTCAACCTGCAGGCCTTTCGCGACATGTCGACCGGCGAATACATCGCCGACATGATCTGCAGCCTCGGCATGCTCGACCCGATCCTCGGGGGGGTGGATCGGTGAGGCTCAGGACAAACCGCACCGGCCAGCGGGTCCTGTCGCCGCAGGGGACCCCCCACCCCTTCCGGTCGCTAAAGCGTCCTCAGGGGTGGGTCCCCCTACGGCGCCACCCGCTGGAGGTTCGCTGTGGCTGAGCTGCCCGTCGATCGAGCGCTCACGCAAGGGCGCGTGCCGGATCGTGCGCCCGAGGAGATTCCCGAGCTTCATCAGGTCGACTGCCCGGCCGAGCTGCGCGAGCGGATCGAGGAGCTGATGTCGCGCTACCCGGACCGCAAATCGGCCTCGATCCCGGCGCTCTGGGCGGTGCAGCGGCGCTACGGCTGGTGCACGCCGGAGGGGATCCGCCAGGCCGCTGCGGTGATGCGGGTGACGCCGGCCTATCTGGAGTCGGTGGCGAGCTTCTACGACCTCCTGCACACCGAGCCGGTCGGCAGCCACAAGATCGCCGTCTGCACCAACATCAGCTGCTGGATGCGCGGCGGCGACGAGCTGCTCGGTGCCTTCCGCGCGGCGGCGGGCGAGGACGACGAGCGTTTCTTCGTCACCGGCTTTGAGTGCCTCGGCGCCTGCGACATCGCGCCGATGGCCTCGATCGACGAGCGCTACTTCGGCCCGCTGGAGGCGGCGGAGGCGCAGACGGCGATCGACCAGCTGCGCGGCGGCGAAGAGGTGCTGCCCGCCAAGGCGCTGGAGAAGCGGCCGCTGCCGGGCGGGGCCGATCCCGGAGGCCCCGATGCCTGAGACCCGGGTGCTCTTGAAGAACGCCGAAGACCCGCGGCTGCGCACGCTCGAGGGCTACCGCGGTTACGGCGGCTACGAGGCGCTGGCCAAGGCCTACAGGGAGATGGAGGCCGAGGAGGTGCTGAAGGAGCTCGAAGACTCCGGCCTGCGCGGGCGCGGCGGCGCCGGCTTCTCGATGGGCAAGAAGGCCTCCTTCCTGCCCCGCGGCGAGATGAACAAGTACCTCTGCTGCAACGCGGACGAGTCCGAGCCGGGCGCCTTCAAGGACCGCGAGCTGATGCAGCGCAACCCGCACCAGCTGATCGAGGGGATCGCGATCGCCGCCCTCGCCGCCGGCGCCGGCCACGCCTTCATCTTCATCCGCGGCGAGTACGACTCGCAGGCCGACGTGCTCGACGCCGCCGTCGCCGAAGCGTATGAGGCCGGCTACCTGGGCGAGGAAATCCTCGGCACCCGCAGCAAGCTGGAGCTGGTCGTCCACCGCGGCGCCGGCGCCTACATCTGCGGCGAGGAGACGGCGCTGCTCGACGCGCTCGAGGGCAAGCGCGGCAACCCGCGCCTGAAGCCGCCCTTCCCCGCCGTGCAGGGCCTCTACGGCGGGCCGACGCTGATCAACAACGTCGAGACGCTCTCCAACGTGCCGAACATCGTCAAGCACGGCGCCGAGTGGTTCAAGGGCTTCGGCACCGAGCAGTCGCCCGGCACCAAGGTCGTCTCGATCTCCGGCTGCGTACGGCGGCCCGGCAACTACGAGGTCGAGCTGGGGATCCCGACGCGGGAGCTGATCATGGACCTGGCCGGCGGCCCGCTCGCGGGGCGCGAGGTGAAGGCCTTCTACCCGGGCGGCTCCTCCTCCCCGGTGCTGCGGGTCGAGGAAGGGATCGACCTGCCCTACAGCTTCGAGGCGATGGCAGAGGCGGGCTCGATGCTCGGCTCGGGCTCGATCATCGTCGCCGACGATCGGGTCTCGATCCCGCACATGGCGCTGCGCACGGCGCGCTTCTACCACCACGAGTCCTGCGGCAAGTGCACCCCCTGCCGCGAGGGCACCAACTGGACGGTGAAGATGCTGGAACGGGTGGTGCGCGGCGAGGCGACGCCGATGGACCTCGACATCGTCGCCTCGGTGCAGGAGAACATCATCGGCCACTGCCTCTGCGTGCTCGGCGACTCGATGGCGATGCCGGTCGGGGCGATGGTGCGCAAGTTCCGCGACGAGTTCGAGGACGTGATCGCGGAAGCGAGCGAAGGCGAGCCAGCGGTGGCCGAGCGAATCCCGGTCGTGCAGGGACCGGCCGAGACCCTGGGGGCGAGCACGTGACTCCCCAACCGCGGTCGCACTTCCCCTCCCCCACCTCCCAACCGCGGTCGCGTTTGCTCCCACCCCCGGGGACCTACTACGACATCGAAGGGGAGCGCTCGTGAGCGGCAAGGAGATCACGCTGATCATCGACGGGCGCGAGGTCACGGCGAGCGAGGGCGAGATGCTCCACGATGCCGCCAAGCGCGGCGACGTCGAGATTCCGGTCTTCTGTTACGAGCCGAAACTCGGCGACCCGGTCGGCGCCTGCCGCATGTGCCTGGTCGAGATCGAGGGGATCCCGAAGTTGCAGACCTCCTGCTCGACCCCGGTGCGCGACGGCATGGTCGTCCACACCCGGACCGACCAGGTGAAGCACGCGCAGAGCGCCGTGGTCGAGTTCCTGCTCGTCAACCACCCGCTCGACTGTCCGGTCTGCGACAAGGGCGGCGAGTGCCCGCTGCAGGACATCTCGATGGGCTGGGGCCCCGGCAAGAGCCGCTTCACCGACGACAAGCGCCACTTCGAGAAGCCGATCGAGCTCTCGCCGCTGGTCGCGATCGACCGCGAGCGCTGCATCCTCTGCTACCGCTGCGTGCGCTTCAGCCAGGAGGTCTCCGAGGACGAGCAGCTGCAGCTGCTGGAGCGCGGCGACCGCACCTTCGTCGGCACCTTCGACGACCGGCCCTACGTCGGCCCCTTCCACGGCAACATCACCGACCTCTGCCCGGTCGGGGCGCTGACCAACTACACCTACCGCTTCCGCGCCCGGCCCTGGGACATCGAGCAGGCCGGCTCGGTCTGCACGCTCTGCCCGAGCCAGTGCAACGTCAGCTTCACCGTCCGCGACGAGCGGGTGAAGCGAGTGATCGCCCGCGACAACCCCGACGTCGACGACGGCTGGCTCTGCGACCGTGGCCGCTACGGCTTCGAGATGTTCGACGCGGCGGAGCGGGTGCGGGCGCCGCGCCTGCGTGGCGGCGCCGAGGTTGAGTGGGACGACGCGATCGCCAAGGCCGCCCAGGCCCTCCGCGCCGGCGCAGATTGCGGAGTTGACCACCGTATGCGTGGGTCAACCCCGCAGCCTGCAGGAGTTGCCGCGATCGTCGGCGATGCCTCCAACGAGGAGGGCTACCTGGTCCAGCGGATCATGCGCGACGCGCTCGGCTCGCCCCACGTCGACTCGCGCCCCTCGCGCGGCGCCGGCCGCGAGGCGCTCGTCCGCCTCGCCCGGCCCGAGATCTCGGCCCGGGTCCGCGACATCGACACGGCCGAGGCGATCCTCGTCGTCGGCACCGAGCCCCTCCACTCCAGCCCGATCCTCGACCTGCGCATCCGCAAGGCGATCCGCCGCAACGGCGCCAAGCTGGCGGTGGCGACCGAGGGGCCGACGACGCTCGACGGTGGCGCCATGGCGGTCCAGCGCTACGCCCCCGGCGCCGCCACCACCTTTCTCACGAGCCTCACCGCAGCCCTCGGGGCCGACGGGCCGAAACCGGGACATATCGACACGCTTTCGGCCCATCGGCCCGTGGAGGTAGCTGAGGCGCTGCGGGGGGCTGGGTCCGTGGTGGTGGTTTGGGGGGACCGGATCGGCCGGGAGGAGGGTGCCGTCGAGTCCCTCCTCGACCTCGTCGTCGCCCTCGACCTGGCCGGCAAGGATGGCTCGGGCCTACTCGAAGTCCCCGACTTCACCAACGCCCGCGGCCTGCGCGAGGCGGGCTGCCTCCCCGACGCCGGCCCGGGGCTGAGTGAGTTGAGTGGAACGTCTTCCATGCCAGACATGGGAAAGGTTCGTCGAAATGCTCTGAGCGCCGGCAAGGGGACCGAGGAGATCCGCGCGGCCCTGGAGTCGGGTGAGCTGAAGACGATCTTGCTCTTCGGCGTCGACCCCCTGCGCGACTTCCCGGACACCGAAGCCTGGAAAAGCGCCCTCGTCGCGGCCGACCACGTCGTCGCCTTCTCGACCTTCGAGACGGCCACCACGGCAATGGCCGACGTCGTCTTCCCGCTCGAGACCCACGCCGAGAAAGACGGCACGGTCTCGCACCCCGACGGGCGCCTGCAGCGCGTGCGCCCCAGCGCCTCGCGCCCCGGCGACATCCGCCCCAACTGGGGCGTCCTTGCAGAGCTCTCCCTGGCGCTGGGCCACGACACCGGCATCTCGTCCCAGCCGTCGGCTTTCGAAGCCCTGGCCGCCGAGGTCCCCTTCTACGCCGGGGTCACCGACGCGGACATCGCGGGCCGGGGCATCCGCTGGCAGGAAGCTCCGGGCGTTGAATGGTCTGAAGATGCCGCCTCTCCGGACACTGAGCGCGGAGCGCCGACCGATCGCACGGAGTCCGACCACACATCTCGCGGAGTCGCGTCCGGAGAGGCGGCATCTCCAGACCGCACCGCCTCGGCTCGCGGAGTCGCGTCCGCCGAACCGGGCTCGGACGCCTCCCCCGCTTCGGGCTCCCTCGCGCTCTCCACCTACCGCGATCTCTGGGCCGGCCCGATCACCGAGCTGAACCCGCCGCTGAAGTTCCTCCAACCCCAACAGCAGGTAGCCCTGTCGCTCGCCGACGCCGGCCGCCTCGGTCTCCAGGCCAACGACGAGGTCACGGTCTCCCAAAACGGCACCAGCGTCCGCGCCAGGGTCTCGATCAAGGAGCGCGTCCCCGAGGGCGTCTGCTTCCTCATCGAGGGCACCGCCGAGGGCAACGCCAACGCGCTGCTCAACGGCTCTCCCGTCTCCGTCCAAATCGAGAAGACTCCCGCCGCCTAGATGCTGCCGCTCGCCGATACCCAGTTCGTCGAAGCCACCTGGATCATGGTGGTCAAGAGCCTCGTCATCTTCGCCGTGATCTTCGGCATCCTGCCGCTGATGACGGTGCTCGAGCGCAAGCTGATCGGGCGCTTCCAACACCGCTACGGGCCCAACCGGGTCGGCCCCTTCGGCCTGCTGCAGCCGCTCGCCGACGTCGGCAAGCTGATCTCCAAGGAGGCGTTCCGGCCGGCCAACGCGATCGGCACGCTCTTCATCCTCGGCCCGCTGCTGCCGGTGCTCTCCGGCGTGCTGGCGCTGGCGATCATCCCCTGGGGCGACGTCCAGGGCGGCGTCGGCTTCTACGGCATCGACGTGCCGATCGGCATCCTCTACTTCTTCGCCGTCGGCTCGATCGCCTTCTACGGCCTGCTGCTCGGCGGCTGGGCCTCGGGCTCCAAGTACAGCCTGCTCGGCGCGATGCGAGGCGCCGCCCAGCTGATCTCCTACGAGGTCGCGATGGGCCTCGCCCTGCTCGGCGTGATCATGATGGGCGGCTCGCTCTCGCTGGTCGACATCGTCCACGCCCAGGGCGCCCTCTGGTACGTCGTCCCCCAGTTCGTCGGCTTCCTGATCTTCATGCTGGCCGGCTTCGCCGAGACCAACCGCACCCCCTTCGACATGCCCGAGGCGGACGCCGAACTCGTTCAGGGCTTCATGACCGAGTACGGCGGCATGCGCTTCGGCAGCTTCCTCCTGGTCGAATACATGGAGATCCTCGTCGTCTCCGGCGTCGCCGCGGCGATGTTCCTCGGCGGCTGGATGGGCCCCGGCCCCAGCTTCCTCGACCCGATCTGGATGTTGGCCAAGATGCTCGGCCTCGTCCTCGTCTTCATCTGGGTGCGGGCGACGCTGCCGCGCCTGCGCTACGACCAGCTGATGAGCCTCGGCTGGAAGGTCCTGCTGCCGCTGGCGACGCTGAACGTGCTGGTCACAGCCGTTCTGGTGGTGACCACCTGATGGCATTGGCGACTTTTCCGTCATATACACGGATAACTCGCCAATGGGGGGTCAGCCGTGGCTGAATTTCCCTACCTGAAGGACCAGGACGTGGTCGAGGTCCAGCGCGGGCCGGAGCCCGGCGGGGTCGGCGGCGCCTACCGCGCCTTCGGCGAGACGCTGCGCGGGCTGAAGACGACGATGGCGCGCCTGATCGAGGGACCGCTGACGATCGAGTACCCGGAGGAGAAGACGCCGGTCTACCCGCGCTTCCGCGGCCGTCACAAGCTGCATAAGTTCGAGGACACGGGCCTGGAGAAGTGCGTCGGCTGCTCGCTCTGCGCGGCCGCCTGCCCGGCCGACTGCATCCGCGTCGTCGCCGCCGAGAACGTGCCGGGCGAACGGGTCTCGGCCGGCGAGCGCTTCGCCGCGATCTACGAGATCAACCTCTCGCGCTGCATCTTCTGCGGCTACTGCGAGATCGCCTGCCCCTTCGACGCGATCACGATGGGCCACGACTACGAGATGGCCGACTACGACCGCACCAACCTGATCTTCACCAAGGAGATGCTGCTGGCGGAGCCGATCGAGCGCACGCCGCTGCGGGCGGAGGGCGAATAGTGGAAGCGGTCCTCTTCTTCTTGGCGGCGCTCGGCGCCCTCGGCGGCGCGGTCGGAGTCGTCGCCATGCGCACGCCCTTCTACGGCGTGCTCGCCCTGCTCGTCCACCTCTTCTCGCTGGCGGTCCTCTTCCTGCTGCTGAGCTCGGCCTTCGTCGCCGCCGCCCAGGTGGTCGTCTACGCCGGCGCGGTGATGGTCCTCTACGTCTTCGTCGTCGCCTACGTCGGCGGCGACACCGAGTCGGCCTGGGAGCCGATCCCGGGCCAGCGCTTCCTCGCCCCGCTGCTGGGCGCGGCGATCTTCATCGAGCTCTCGATCGCCGTGCTCAGCTCCTCGCTGATCGCGCTGGGGACCCACGGCCCCGACGTTCCGGCGGGCTTCGGCGACCCGGCCGGGATCGGCAAGCTCCTGCTCGAACGATTCCTGCTGCCCTTCGAGGCCTCCTCGATCCTGCTGCTGCTGGCAGCGGTGGGCGCGATCGTCCTCGCCCAGCGAAAGGCGGAGAGTTGAACGTCGAGTGGTACATCGTCCTCTCCTCGCTGCTGTTCGCGGTCGGGGCGATGGGAATCCTGCTGCGCCGCAGCCCGATCGTGATCCTGCTCTGCCTCGAGTTGATGCTCAATGCCGGCAACCTGGCCCTGGTCGCCTTCAGCAGGATGGTCGGCAATCAGCAGGGTCAGGTCTTCGCGATCGTCGTCATGGTCATCGCCGCCTGCGAGGTCGTCGTCGGCCTCGGCCTGATCGTGGCGATCTTCCGCCGCAAGCTGCCGCTCGACGTCGACGAGCTGCGGGAGCTGCGGGGATGACGGCGACCGCCTGGGCCTGGCTGGTCCTGCTCTTCCCGCTGCTCGGCTCGATCGCGATCGCGCTCGGCTTCAGGGCGCTGCCGGCGAAGGCCGCCGGGGCGATCGGCACCGCCGCGATCGGCCTCGCCTTCGCCTGCGGCGTCGCCGCCCTCGTCAACCTGCTCGGCGAGCACCCCGAGGCGCGCCACCACGCCTCCTCGCTCTGGGACTACGCCAGCGTCGCCGGGCTCGAGATCAAGCTCGGCATCTTCGTCGACCCGCTCTCGCTCTTCATGGTCCTCGTCGTCACCGGCGTCTCGACCCTGATCCACCTCTACTCCTACGGCTACATGCAGTCCGACGAGGGCTACCACCGCTTCTTCAGCTACCTCAACTTCTTCGTCTTCTCGATGCTGCTGCTTGTCCTCGCCGGCAACTTCGTGCTCTTGATCGTCGGCTGGGCCTTCGTCGGCTTCGCCTCCTACGCGCTGATCAGCTTCTGGTACCGGCGGGGGACCGCGACCAAGGCGGGGATGAAGGCCTTCGTGATCAACGTCGTCGGCGACATCGGCCTCGTCCTCGCCGCCTTCCTGATCTTCCGCGAGCTGGGGACCTTCGAATACAGCGAGGTCTTCGCCAAGGCGCCGCAGGTCTTCAGCACCAACGAGTGGACGGTGACCGCGATCTGCCTGCTGCTCCTCGTCGGCGCCTTCGCCAAGTCGGCGCAGCTGCCCTTCCACACCTGGCTGCCCGACGCGATGGAGGGGCCCACCCCGGTCTCCTCGCTGATCCACGCGGCGACGATGGTCACCGCCGGCGTCTACCTGATCGCCCGCACCCACGCCCTCTTCGTCCTCGCCCCCACCGCCGCCGACATCGCCGCCTTCGTCGGCCTGGCGACGCTGCTGGTCGCGGCCTCGATCGCGCTGGTGATGACCGACCTGAAGTGGGCGATCGCCTACTCGACGATGAGCCAGATCGGCTACATGGTCGTCGGCGTCTCGATCGGCGCCTACAGCGCCGGCATGTTCCACCTGATGACCCACGCCTTCTTCAAGGCGCTGCTCTTCATGGCGGCCGGCTCGATCATCGCCGCGATGGCCAACGAGCAGAACATCGACCGCATGTCCGGCTTCGGCAGGGCGATGCGCTTCACCTCGGCGACGATGCTCTGCGGCGCGCTCGCGCTCGCCGCCTTCCCCGGCACCTCCGGCTTCTTCTCCAAGGACGAGATCCTCGCCTACGCCTCGGCCCGCGGCGGGATGTACGTGATCTTCACCGTGCTCGGCTACCTCGGCGCGCTGCTGACCGCGATCTACACCTTCCGCCTCGTCTTCCGCGTCCTCCCCGGCAAGCCCTGCCCGGAGGCGCAGGAGCTGATCGACACGGGCCACGTCCACCACGCCCACCCCTTCAACCCGGCGACGGGCGAAGAGGAGGACACCGGGGTCGGCTTCCCCGGCGCCGAGCACCACATCGCCGAGTCCTCGCTGCCGATGCGGATCGCGATGGGCGTGCTCGCCTTCGGCGCCCTCTTCGCCGGCCTGGTCCAGGTGCCCGGCGTCGACGATGTGGTGACCAAGTTCCTCGACCCGGTCTTCGCCGACTCGCCGCTGGCCGCGATCCACCCCTCGCTCGCCGCCGACTGGATCGGCCTGGCGATCGGCGCGGCGATCTCGCTCGCCGGCATCGGCATCGCCTACTTCCTCTACGTGGCGCGCCCGGAGACCCCCGCCGCCCTGCAGCGGCGCTTCTCCGCCCTGCACACCTTCCTCTACAACAAGTGGTACTTCGACGAGGCGATCGACCTCCTCGTCGTCCGCCCGGCCCTGGCGATCGGCCGCTTCGCCAACCGCAGCTTCGAGCGCCTCGTCGTCGACGGCCTCGTCAGCGGTACCGAGGACGTGGTCGGCGCCGGCGGCCGCCTCGTCCGCGTCGTGCAGAGCGGCTTCGTGCGCAGCTACGCGCTGCTGCTGATCCTCGGCTTCGCCGGCCTCGCCCTCTACTTCCTGCTCACCTCCTCATGATCAACTCGCTGCTCTGGACACCGCTCGTCTTCGGCCTCATCGGCCTCTTCCTGCCGCGCCGCCAGGCCGGCTGGTGGGCGACGCTGGGCACGCTGGTGACCCTCGGCCTGGCGATCGGGATGGTGGTCGGCTTCAACCCGGACGCCGGCTTGCAGAACACCGTCGACGTCAACTGGATCCCCGGCCTCGGCGTCGACTACAGCCTCGGCGTCGACGGGCTCAACGTCTTCCTCGTCCTGCTCACCACCGTCCTCTGGGTGGGCGGGACCGCCTTCGCCGCCTTCCGCGAGCAGGAGCGGCCGCACCTCTTCTTCCTGATGATGCTGCTCGGCGAGACCGCGACGCTGGGCTCGTTCCTGGCCCAGGACCTGCTCCTCTTCGTCCTCTTCTTCGACCTGATGCTGGTGCCGTTCTACTTCCTCTTCGGCGCCTGGGGTGCGGATCGCAGCGACGAAGGTGGACCGACCGCCGCTGCGGCGACGCTGAAGATGATCGTCTACACGCTGATCGGCTCGTTGCTGATGCTGGTGGCGGCGATCGCCACCGCGATCATCTCGGCCCAGGACGGCGGCCACCTCACCTTCTCGATTGCCGAACTGTCCCGGCACCCGCTCGGCGAGGGCAGCCAGCGCTGGATCTTCTGGTTCTTCGCCGCCGCCTTCCTGGTCAAGATGCCGGCCTTCCTCCTGCACGGCTGGATGCCGGACGCCTACCGGGCGGCGCCGCTGCCGGCGCTGGCGGTCTTCTCCGGCGTCCTCGCCAAGGTCGGCGCCTACGGCTTCCTGCGCGTCGTGCTGCCGCTCTTCCCGGACGCCACGGTGGAATTCCAGGAGGCGATCCTCGTCATCGCCCTGGCCTCGATCCTCTACGGCTCGGTGATGGCCTTCACCCAGACCAACCTGCGGCTGATCGCCGGCTACTCCTCGGTGGCCCAGCTCGGCTTCATCACCGCCGGCATCTTCGCCCTCTCCGCCGACGGTTCCGACGGCGCGGTGCTGCAGATGGTCAACCACGGCCTCGTCGTCGCGCCGCTCTTCGTCATCGTCGCGATCCTCGCCGAGCGCTCGGGAACAGAGGATCTCCGAGAGATGGGCGGGATGGCGATGAAGGCGCCGGTCCTTGCCGCCCTCTTCCTGATCGTCACCCTGGCCACCCTGGCGATGCCGGGCTCAGCAAACTTCGTCGGCGAGTTCTACATCCTCAACGGCCTCTTCGACTCGAAGATCGTCTTCGCCTTCGTCGCGATCAGCGGCGTCGCGATGAGCGCCTACTACGCCCTGCGCCTCTACCAGCGGACGATGCACAACCGCCGGCCCGAGGGACTCGAATCGCGCGAGATCGGCCTGAGCGACGGGGTCGTGCTGGTGCCGCTGGTGCTCTGCATCCTGGGACTGGCGCTGTACCCGCAGCTGATCTTGAAGCGGACCGACAGATCGGTACAGCAAAGCGTCTCCGCCGTCGAAGGCCAAGCCCAACCACCCGCGAACCTGGCCAAGCGATGAACTTCAACGCCCCCCACATCGATTACGCCGCGCTCTCCCCCGTCCTTGCGCTCACGGTCGGGCTCTGCGTCGTCCTGCTCAGCGGCGTCTTCAAGCCGGTGAAGCGGGCCGTGCCGGGACTCACCCTGGTGACACTAGGGACCACAGCGGGGTTGCTGATCTGGCGGTGGGGGGATGCGACCGAACTCGTTTCCGGTGCTTTGCAGCTCGACGACCTGGCGATCTCCATTTCCCTTATTGCGATTCTCACCGCGGCCTTTGCGGTGCTGCTCTCGATTCGCGAGCCCGCCGCCGAGGAAGCGGGCTCGGGCGAGTACCACGCACTGCTGCTCGGCTCGGTGCTCGGCATGGTGCTGCTGGCGCAGGCGCAGAACCTGGTCACCTTCTTCGTCGCGATCGAGACGCTCTCGATCCCGCTCTACATCCTCTGCGCCACCAACCTGCGCCGCGAGAAGTCGCTCGAGTCGGGGCTCAAGTACCTGATCGTCGGCTCGCTCGGCTCGGCGACGCTGCTCTACGGGATGGCCTTCCTCTACGGCGGCTCGGGCTCGACCGATTTCGCCGGGATCGCCAGCGGGATCGCGCAGGAAGGCGTGCTCGGCGACCCACTGGTCCTGGTCGGGATCGCGATGGCCGCGGTCGGGCTCGCCTTCAAGACCTCGATCGCCCCCTTCCACCAGTGGACGCCCGACGTCTACGAGGGCGCGCCGACGCCGATCACCAGCTTCATGGCGGTGGCGACCAAGGCTGCTGCCTTCGCCGTCTTCATCCGCTTCTTCGACGTCGCCCTGGCGCCGCAGGTCGACGACTGGCAGCCGGCGCTCGCCGTCCTCGCCGCGATCTCGATCCTCGTCGGCAACGTCGGCGCGCTCGGCCAGGACTCGCTCAAGCGCCTGCTCGGCTACTCCGGCGTCGCCCAGGCCGGCTACATCCTCGGCGGCCTCGTCGTCGCCTCAGAGGCCGGCGTCAACGCGATCGTCTTCTACCTCGCCGCCTACGCCTTCATGAACCTTGCCGCCTTCGCCGTCGTCGTCGCCCGCGAGCGCGAGACCGTCTTCGGCGATGACATCGCCGCCGTGCGCGGGCTCGGTGCCGAGCGCCCGCAGCTGGCCTGGCCGCTGACGATCTCGATGCTCGGCCTCGCCGGCCTGCCCGCCACGGCGGGCTTCATCGGCAAGCTCTACCTGATCGAGGCCCTGGTCGAAGGCGACTACACCTGGCTCGCGGTCTTCATTGCCGTCGGCACGATGATCTCGCTCGCCTACTACCTGCGGGTCGTCGCCGCGATGTGGATGCGCCCCGGTGGCGAGCCCGCCGCCACCCCGGCGATCGCCGGCGCCTCGCCCGAAGCGGACCCGATCGACCCGGAGGCGGGCCGCCGCATCTACCTCGTCGCCCCCGCCCTGCTTGCCGCCGCCGCAACGATCTTCTTCGGCGTCATCCCGCAGCCGCTGGTCGAGTTCGCCGAACACGCCGGCGCCTCGCTTTTCTGACGCTTTCGCGCGATTCTGCGCACCACGCGTGAATCGCATCTCGCCACGATCGGGGCGTGCTCTTCGCAAGCCTTCCCGACCCGAGCAGCCCCGGCTTCCCTGCCTTCATCTCGATCTTGTGTGGCTTCGTGGGAACCAGTGTTGGGCTCAGCCTGAGACTGCCCCGAGATGCGGTCCAGTGGATCGGCTTTCTGAGCGCATACTTCGGAGTCGGCTTCGGCCTCATGATCTACCTCGTAGTAGGCCTTGCCCGGGAGCTATAGTGACCTCGATGCGCCGAAATGTTTTGGCTACAGAACTTGTCTTCCTCCTCGTGCTGGCGTGGGTCACCGGGATATCCGCTGCCGCGCTGGGTCTGCTTCTCAACTGCTCCTCAAATGCCATCGGAGTCATGGCAATCCCGATCGGCCTCATCGTCCTCTTCTTCGCACGCCCCCTTCAGAGCTGGCTGGCATTGCGCATAGGAATCTGTCCTCCGCGGCCACTTGGCCGTCAGCAAAAAACCTGACGGCGCCGCGATAAGGTCACTCCATGGAGGAGCGACCGGCAGCGCTGTCGGCGTCGACGATGTGCGAGGCGTTTCAGCTGACCGCTGCGGAGTGGGCGGAGAGCCCGGCGCTGCGATTCAAGGACTCGAGCTACGAGGCCTCCTGGCAGGACTACGCCGACGCGGTGCGCAAGCGGGCCGCCGGGCTGGCCGCGCTTGGCGTCAAGCGCGGTGACACGGTGGGGTTCATGCTGGTCAATCGCCCGGCGCTGCACCTCACCGATGCCGCCGCGATGCACCTCGGCGCGACCTGCTTCTCCGTCTACAACACCTCCTCGCCGGAGCAGGTCGAGTACCTGGTGCGGGATGCGGCGAACCGGGTGCTCGTCACCGAGCGGGCCTTCCTCGAGACCGTGCTGGCGGCGCGCGAGCGGGTCGACACGCTCGAGCACGTCATCGTCGTCGACGGCGAGGCGCCGGAGGGGACGACCTCGATCGAGGAGCTGGAGCGGATGGGGGAGCCCGGCTTCGACTTCGAGGCCTCCTGGCGCGCGGTCGAGCCGGACGACGTGCTCTGCCTGATCTACACCTCGGGCACAACCGGCCCGCCGAAGGGCGTGCAGCTGACCCACGCCAACATGGTCGCGGTCTGGCGCGCCTGCGACGAGGTTCAGCAGACCGCCCCGGGCGGGCGCATGATCTCCTACCTGCCGAGCGCCCACATCGCCGACCGCTGGGCCGGTCTCTACGCGCAGATGATCTACGGCAGCTGCGTCTACTGCTGCCCGGACCCGCGCCAGATGGTCGCCTACTCGATCGAGGTCAAGCCGACGGTCTGGGGCGGCGTGCCGCGGATCTGGGAAAAGCTGAAGGCGGCGATCGAGGTCGGCATCGCGGCCGAGGCCGACGAGTCCAAACGCGAAGCGACGGTCGCCGCGATCGAGCTCGGCCGCCGCCGCGCCCGCGCGATGATGGACGGCGGCGCGCCCGCCGCGCTCGAGGCCGAGTGGCAGCGCGCCGACGAGCAGGTGCTCGCGACGATCCGGGCGATGCTCGGCCTCGACCAGGTCGAATCGTTCGTCGTCGGGGCGGCACCGACGCCGCCCGAGGTGCTCGAGTTCTTCCTCGCGCTCGGGATAGAGATCCGCGAGACCTGGGGTATGTCGGAGACGAGCGCGATCACCACCCTCAATCCGCCCGGCGGCGTCCGCGTCGGCACCGTCGGCCCGCCGATCCCGGGCACCGAGGTGAAGCTGGCCGAGGACGGCGAGGTGCTGGTGCGCGGCCCGCAGGTGATGGCCGGCTACCGCAACCTGCCGGAGAAGACCGCCGAGGCGCTCGGCGAGGATGGCTGGCTGCGCACCGGCGACATCGGCGAATTCGACGCGGCCGGCTACCTGCGCATCGTCGACCGCAAGAAGGAGCTGATCATCAACGCGGCGGGCAAGAACATGTCGCCGGCCAACATCGAGGCGAAGCTGAAGGCGGCGACGCCGCTGATCGCCCAGGCGGTCGCGATCGGCGACAACCGCCCCTACAACGTCGCCCTCTTCGCCCTCGACCCGGAATCGCTCGCGGCGCGGAGCCTTGCGCCCGAGGACGCCGCGGTCGCCGAGGAGATCGCGGCCGCGGTCGAGGCGGCCAACGCGCGCCTCTCACGGGTCGAGCAGATCAAGCGCTTCAAGGTCCTCCCCGGCGAGTGGCTGCCCGGCAGCGAGGAGCTGACACCGACGATGAAGCTGAAGCGGCGCCCGATCGAGCGCAAGTACGAAGCGGAGATCGAGGGGCTGTACTCGTGAACGGTCTCGGCGCGGCGGGTCCTGTCGCCGCAGGCACCCCCACCCCTTCCGGTAGCTAAAGCTTCCTCAGGGGTGGGCCCCCTACGGCGCCACCCCCCGCGAGTGGCGTTCACGGTAAAGCCCCTCTCCTCTGAGCTTGAAAGGGTCCGCAGATCGGCGTTCTCCTCACAACCGCCGCGATCGTCGTCTCCGTCGGGATCGGGGTCGCCTCCGAGCACCGCTGGCCGGCGGGAGCGGCGCTGGTTTCGCGGCGGGCGCTGACCTTGCTGCTCTACGTCTTCCTGCCGCCGGTGATCTTCTTCAATCTCGCCAAGGCGAACATCGACCTCAGCCACGGCGTCGGGCTCCTCCTCGGCATCGTCGCCTCCTCGCTCGGGGCGCTGCTCGCCTACCTGGTCGCGAGCCGCGTGCTGCACCTGCCGCGCTTCCAGACCGGCGCCGTCGTTTGCACGATCCTCAGCGTCAACACCGGCTACCTCGGCTACCCGCTGACGGTGGCGCTGCTCGGCCGCGACCAGCTCTCGACCGCGGTCCTCTACGACGTCCTCGTCACCGGCCCCTGCCTGCTGCTCGGCGCCTTCGCGATCGGCGCCGCCTTCGGCACCAAGGCGGGCGAAACCCCGCGCCAGCGCGTGCGCGCCTTCTTCACCCGCAACCCGGCGCTCTACGCCGCGATCCTCGGGCTGCTGGCGCCGCGCGCGCTGGCTCCCGACGTCCTCGTCGACGCCTCCCAGGCGCTGATCGTCGCCATCCTGCCGATCGGCTTCTTCGCCGTCGGCGCCACCCTGGCCGAGAACGCCGAGCACGGCGAGCTGCCGATGCCGCCGCCGCTCACCCGCCCGGTCGCGCTCATCGTCATCACCCGCCTCGCCGTCGTGCCCGGCCTGCTGATGCTGATGGCGGCGCCGCTGATCGACCTCCCCGCTGCTTACCGCCTGCTCTCGGCGATGCCCACCGGGCTCAACTCGCTGGTCGTCGCCCACGCCTACGGCCTCGACATGGAGATCACCGCCGAGGCGGTCACCTGGTCGACGATCATCGTCGTCGGCGCAGCTGTGGCCTCGCTCCTGTTTTGATCCCATATGAGCATGGATTGGAGCGAGACGGAGACCCACCGCGTGGGCGAGATGGAATCCCGGGTGCTCGATATGGGCGGGATGGTCTGCGCGCGACACCTGATCCCGGCCGGCTTCGATTCGGCACCGCTCTACGTCGGCCTGCCCGATGACATGTGCCCCTGCGAGCACTGGTGCTACCTGGCCCGGGGCATCCTGCGCTATCGCTTCGCCGACGGCGAGACGCTGCTGGCGCGGGCGGGTGAGGCCTTCCACCTGCGCACCGGCCACCTGGCCGAGGTGCTCGAGGACGCGGAGCTGATCGAGTTCACCGACGCCGGCCAGTACCGTCGCAAGGCGGCCCACCTCGCGGCGGCCTCCTGATGCTCCACCACGTCGGGATCGAGGTGAGGCCAGCCGCGATCGAGCGCACGGTCGAGCTCTTCGAGCTGCTCGGCTTTGAGCGGGTCGAGCCGCCGTCGACGCTGCGCGAGTTCACCTGGCTCGAGCGCGAGGGCACGCAGGTCCACCTGATGCCGAGCGAGTCGCCGGCGGTGCCGCCGCGCGGCCACACGGCGGTGGTCGTCGCCGACTTCGAGCGCACCTTCGCGGCGCTGGGCGAGCACGGCTTCGCGGTCGAACGGCGGCGCGAACACTGGGGCGCCCCGCGCGCGCTGACCCTGACGCCGGACGGCCACCGGGTCGAGCTGATGGCGGCAACCCCTTAGACCGGCCCGCCGCGACGGGGTCTACGATGCCCCGGTGCGTTACCCGGTCGAGGACTTCACCGCCGAGGAGCGGGCGCTGCTGGCGCCCCACTTCACCAACCTCGACCGTCCCGTCTTCGCCCTCGTCAACCTGCCGGAGACGGTGAAGGGGGCGCTTTTTGCCCGCTATTCGCGCTATTCCGGGACAGTGCGGCGGCTCTACCTGGAGGAGTTCGCGGCCGACGCCGAGCCCGGCGCGCGGCCCTTCGACGGCGGCGAGGGCGAGCGCGCCGCCGGCCTCTACGAACGCGTCTTCCTCGGCTATGGCGACGACTCGATCGCCCAGGTCGGCGGCGCCCACGTCGCCTGCGAGTGGGTCTCCAACGTACTGACCAAGCTGCTTCAGCGCGGGCGCCTCGCCGCCTACCTGGAGCAATCGACCCGCTACATCCCCTACGACAAGCCGATGCCGATCGACGGCGGCGAGGGCTACCGCTACTACCGGGAAGCGGAGCTCGGGGCCGAGTTCGGCCGCGCGATGGACGAGATCTTCGCGATCTACTCGGGCTCGCTGCGGCGGGTCGAGGAGTGGGCGGCCGAGCGCTGGCCGCGCGGGGACGACGAACCCGAGGGGCCATGGCGGCGCTCGATCCGGGCCAAGGCGCTCGACCTGCTGCGCGGCCTGCTGCCGGCGGCGACGCTCAGCCACGTCGGCATCTATGCCTCCGGCCAAGCCTACGAGCAGCTGCTGCTGCGTCTGCTCGCCTCGCCGCTGCCGGAGGCGCGCGCCTACGGCGGCATGATCCTCGCCGAGCTGAAGCAGGTGATGCCGAGCTTCGTCTCCCGGGTCGAGCGCCCCGACCGCGGCGGCGAGTGGATCGCCTACCTGCAGCGGCGGCGCGAGCGCACCGAGCAGTGGGTCGCGCGCCTCGGGCTCGACCGTCGCGACGAGGGCGAGGCCACCCCCTCGGTCGAGCTGGTCCACGTCGACGGCAGCGAAGAGAGCCTGCTGGCCGCCTGCCTGCTCGAGTCGGCCACCGTGCCGGAGACCGAGGTGCTCGCCCGCCTCGACGTGCTCGACCGCGAGGAGCGCGCCGAGCTGCTGGCGGCGATGGTCGGCAAGCGCGGCAACCGCCGCCACCGTCCCGGCCGCGGCTTCGAGGCCCTGCGCTACCGCTTCGAGGTCGTCTCCGACTACGGCGCCTTCCGCGACCTGCAGCGGCACCGGATGCTAACCGTGCAGTGGCAGCGCCTTGGCCCTGACCTCGGTGCGGAGGTACCCGGGGAGGTCCGCGAAGCCGGCGCCGGCGGCGAGTTCGAGCGGGCGCTGGAGATCTCGCGGGCCGAGTACGAGCGCCTGGTCGACGCCGGCCTGCGCGAGCAGGCCCCCTACGCGCTCAGCCTCGCCTACCGGATCCGCTACACGCTCGACCTCAACGCCCGCGAGGCGATGCACCTGATCGAGCTGCGCTCGGGCCGCGAGGGCCACCCCACCTACCGCGCCGTTGCCCAGGCGATGCACGAGCGGATCGCCGCCATCCATCCCGGCGTCGCGGCCGCGATGAGCTTCGTCGACGCCTCGCAGGAGCCCCGCCTGGAGCGGATCCTCAGCGAGATTCGGACTCAGAGGAAGCGGGCGGCGGCGAGCAGCAAGGCTCCGCCCGGCTTCAACCCACTCGGCTGAATCCCGGCACACCGCCCTCCGTCGCCCCAGGCAACGGGGGAGAACTCGACAGGCTGCGTCCTTTACCACCGTATGCGTGGGTCAACCCGACAACCTGCGGATACGGAGCGGCCGGTCGAGCAACGCGAGCGCGACGCGGCGATCTGGGCGCTGGTTGACCGGCAGCACGGTGCGATCTCGCGGCGGCAGTTGCTGACATTGGGGCTGAGCGCGCGGCAGATCGAGAGACGGATCGCGTCCGGGCGGCTGCACTCGGTATGGCGCGGCGTGTACGCGGTCGGCCGCCCGCAGCTGGGCCACCTCGGGCGGTGGATGGCGGCCACGCTTGCCTGCGGCGGGGGCGCTGTGCTGAGTCACGGCAGCGCGGCGGCCCTGTGGGGCTTCGGCAAGGAGCCGCCGGGCTTGGTCGAGGTGTCGCTGCCGGCAGGCCGGAGCAGCCAGCAGCCGGGCATCCGGGTCCATCGCCGCGCCGCCCTCCAGCCCGACGATGCGCTGAAGCACGAGAGCATCCCCGTTACCTCCCCCACGCTGACCCTGATCGACCAGGCGACGCAGCTGTCACCGAGGTCACTTGAGCGCGCCGTCAACGAGGCAGACAAGCTCGACCTGGTGCGGGCGGATGCCCTGCATGCCGCGCTCGGCGACTACAGCGGCCAACCGGGCGTCGCCCCCTTGCGCACGCTGCTCGATCCCCTCGCCTTCCGCCTCAGCGATTCCGAGCTCGAGACGAGCTTCCGCCCGATCGCCCGTGCCGCTGGGCTCCCGATGCCGGAGACAAAAGTGTGGATCAATGGCTACGAAGTCGACTTCTGCTGGCCAGAGCTGGGGATCGTCGTGGAGACAGACGGCCTGCGCTACCACCGCACAGCGGCCCAGCAGAGGCGGGGTCTCGAACGCGATCAGGCACACCTCTCCGCCGGCATGTGGCCGTTGCGCTTCTCCCACTGGCAGGTCAAATACGACCCGAAGCAAGTGCGCAAGGTCCTGCGCCACACCGCCGATCGGGCTGCCGTGCCGCGATGAGCCATGCCTCGCGGGAGCCCCGCCTGGAGCGGATCCTCAGCGAGATTCGGACTCAGGGGAAGCGGGCGGCGGCGGAGCGTTCCCGCTAGCTCCCCCCTCGTCCCCGTCCCCGTCCTCGTCGAGCCCGGCCGCCGCTTTCTCCCCGGGCGTCGGCCAGGGGATCGCTTCGCCGGCATCCCAGGCCGGCGGTTTGCCGCCGGGGGCGCGTCCCAGCAGCAGAGCGGCGAGGTAGAGGAACCAGAGCAGGGCGAACTGGAAGAAGAGGAAGGAGACGGCGCCGAGCGCCATGCCGAGCGATCCCCAGAAGCGGGTCAGCAGCCCGACCCGCATCGCGTAGAGACAGGTGTAGACCATCGCCACCACGAAGCCGAGTTGGCCGGCGAGGCCGAAGCCGGCGGCGAGGCTGCGCAGCGGCGCGTCGTTGACCGTTTCGTTGGCGATTTCGTCGGCGCGATCGCCGTTCAGCTGCACCCCCTTGGCGAGGAGGCGGGGTACTTCGTGGGTGACGAAATCCGAGGCGGCGTGCAGGGTGGAGACGCCGCTGAGGATGGCGAGGATGGCGAGGAAGAGGGGCGCGATGACGACCACGCCGACGAGCTGGCCGCGCATCCGCTCGCTGCGGGCGTTGGCGCTGCGGAAGAGGTAGTAGAGCGGCGCTGCCAGCAGGCCGACGCCGATCGCCTGCAGGATGCTGGAGACCATCTGGGCGGTGCGGTGGTCCTGCGCGTTGCGCAGCAGCTCGGAGTCGCCGCTGGCGCTACCGACGCCCTGGGTGGCGACGACGATCGCGGCGATCACGAAGGCGACCGAGCCGAGGGCCGCAAAGGCCGCGGGCTTAGACCAGCGCTGCTCCCAAGCGACGGTCTGGCTGCGGTCCACGGCGCGCCTCAACCCCGCTCGCGGAAGTAGAACTGCGGCAGGGCGCCTTCGATCACCTCGGCGGTCATCCGCTGGGCGAGATCGAGGTTTTCGCTGCGCACGGCGATGTCGTCGAGGGTGACGATGCCGGCGAGCCTACCCGCATCGACGACGGGAAGGCGCCGCACGCGGTGCTGGACCATCAGCGCCGCCGCCTCGTCGAGCTCCATCTCCGGCTCGCCGCAGACCAGGGGACGGGTGGCGTGCTCGCCGACCGGGTCGGCGGCGGCAACTCCCTCGGCGAGGACGCGCAGGGCGATGTCGCGGTCGGTGATCATCGCCTGCGGCGAGCCGGCGGCGTCGACGACCACGACCGAGCCGACGCGGCGATCGCGCATCTGGCGGGCCACCGAGGCGACGCTCTCCTCCGCGCTCGCGGTGACGACTCCGGGGGTCATGATCTCGCTCAACCGCACTGGGCGTACGCTACCGACCAGTGCGAGCGACGAGAACCAATGGGGGCGGTCGCCGGCCGACGCCGGTGGTGCCGCTCGAGGCGGGCGCCGGGCCGGACAACCCTCCCTGTCCCGCCTGCGGCGAGCCGCTCTTCGGCTGGATCGACTCGCGAGCCGGGCTGGCGGGGCCGGTGCAGCGCTGCGAGAGCTGCGGCCTCGGCGTCGTCGGCGGCGGCGACACCGAGGGGGCGCTGGCGGCGCTCGACCGGCTCACCGACGGCGCGATGATCCGCATCGCCGACCGGAGCGGCTTCGCGGCCTGGATTGGCGGCGCCGGCTGGGCCGGCCTGGAGCCCGACAGCCACTACCTCTTCACGGTCGAGTCGGTGCGGCGCCTCGTCGCCAACCGCGACCAAGTCGTCGTCTCCGCCCGCTGGTCGCCTGGCGCCGGCATCGCGGCGATGTGGCAGACGGTGCTCAACGGCTTCACCTTCGGCCGCAACGTCGCCCTCGGCGCCCTCGGGCGCGCAACCGCAGCGCCCGCCGAGCACCCCTGGCAGCGCCGCCTCGACGCCGCGATCAGCATCTTCGTCGCCGTCCCGGCTTTCATCGTCGCCGTCCCGATGGAGCTGCTCGCGGCAGCCCTGCGGCGCGGCGCCGCAGCCAAGCTGCGCCTCGAGCTCCTCTGAGACCCGAACGAATCTCCCGAGTCGCCGGGCCAAGCAGCTCCAGGACGCAGGGAGCGCCGGGTGCTCTGCACACAAGCGACCGAGGACGCCGAAATGCGCCGGCCCGGCGATTCAGGAAAGGCCTTCGCGCGCCTCGCGCACGAGAGTGACCGCCTCCGGAAAGAGCACGCGGATCGCGTCGCGCACCTGCATCGCCTGCTGGTCGGGGCCGCCGGAGAGATCGAGGCGACCGATCGAGGCCACGGTCATCTCGACCGCGAGCTTGATCGCGTTGTCCGCCCAGGCGACGCGCTGGGAGGACTGCATCTGCTCCGAGAGCTCCTCCATGCGGGCGCGGAACTCGTCGGGATCGCCGAAGAGGTTGAAGGGGCTGCCCTCCATTGACCACATGAATAGCAGAAGGGAGTTGCGGGGCAAAGTTGTGACACTGTGCGCACCACGCGTGCGCCGCCAGCGCCTAGCGTCGAGGCGTGGATTGGAAACGAGCGCAGAGGTGCAGGCGGCAGGCGCTGGATGACCGGGCGCGGGAGCGCGGCTCGGCGAGCGTCGAGCAGGCGGGCCTGGTGGCGCTGGTCGCGCTGCTGCTGCTCGCGGGGATCGCCGCCATCGCCGCGGGCGGCGAAATCGAGGCGAGCCGCGGGCTCGCCGGGGCGATCTCCAAGCGGATCGCCTGCGCGCCGAAGCTGCCCGACTCCTGCCGTCACCACCCGCTGGTTCCCGCCTACGGCTGGCCGCTGGCGCGGCTGGCGCGCGCCCTCGCACCGGCGCCGGTGGCCGCGCCGGGGCCGAGCGGCCTCCCCCTCGTCCCGGTCGACTTCCGCTACTGCCGCCGCGAAAGCTGCGCTGTCGCCGCCGGCGCCCACCTGACCGCCTCGCGGCGGCGCACCACAGCGTTCACCGAGCTGATCGACCGGCGCCGCTCGCGCGGCTGGGTCGAGCTCGTCTACTGGCTCTACCGCCCCGGCCTCGGCTGGGAGCGAGTCGTGCGCCGCGCCGGTCGAGCCCAGGTCGAAGCCGCGCGCGATGTCCCGGTCCTGCTCGGCGACGACCCGGCCCTGGTCCCGCTGGAGATCCTGCCCGGCCGCAACCACTACGCCTTCCCGCCCTCCGAACGCCCGCCCTGGCAGTGGCGGGTCAGGGGCCGCTATCCGGGTTGGTCGAGCTGATGCCCACGCCGACCGTCAAGACATTTATGCATCATGACAGCAAGCTTCCCGCTATCATGATGCCTCAAATGCGAACGACCGTGACCCTCGATCCCGATGTCGCCGCCAAGCTGAAGGAGGAGATGCGCAGGAGGGACATCTCCTTCAAGGAGGCGCTCAACTCGAGCGTGCGCCGAGGCCTGGAGAGCGCCGAGCGCACGAGCAGCAAGCCCTACAAGGTGCGCACCGCCAGGATGGGCGCACGGCCCGGCGTGAACCTGGACAAGGCCCTGCAGCTGGCCGGTGAGCTCGAAGACGCGGAGATCTTGCGAAAGATGGCCCTGCGCAAGTGAAGCTGCCCGACGTCAACCTCCTTCTCTACGCGGTCGACGAGGAATCTCCATCTCACGATCGGGCACGCGAGTGGCTGGAGGCGGTTCTCTCAGGCACAGAGGCGGTTGCGTTTGCCTGGGTTGCCCTGCTCGGCTTCCTGCGCATCTCCACCAATCCAGCCGCGATCGAGCGACCGCTCTCGCCCGATGACGCCCTCCTGCATGTCGACGAATGGCTCGCGCAGCCGGTCGCCACAGTCGTCAATCCGACCGACGCTCACGCGGCCACTTTGCGGCGACTGCTGCAGCCCCTCGGCACGGCCGGCAACCTGACCAGCGACGCCCATCTCGCCGCGCTCGCGCTCGAGCACGGGGCTGAAGTCTGCTCGAGCGACAACGACTTCGCCCGCTTCGAGGGGCTGCGCTGGCTCAACCCGCTGGCGAGCTGAGTCGCCATGGTTTCGCCAATCCCTCCTAGCTCCAGCCCTCACCCCGCTGCACGCGCTCGAAGCCGAGCCAGAGGGCGTTCATCGCCGTGGCGACCAGGCGCTCGCGCGGCACGTCCGGGTTGTCGGTCCACCAGATCGCCAGGCCCTGGAGCACGCCGCGCAGGACCACCCACACCATCTCCAGCCCCTCGCCCTCGGTCGATCCGGCCAGCGCGGCGGCTCCCGGCTCGGCGGCGAAGAGCGGCAGGATCGCCGCGCGGCTGCTGCTCGCCACCGCCGCGTGCACCGCGGCGACCTCGGGGTCGGCGCTCGCGTCGCGGAAGAGGACGCGACCGGCAAAAGGGTGCTCCTCGACGTAGGCGAACCAGGCGTCGAACGAGCGGGCAACCCGCTCGCGGGGAGGATCCGCGCCGGTGAAATGGCGACGCCAGACCTCGCGCAGCTCGGCGAAATGGCGCTCGAGCAGCTGCCTGTAGAGGTCCAGCTTCGACTCGAAATGATCGTAGACGACCGGTGGAGTAACCCCGGAGCGCCTGGCGATCTCCTCGATCGAGGCGCCCCGATAGCCGCGGGTGGCAAAGAGCTCGGAGGCGGCGGCTTCGATCAAGGAGCGCCGCGCGGCCCGGCCGATCCGTCTCCTCCGTGTCTGCATCCCCGAGCTCATAGCGCTAACCTAGTTATCCTTAGGTTAGCTTTTGAAGAGGAGGTCTCGATGGTCCTTACAGTGCAGTTGGCCGACGTGGGAACGCGCGCCGCGCCCAAGGTCCTCCGCCACAGGCCCCGCCCCACCGACGTCCCGGGCCTTCTCTACGCCGAGACGGTCGGCGCGGCGCCTCTGGGCGGCGGCCTCCTCCCCACTCCCCAGCCCGGCCGGGTCGGCCTGATCGCGGCCTGGGAGGATGACGCCGCCTTCGAGGCGTTCGCCGCGCAGCACCCACTGGCCCGGCGCCTCTCCAACGGTTGGCAGGTGAGGCTGCAGCCCCTGCACGTTTACGGCTCCTGGCCCGAGCTGCCCGGCCTGCCGAAGGAGGAGATCGAGGTCGGCGAGGAGGAGCCGGTCGCGGTCCTCACCATCGGCCGCCTGCGGCTGCGCCGCATATGGCCCTTCCTCAAGGCGAGTGCCGCCGCCGAGGGCGAGGCGGTCGCCAACCCCGCGATGCTCGCCTCGACCGGCTTCGCCCGCCCGCCACGACTCGTCTCCACCTTCTCGATCTGGCGCAGCGTCGGGGCGATGCGCGAATACGCGCGCGGCCATACCGACGGTGCCCACCCAATGGCGACGCGCGCTCACCGCCAGAGCTCCTTCCACCATGAGTCCGCCTTCATCCGCTTCCGCCCCTACGCCCCGCTGGGCGAATGGGACGGCCGCGACCCGCTGCGCCGCTAGATGATTGATTCCACGAATTTCGTCAGCAACGGACCCAGGAAGAGGCAGAAGCCGACCGACAGGCGATTTTGGGCGAGCCCGCGGTGTCGAGTGTTGAGTTGACCCACGTATACGGTGGCAAACCAGACACTCGGCAC